>DATFWZ010000722.1:0-6581 GCA_035258765.1 Gemmataceae bacterium
CCCACGCGTCGGCCTTGTTCAGCTCGGCGCCGTAGGCCCCGCCGACCTTCGTGTCCTTCAGCTCGGTCCGGAAGCCGTCGAAGTAGGCGAGGTTGAAGCGGACGGTGTCGCCCGGCTTGGCTTGCAGGTCTTCCGGGTCGCCGGAGTTGAGCGGGACGGCCCACTCAAACGTGTAGACCCCCTTCTCATGACCGACCGCCCCGCGGCCGTCCTTCTGCTTGTCGTCCGCTTCCTTGTTGGGCTCGACGAAGTGCTTGTCCGAGTACAGCCCGGGGGCGATCACCTTGCGGTCGTCGCCGGTCCGGAGCTTGTCGCCGCGACAGAACGCGAGGATGGCGATGTCCAGGTCGATCGGGTTCAGGCTGGCGTTGACCGTCTCGTCCGGGACGCGGAAGGCGACATAGAGGGCGTTGGCCGAGTTCATGACCCGGAGCTCGCACGCCCGGGTCGATTTCGTCGCCGGGTTGAGACTCGCCATCTCCAGGTCGAACGCAATGACCTTCGCGTCCTTCCACTCGTCGGGCCCGATGACGCCGTCGATGGTCGGCGGCGTCTTGCACGGCGACGACGGAACGGTCTTCGGCAATGGGTCAGCCCGGAGGGTTTGCGTGACGAGGAGCGCGAGGATGGCAGCGGTGCGAGCGGTCATGGCGAGCCTCAGGAAGGTTCACTTGTCCCGGAACAGGCGTTGGGCCGCGAGGTACAGGTCATTCTTCCACACTGGCCACGTGTGCCCCCCGGAATCAATGTGCCAGACGTGCGGCACCTTCTTCTCCGTCAGCGTTTCGTGGAACGCCTTGCTGATGTTCATGAGCCGGTCGGTGTCGCCGCACGACACCCAAAGGAGCTTGAGCTTCTTCGCGGCGTCGGCCGGGTCCTTGACCAGCTCGCCGGCGGCCTTCGTGTTCGGGGCCGACGAGAACCCGCCGACCCAGGCGAACGTCTCCAGGTGCTTCAGGCCGATGTTGAGCGACTGCCCGCCGCCCATCGACAGGCCCATCAGGGCCCGGTGCTCGCGGTCGGCTAGGACTGAATACGTCTTCTGCATGAACGGGATCAGGTCCTTGATCAGGTCGTCCTCGAACTTCTCGAAGGCCGGGAATTGGCCTTTGAAGTCCCCCCCTGGCCGGTCGTCCGGGCGGGCCCGGCCGTTGGGCATGACGACGATCATCTGGACCGCCTTCTTGTCCGCGTACAGGTTGTCCATGACGACCTCGGCGACCCCTTGCCGGGTCCACTCGCGCTCGTCGCCGCCGATCCCGTGCAGCAGGTAGAGGACGGGGTACTTCGTGTCCTTCGAGAATTTCGGCGGGGTGTAGACGATCGCCTTGCGCTTGTTGCCGACGGTCTTGGACTCGTATTCGACGGTCTCGATCTTGCCGCGGTCGATGCCGTCGCGCTTGACGTCAAAGCCCTTGGGTGCCGCGGGCAGTGGGTCCTCGGCCCGCGACGCGACCGGGAGCAGGAGAGCGCCGGCGAGTAGGAGAATGGGATGTCGGAGCATGGGGAAGTCTCGGTTAGGGATTGTCGATCAGGTGCCCGTCGTCCGCGGCCAGCAGCTTTGTTACCCGGTCCCAGTCAGTAATGTCCGCGATCGTCGGCCAAAGGTCTTGCGCAGTGCGGATCTGCCGGACGGCCCTCAACATCATCCCGGCCACCGCCCCGAGGCCGAATGCGGGCACCGTCGGGTCGTCCACCAGGAAGTAGCCGACCAGGCACATGGCCGTCAGCGCGACCAGGACGAACAGCCACGGCCGGGCCGACCAGAACAGCCGGCCGACCGTCGGCGGGTTCTCGCGGTTCGCGGCCATCCGCTGCAGGAACCGCCGCTGCTCGGGCGTGAGCGTCATTCGCAAGCTCCGTGTCAGGGCCGGACCACCACCAGGTAGCTGGCCATTACCGCCCCGCACGCGGCCAGGACCACCGCGACGATCACGCCGAGCGACCAGCGCTCCGGGCGGTAGGGTTCGCCCCGCTCGAGTCGCCGCAGGAAGCGCACGTGCTCCCGGGCCGCGAGCAGGTTCACAATCACGCCGAGGACGACCAGGGTCGTCCCGATCCACACCGACAGCCCGCCGCCCTGGGGCGTCGCGTCCGGGTGGTTCGGGGCCAGCTCGCGCAGGAACACCCCGAACCGGGCAACCACGAAGCCAAACCCCATCATCGCCAGCCCGGTTCGCACCCAGGCCAGGAGCGTGCGCTCCCCGGCGAACCGGATGCGCGGGTCCTCGGCAATTTCGTTTGGCATGAATGACGCGGAGGCCGACGGATGGGTCAGATTAGTGTATGGTCGGCGCGCGGCCGAGTCGGCGGCGGTTGGTCAGCAGCACGTCGGCTCCCATCGTGGCCGTCACGCTCCGCATGACGAGCCCAGGCCTCCTTCCGCAGAGCGTGAAGTCTTGGCCGGGCCCGGGGCTCGTCACGCGGAGCGTGAGGGCTACGGCCGGTGCCGAGGGGTATTCTCGCGGGTGGTGCCGGCCGGGTGGCCCGTGACCGAACTCTGTCCCCGGTTTTTCGACTCTTGCCCCTGGAATCGTGGCGACGCGTGCAGAATAATGGCCCCTCGACGCAGCTCACTTTTGACTCGCAATCGCCTGTCTGGAGAGCACTCATGTCCGTGACCGGCAAGCTCGCTGCCGACGGGACCGTCCACGTTCAGTGCCCGAACCCGGCCTGCGGGGCCGCCCTGAAGGCCAAGCCGACGAAGTCCCGAGGCGGGGTCACGTGCAAGGGGTGCGGACAGAAGTTTGTCCTCGAGGTCCCGGAGCTCGAGCCCGGCGCCGAGGCCGTCCCGCCGCCTGCCGGGACGCAAAACGACTTCGACTTTTCCGCCGTTGATTCGACCGGCCCGGGCTGGGCCAAAGACGCCCCATCGTCGAAATCGTACCGGACCCGGGAGAGTGACCGGGAGGCCCCTTCCGACCGCCGCCCCGCATCGGGCCGCTATCGTCCCCCCCCGAAGGGGACGTCGAAGCGCGTGGTGCTGTTCTCCGTGTTGGGCGGGGTCGGCGCGCTCTTGTTCGGCGGGGTAGCCGTCGTGGCCGCGCTCGGCGGGTTCAAGTCGAAGGAGCCGGAGTCCAAGCCGGCGGGCAAGGAGGTCGCGGCGGTCGCCGCCGCCATCGAGAAGGCAAAGGACTCGCCCGCTCCGAAGCCCAAGTCGGACCGGGCGGCTGCGAAGCCGAAGGTCGAGCCAGAACCGCCGAAGCCCGAGTCGAAGGCGCCCTTGCCGGAGTCGACCCCGCCCGAGCCGAAGACGGTCGCGATGCCGAAGAAGGAGGACTCGATCCCGCCGATCTTCCCGCCCGACCCGGTCAAGCCGGTGGACAAGCGACCGAAGAAGGAGGAGGAAGTCGGGCAGGCACTGAAGGACGTCCTCACCAAGACCAAGCGGGCCACACCGCTCGTCGAGGGGAAAGAAGGGGCCGGGAGCGGGTTTGTCATCCGCCCGGGCATCATGGTCACCAACGCCCACGTGATCGAGGGGGAGCTTCTCGACGACGTCCGCATCCGGTTCGTCTCCCTGACGGAGACGGACCCGAAGCCGATCAAGCCGCTCCTCCTGTACAAGGACAAGCGACGCGACCTGGCCCTGTTCCGGATCGAGGGGAGCTATTCACCCCTGAGCCTGTGCGGCCCGGGGACCGAGCTGGAGGGGCTGCCGGTCGCGGTGGTCGGGAACCCGACCCAGGGGAAGGGGGCGATGAAGATCGGGGAGGTGACGTTCGGGTTCCTGCGGGCCCCGGCCCGACTGGACGAGGGGCAGATCTTCTACCAGCTCGAGGCGTTCGCGGCCCCGGGCAACTCCGGCGGTCCCGTCATCAACGAAAAGACCGGGGAAGTCGTCGGCGTGCTGACCGCCGGGTTCCTCGGACGGCCGACCACGTTCTGCATTCCGTTCGCGGAGGTGAACAAGGCCCTGAACCGGCTCCCGGCCACGGATAAGGAGGCCGAGGCGTCCAAACTGGCCGCGGCTCGCCACTACGCGGAGTACATCGGGGAGAAGCTCAAGGACATTGAGGACAACGCGTCCATGGCCATGCGGCTGCAACTGTTGAACTTGCGCGGGGAGTCGGACGCGATGTTCCGCAAGGGCGACAAGGTCTACACGCTCGGGGAGGTGATGCGAGCGCTCAAGGACGAGCACGGCAAGACGTTTGTCAACCTGTCCAAGCTGGCCGCGGCCCACGTCGCGAACAACAAGGAGTTCCCCGCGCCCCTCAAGCAGGCCGTCCAGACGCGAATCGACGCGTGCAACGGCATGCGACAGGTCGCCGACTCCAAGCCGAGCCTCGAAGTCGAGTTCCTCAAGCGCATGGACCAGAAGAAGGCCGCGAGCGAGAAAGCGGTGAAGACGTTCGCGGACGAGTTGAAGAAGTACCAGGACGCGGTCGAGCAGAAGTACTCGGACGCCGGCAAGTGAGGGCACGCGGGCCGGTGCGCCTGACCCCTTGGCCCCGGCTGCCGGGCAAGTTACACTGACGTGCCCTCTCCCGCCACACCCCCAACCGGCCATGCACACCACCGCTGCACACCCGCTCGAGCCGCTGTCCGCCGCCGAGGTCCAGCTCGCGGTCACGATCCTCAAGGACGCCGGGAAGGTCACCCCGACCACCCGGTTCGTGTCCGTCAGCCTGAAGGAGCCGCCCAAAGCGGCGGTTCACGGCTTATATCTCACTCCCATCCCTCACCGCGAGGCGTTCGCCGTTCTCTTCGACAACGGCGCCAACGCCTGCTACGCGGCGACAATCTCGCTCGCGAAACGCGCGCTGGTCGGATGGAAGCACGTCCCCGGCGTGCAGCCGACGATGACCGTGGACGAGCAGGTCGAGTGCGAGCAGGCGGTCCTGGCCAGTCCCGAGTTCAAGGCCGCGCTCAAGAAGCACTACGGGATCGACGACACGTCCCGCGTCATGGTGGACATCTGGAGCGCCGGCTATTACGGCGAGGCCGAGGAGGCCAATCGCCGGCTCGCCCGGCCCCTGTGCTTCGTCCGCGCCGACCCGACCGACAACGGGTACGCCCGACCAATCGAGGGCCTGCGCCCGGTCGTGGACCTGAACGCGATGAAGGTGGTCCGGGTCGAGGAGTACGGCCACTGGCCGCTGCCGCCGCAGGGGTGCAACTACGCGGCCGACCGCGTCCCCAACCAGCGCCGCGACATCAAGCCGATCGACATCACCCAACCCGACGGCCCGAGCTTCGTGGTCAACGGCCACGAGATCAAGTGGCAGAACTGGACCTTCGTGATCGGGTTCAACGCCCGCGAGGGGCTCACACTGCACCACCTGCGCTACAACGATCGTGGCAAGGACCGGTCGATCCTCTACCGGGCGTCGCTCACCGAGATGGTCGTCCCGTACGGCGACCCGGGACCGACGCAGTACCGCAAGAACGCGTTCGACGTCGGCGAGTACGGGATGGGGATGTGTGCCAACAGCCTGGAGCTGGGCTGCGACTGCCTCGGACACATTCACTACTTCGACGCTCACCTGTGTACTAGCCGCGGCGAGCCGCTGACCGTCAAAAACGCGATCTGCATGCACGAGGAGGACTACGGCATCCTCTGGAAGCACACGGACCGGCGACTGAACGTGCCCGAGGTGCGCCGGTCGCGGCGGCTGGTCGTGTCCAGCATCAGCACCGTGGAGAACTACGAGTACGGGTTCTTCTGGTACCTCTACCAGGACGGCAACATCCAGCTCGAAGTCAAGCTGACCGGCATCCTGTCGCTCGGCGCGCTGAAGCCCGGGGAGTCGTCACCGTACGGTGCCCTGGTGGCCCCGCAGCTCTACGCCCCGAACCACCAGCACTTCTTCAACGTCCGCCTCGACTTCGACCTCGACGGCGTCAACAACTCGGTCTACCAGGTAGACGTCATGCCCGACGAGCCCGGTCCGGGCAACCCGCACACCAACGCCTTCGCGGCCCGGCCGACCCTTCTGAAGACAGAGACCCAGGCCAGGTCGCATCTCAACCTGCAAACGGCGCGGACGTGGAAGGTGGTCAACCCGCGCGTGCCCAACGCGGTCGGCGAGCCGGTCGGCTACCGGTTCCTGCCGGGGGACAACAGCTTCCCGATGGCCGGGCCGGATGCCTGGTGGCGGAAGCGGGCCGGGTTCGTGAACTACCACGTCTGGGTGACGCCGTTCGAGGAGACGGAGAGGTTCGCGGGCGGCGACTACCCGAACCAGAGCCACGGCGGCGACGGGCTGGTGAAGTGGACCGCGGCCGACCGGCCGGTCGCGGACACGGACGTGGTGTTGTGGTACACGATGGGGCACACGCACATCCCGCGGCCGGAGGACTACCCGGTGATGCCGGCCGCGTACATCGGATTCACGTTGAAGCCGAGCGGATTCTTCGAGTTGAACCCGGCCAACGACCTGCCGCCGTCCCCGAAGAAGGAGGCGAAGGGGGCGTGCTGTCATTGACGCGTGAGTATAGCTGCGTACTGCCCGACGCCCCGACGCCGGCGGGTCGGCGTGGGCGGCGGCCTCGCTGCGCTTCGGTCTCCGCCGCCCACCGACCCACCGCCGCGGCGTGGACGGCCACTTCTTGGACGCACGCCCCGACGCCGGCGG
>DATFWZ010000723.1:0-3685 GCA_035258765.1 Gemmataceae bacterium
TGTGTTGCGCGCTCCGCTCCGCAAAGCCTCCGCGTCGCGGCTAACGGCTTACTGGGTGTTATCAAGCCGGCCGGGTTTGGGCACGTCCTTGTCCTTGTTCTTCCCCTTGTCCGCGCTGTTGCTGCACCCGGTCAGGACGACGAGTAAAGCGGCGAGAAGCGTCATCGTCAGTAGTCTGCGCATCATTCGCTCTCAGAAAATGCCGCAGGCCGGCTGCCAGGGGCAGTCGGCCTGCGATGATTCTAGGCATCCGGGCAGCGCCCGACGGCGGTCACGACCCGGAGGTCTTGGCGCTACCAGTGCCGCCGCCGGCCGGCGTCGTGCCCGACCCCTTCGAGGTGCTCTTCTTGTCGTCGCAGCCGATCGCGGCGCCCATGGCCACCATGGCGGCAACCAGAACGGCCAGGCTCAGGAGCTTCTTCATCGCGGGTAATCCTTTCGACTCAGTTTGGGTGAAACGGAACTACACGTCAACGTGTAACAGGTTGGGTCGCGGAGTTGGCGCTCAATCCTTGTCCTTCTTGTCCTTCTTATCCAGCCCGCTAGGGCCCTCGGGGGGCTTCGAGGGGCTCACCTTGGGGCTCGGACTCGTGGCCCCGCTCGGGGTCGGGATGGCCGGAGTCGGGCTCGAGGCCCCGCTCGGGGTCGGAGTGGCCGGGGTCTGGGCCCCGGTGCCGGGCTTCGGGCTGGTGGACTTCTTGTCGTCGCAGCCAATCGCGGCCAGTGACGCGACGACTAACAGCGCAAAGAGCTTTTTCACGGAGGTTTCCCTTCAGGAGAGTGAGGCCCGGTTGGAATTTTCCGCGATTCCCACCGTTCGGGATGCGGCACGCCAATAGAGATACTGACGAGCACCCCATATTCCCCAAAATTCAAGTTTTTTTCCGATCGCGGATTTCCGCCCTCGGGCGAAGTTACGCCGCCGATCGCGAGCCCGGCCGAATCCCTGTCCCGCCCGGGCGAAGCACCCTAAGTTGAGGACAATCCGCGGATTCCGACGGCGATCGGGAATAAACCCGCCCCGTCGGGATCATGCCCCCGGAGGGCGGTGCCTACATGGGTCCGACCGGTAGCCGGCACGGCGTCGCCACCCTCGTCGAGCAGCATTACGAGTCGCTGTACCGGTACGCCTACCGGCTCAGCGGCACGCCCGCGGACGCCGAAGACCTGACGCAGGAGGCATTCTGCAAGGCTCAAGCCCAGCTCGGCCAGCTCCGCGACCCGGACCGGGCCAAGCCGTGGCTTTTCTCGATCCTGCGGAATGCCTACCTGCACCGAGCCCGGACGGACCGGACGCACAAGCAGGTGTCGCTGGACGCGGTCGGCGACCTGCCCGACGAGCTGCCGCCCGATGTGCCGGAGGTCGGGCCGGAACAGCTGCAGCTTGCCCTGAATGAATTGCCGGAAGGCTTCCGGACGCCGGTGATCTTGTTTTATTTTGAAGACATGAGCTATCGTGACATCGCCGAGCAGATGGACCTCCCCATCGGCACGGTGATGTCCCGCCTGGCCCGGGCGAAAGCCCACTTGCGTGACCGGCTGGTACCCTTGGCCGGCGCGGCGGAGGCGTCCGGGGGGGTGACCCGTGGACTGTAGCACCGCCCGAATGCTCGTGACGTTCTTCGGCCGTCAGGGGTCCGAACTGGCCCCCGAGGACGCCGCGGACCTCGATGCGCACCTGGCCAGCTGCCCAAAATGTGCCGAGCTGGTGAGGTTCGAGCGGGCGTTCGACGACCGCGTGGCTAAGGCCATGCTGGCCGTCCCGGTTCCGACGCATCTGAAGGGCAAGCTGCTCGACGGGATCACGGCCCAGCGGGCGTCGTGGTACCGCGAGAAGGCCTGGGCCCTGGTCGGGCTGGCGGCCGGGGTGCTGCTCACGATCGGCGGCGTGATCGCCTGGCAGATCAAGACGGCGCCTGAGCTGACCGTCGAGGCAGTCGTCGACCACCAAACCGAAATTGCCCGAAATCCGGGCGCGACGATTGCCGACGTCCTCGGCGAGCGTGGGCTGGAGTTCAATCCGGAGCGCCCGTTCGACTTGAACCAGTTCGTCGGCGCGGCCATGGGCAAATTGAAGGGCCGGACGGTGCCGGTCATTTACTTCCGGAACGGGCCGAAGAACGCGGACGCGACGGTATTCGTGGTCCGCGACCGGGACTTCAACTGGAAGAACCTGCCGCAGGACGGGTCGAGTGCGCCGCCGAGCCTGTACGGGTTCCAGGTCGCCTTGATCCGCGACGCTCGGCGCGCGGACGTGGCCTACGTGGTGGTCTTCACGGGCCCGGGGCTCGACGCTTTCCTCGAGAGTCGGTCGTCGGCGTGATCGAAATCGCGAGGCCCCGTAGGACAGGTTTCCCAACCTGCCCTACGGGGCCTGATCTTGCGCGAATTAGCTTGCCTCAGGCGTCCGCGGGACAGGTTTCCCAAATTGTCCCGCGGACATTTGCTTTCACTGCGTTGGCTTCAGTCCGGCCTGATCAGCAAACCAGCTGACCAGCGGCGTGCTGGCCGTGGTGTTTTGCTGGTAGCCCCAGACGCTGTGGAGCGTCTCGTAGGCCATGAGGACCGCGAAGAACATGACGAGGGCCGTCGGGATCATGAGGATCGCCGGCCACGGGCCCCAGTTGGCCGGGGCGGCCACGGTCTGCACTTCGCCTTCGTCAACCGCCTCGCTGACTTCGTACTCCTCGTCCTCGTCGGCCCGGACGCCCCGCAGGGCGGCGCTCGCCGACCCCCCCTGTTCGAGCTCCATCTCGTCCAGATCTACGTCCTCGTCACTCTTCTTCTTCTTTGGCCGGCCCTTGCGGGCATCCGCCTCGGACAATGCGACCACCTGCGACTCGCTCTCGTCCTCCGCGGCTGCGTCGGCCTCGTCGAGGGCCAGGTCGAAGTCCGAGCTCTCCAGGTCCGTGTCGGCGTCGTCCAGCGACACGGCCTCGGAAGCCGAGTCGTCCTCGAGGGCGGGGATCTCGAAGTCCGTCGCCTCGAAGATGTCCCCCTTCTTCTCCTTGCCCGCGGGGGCCGCAAGCTCCCCGGACAGGTCGCTTGGCTCTTCCAGGGTCAGCTCGAACTCGCTGTCCGAGTCTGCCTGAACCTTCTTGCCGGACTTCTTGCTGGACGCCCCGGTGCCGGGGGCGTCGAGGCTGAGCTCGAAGTCGATCTCCTCGTCGTCCTTCTTCTCCAGGGACACCCCGCTGTCGGCCGGGCGGTTCAGATTGATCCCACTCTGACCGCTCTTGCCCGTCGCGGCGGGGGCCGGGGCCTCACCGAGGGCCACCTCCTCGCTGGAGTCCTGCGCCAGCGACAGCTCGAACTCGTCGCTATCGGCCTGGTCGAGGGTCAGCTCGAACTCGCTGGAGTCATCGGCGGGGGGCGCCTTTCCTTTCCCGGAGTCGCCGGCCTTAATCTTCGAGTCCGGCTTTGTCGGCTCGGCCGGTTTCATCTTCCCGGAGTCACCCGATTTCAGCTGGGCGCTGGAGAGCTTCCCGGACTTGCCGCTCAGCTTGCCGCTCCCGCCGCCCTCGGCCGGCACGTTGAACTCGTCGGTGAGGATCGATTCTTCGTCGTCGGCCCCCGCGGCCCTCTTTTCGGCCTTGTCCACCTTGACGTCGCTGTCGTGTTCCTTCTTGATCTTCTTGCTGCTCGGGGGCTTGGCCGCGTCCGGGGTCAGGACGAAGGCCTCGTC
>DATFWZ010000724.1:0-4015 GCA_035258765.1 Gemmataceae bacterium
GTCAGCGGCGACTTCAACCCGATCCACATGGATCACGAGTACGCCAAGACCACGCCGTTCCGCCGGCCGATCGCCCACGGGCTGCTGGTGTTCGCCATGGGCAGCGGCCTGGGAATGTTCTGTCCGCCGATGCGGACGGTCGCGTTCCTCCAGGTCCGCGAGTGGAACTTCCGCGAGCCGCTCTACGTCGGCGACACGATCAGGCTGCGGAGCAAGGTCCTGGAAAAGACGATTCGCGGCCGAGGCCGGCGGGGCGAGATCGTCTGGTACCGCGGGGTGTTCAACCAGGACGGGAAGATCGTCCAGGAGGGCATTCTGGTGACCCTGACCGAGGGCCGCGGCGCCCGCCGGGGGGCCGACGGTGCCGCCGCCGCGACCGACGCCCCGGTCGTCGCCGTGCCAGAACCACATGGCGTGACCGAGTGACGGGACGACGATTGCAAGTCGGCCGATTCGTTTACTCCCCGACTCACCCGCACAATCGTCAGGACTTCGCCCGGGCGCTTCGACCCGGTGTCCGATCCGCGTTGATATTTCGCATAAACTGCCGACCCCGCACGGGCGGACTTGGAGCCCGTGCTAGAATGGGGCAGGTTCGGCGGACGGCGGCCCGGCCGGTTGCTAGACTAGACTCGGCACCTCTGGAACGCACCCCCCGCTGAACGCCCCGGACGATACTCACCCGACCCCCGCGAGGGCCGATCGTACCGTGTCCACCTTCCCCCCGGCGCACCTGCGCCAGAAGCGCTACGGCGACTTCCTCCTGACCGACGCCGTCCGGCCCGGCCCGGATGTGCCCGTCGTCCCGGTCGAGGGATACCGCCTGAGCCGCTTCCGCGACGCCGAGACCCGGATTGTCCTTCCCGTCCTCGGGGCCGCCGTCTCCGCCGAGAAGCTCTTCGACGTCTTCCTCGACCTCCTCGAGCCGCTCGGCGAGCGCGTCCACGTTGTCCTGGAAACGAGTCACGACAGCGGCCGCGACCAGCACGACGACCTGCGCCGCGGCGATATCGACCGCCCCGTCCTGATGAGCCACTTTTGCGACTTCGAGGATTTGCTCCTGAACGACGGGTGCACCGGCGTCGCGGTCGTCGCGGCGTCGCGGCGGATCGAAGTGCAACTGGACGAGCACAAGCTTCTGTTCGTCTACGCCCGCGACCTCAAGCCCTTCCGCCGCGTCATGCGCCGGTACGGCATCCCTCGGACCAACGACTTGCGCCTGATCGCCGAGGGGGCCCACCTCCACCACAGCCAGCTCCGGCACGCCGACGAGTTCCACCAGCTCGCCACCCGCCTGGGCGCCGCCGACTTCGACTCGGTCCTCTCCGACGAGAGCGACCTGTCGGAGTGGTGACTGGCGGTCAGCGGACCGCCGCGACCACGATCGTCACGTCATCGACGGGCCGGGCTGTCCCGCGGAACCGCGTCAGCTCGTCCACCAGGGCCGCCGTGATCTCGGCGGCCGTCAGTTGCGCGTGCGCGAGCAACAGCTCCCCCACGCGCTCGTGCCCGAACGTCGCCCCGCGCTCGTCGCGACAATCGGCGACGCCGTCCGTGACCAGGCACAGGCGATCCCCGGGGTCCAATTCCACTGCCCGCTCGGCGTACATCTCGTCCGGCATCACCCCGAGCATGAACCCGCGGGCCGACAGCTCCTGGCACTTCCCCGCCCGAGCGGAATAGCGAACTGGGAACGGGTGTCCGGCGTTGGCATAGGTGAAGCGACGCGTCCCCCGGTCGAGCACGCCATAGAACGCGGTCACGAACCGCTCGTCGGCCATGTCCTGGAGCCGCCGGTTCATCGCGGCCAGCACCTCGCCTGGCCGCGGGGTCGATTTGGCCGCCTCGGAGAACGCCAGCCGGGCGAGGATCGCCACCATCGCGGCCGGGACGCCGTGGCCACTCGCGTCGGCGATGAAAACGCCCAGGTGGTCGTCGTCCGGGCGAGCGAAGCCGTATAAGTCCCCGCCAAGCGGGTCGAGCGACGCGTAATGGACCCCCCAGGCGACCTCCGGCCACTCCGGCGGCGATTGCGGCAACACCAGCCGTTTCTGCAGCCGGGCGGCGGCTTTCATGTAATGGGTCAGCTCCGCGTCGCGGGCCAGGAGGGCCTCGTTGGACTGTCGCAGCTCCTGGGTGCGGGCCGACACGACCTGGTTCAAGTGATTCGCCCGCTGGGCGATGAGCTGCCGCGCCGTGATGATCCCGACCAGCTTCCCGTCCTCGACCACCGGCAGGTGGCGGACGCGGAGACGCTCCAGGCTGCTTACCGCCTCCTCCCAGCCGGCGTCCGGGTGGACCGTGTAGGGCTGCGGCGACATCCAGTCACGGACCGGGGTGGTCCGCCAGCCGTCGGCCGCCGCGGCCGCCCGGCGCAGGAAGTCACGCTCCGTGAAGATCCCGACCAGCTTCTCGCCATGCTCGGCGACCAGGAGGGCGCCGACCCGGTGTTTGTTCATCAATTCGAGCGCCTCCTGCACGGGCCGGTCGGGCTCGACGCGGACCGCGTCCGTCGTCATCAGGCGGCGGACGGTCAAGTCGGCCGGAGGAGGCATCCGGGCGTTATACCGGGGGGGCCGGTCCGGTCGAGCGAGTGACCCAGGTCCCCTTTGCCCGGCCGACGGTCTGAACTAATATGGTCCGAGCCCGCCGACTCGGGGTCCGTGCATGCCTCGCTCGATTTTGCCGCCCCTCCTGGCCCTGCTCGTCTGGGCCACCGCGGCCGACGCCAAGATCATCAACCCGGTCACGCTCGAGCAGATCGTCAAGGATCAGCCTCTCATCTTCACCGCGAAGGTGACCGAGTTCCTCCCGGACAAGCCGGGTCTCGTGTTCACCCCGGTGGACAAGTTTCGCGGCGAGTTCCCGTTCGACCGCGTCCCGGTCAACCTGACCGGCGACAAGGAGGCCGTTGACGAGAAGCAGCCGGCGATGCTGATGGACCGGCTCGACAGGGACTTGCCGTTCATCGTCTTCGCGGGCCGTCGCGGAAAGACCTACGACGCGGTCGCGTACACGAACGGCACTTGGTTCCGAATGTCCGGCGTCGTCGAACAGCAGGACGGCAAGGATGTGACGCGGTGGAAGTTCACGCACTGCGAGCCATACTTCCGCCGGACGTACAAGGGGACGACCGAAGACTTGATCAAGGCCGTCCAGGCCGGAATGAAGGGCGAGAAGCTGCCGCCGTACAACGAAAAGGAGGAACCGGGCTACGGTCCGCCGCTCAAGAAACCCAAGGACGACGGCAAGAAGCCGCTCGCCCGGTCCGGCAACGAACGCGACTCGTCACTCATCGGTCCCCTGCCCCTCGGCGTCATCCAGATCCCCTTCCTCGGCCTGATCGCGGCGCTGGCGGCTTTGTTTCCAGCGCTTTTTGGCGGAATGGCCCTGCTCATGCGCCGGTGGGTGGCCGCGCTGTCGGTCGCGAGCTTCGTCAGCCTGCTCGCGGCGGTTTTTCTGTACTTCCCGAAATGGATTGCCTGGACGGGACTCAAATCGCTCGGCGGCCTCTGGCTGACCGGGGCGATCATCGCGGCCGTCGGGGCACTCTGGGCGATCCGCCGGTATCGCCGCGCGATCCGCGAAGGTCGGGCAGAGGATTACCAGCCGCGATACCTCGATCGCGTAGGCTTGGCGGTCCTGACGCTACTCGCGGCCGGCGGACTGACCTATGCGGTCCTCACCGGGGACTCGCTCCGCGAGTCGCCGTGGCTGGAGGTCGTGCTGATTACGGTGCCGATTGTCGTCTGCCTGTACTTCGTGCTCACCCACTGGTTGCGGACCGGCGGCGAGGGATCGAAGACGGTGGCGATCTCAGCCGAGACCGTCGGCCTGTGGGCCGGGGCGTTTGCGTGTGCCGTAGCCGGGGTCGCACTGATGTCCGGGCCGCGGGGGCCGGCGATCATGGCGGGCGGCGGCAAAGGAGGGTTCAAGCTGGATGAGCAGCCACTGTGGGTATTTGAACCGAAGAAGAATGGGGAGATCGCGTCTACTCCGTGCGTTACTTCGGACC
>DATFWZ010000725.1:0-2306 GCA_035258765.1 Gemmataceae bacterium
CCCGGCCAGCCCCCGCGAACGGAAAAGCGTGTCCCCTCCGGCGGTGCTCATCCGGCCGGGCTGCGCCGGGGCCGCCGGAGTTGCGCGTGGTCGGGTAGAATGTCCAGTGCGGCTAGGCTGGTCAGCCGAAGAGCGGACACGTTTCACCGCCTGCCGCACTTTTCCTCTTGAAACGACGCCTAGAAACGGGGGGTACCGGTCACGTCCGGCCGGACCGGCGGCAACTCCCACACCTGTTGCCAGGCCGGGTCCGGGTCGCGCCCGGTCAGCGGCCGCCGGCAGCCGTCGCACACGCCCGGCTTGTGATCGACCACCCGCGTCGGCTCCAGCCGCACCCGCTCGTGTCGCGGGTGCCCGGGCTGGCCGCCCGGCCGCTTGCCCGAGGCCGGCCGGTCCGGAGCCCGCTGGACGGCCGGCGGGTCGCTCGACGGGGGCTTCGACGAGTTGGTCGAGTCCTGGTTGAGCTTGGCTTCCAGTTCAGCCACGCGCGCCTTGAGCGCCGCGTTCTCGGCCAAAATCGCGTGCATGAACTCGATCACAGCGGGTGGCAGACTCGCGAGCCATTCCGGCGGCAGCGTCCGAGCATCCATGCGCGACGACAGCCTACACCGCCCACGCCGAACCCGCTATGCCAACCTGTGAACGGTTACCTTTGTTTCTGGGAAGCAACAGCAAGCAATCACGCCCGCCCAGATCGTCGTACCGACAACGACCACGATCGAAGTGTGCATGGGTAAACTCCGAGGGAAAGGAGCTTGAACGAGGGTAACCGGCGAGGTTGGTAAGTCAACGAATCAGACCGCGCCCCGCAGACACCTGTTCCAGGTTCGTCGAGGGCCTTCTGACACTGCTACCGAGCTTGCGCTCGTAAGCCCCTTCGAGGTAAACTGACCAGGCCTTCGGCCCCGCGCCGGTGACCGTGTGACCTGAGAAGCACACGTGAGCCGTCCGGGTCGCTTCTCAGGAGGCCCCATGTCCCGCGTGTTCAAAAAGACCCTGACCCACTACTGGCTTGGCACCTACCGCGATCGCCGCGGCAATGTCTGCGACGCCGACACTCCGGGCGCACGGTTCGTCTAGTGCTCTGTCAACTTTGGAATTTGGGGTACAGGTACTTCAGTCGCGTTCGGGCGTCGTCGATCTTGAACTGCCAATCGACGCCGCGTTGCCGCTCGTTGCTGTCCTGCGCCCACGCGGCCGCCTCGCGCCGGAGCGCGGCGATGGTTCCGAACCGGCGGTCGCGGAGGCACTGGCGGTGCAACGAACTCAACTCGTTCTCGGCCACGTTCAGCCAGCTCCCGTGCTTGGGCGTGTACCGGAAGTCCAGTCGCCGGACCAACTCCCGGGCCTCGGCCGGCCGGAACGCCTCGTAGAACGCCCCCATCGTATGGGTGTTCAGGTTGTCGCACACCAGGATGACTTTCTCGGCCTTGGCGTACCGGGTCCCCAGCAGGGCGGCCATCTCCACCGCCCAGTCCACCTTGGTCCGCTGCTCGCGGACGCGCACGTCCCGCCACCCGGACAGCGGCTCGGCGAAGACGAACACGCTGGCTGTCCCGGCCCGCTCGTACTCGTAGTCCACCCGCCGCGGGCGGTCGCGCGTGGCCGGGACCGGCTGCCGCGTCTCTCGGAGCAACTGGACCGGCTGCTCGTCCATCGTCAACACGGGGAACCGCGGGTCGTACGGCTGGGCGTACGTTTCCAGCACGTTCTCCATCGCCGCGACGAACTCGCTGTTCGCCTTCGGCGGGATCACCCAGTACTGGACCTTGCGCCCCGTCACCCCGTTTTTTTGAGCGTCTTGCGCAGCGTCTCGTGGCTGACCGTCTCGACGATGCCCAACGCAACGACCCGGTCGGCCAGGAGGCGCAGCGACCAATTCGCGTATCCCTTCGGCGGCTGCCCAAGCCGCAAGGCAATCACCTTGGCTTCCTGCTCGCCGTCCAGGACCCGGGCCCGTGGTGGCGTTTCCGGCGGCCGCCGGTCCAAGGCCGCATCAAAGCCCTGGCAGACGAGCCGCTGGCGGACGTTCTCGACGGTCTGGACCCGGCAGTCGAACGCCTCGGCGATCCGCCGGTCGGTCCAGTTCGGCCCGGCGGCGTCGGCCTTCAGCAGGATCTGGGCCCGCCGAACCTTGGCCGAGGACCCGCTCAGCTTCCGAACCACCTCCCGAAGTACCCGCCGCTCCGAAACCGTCAGACGCACCACATACTTCTTGTGCATGGCCACCCTCCTTGGCGGCCCGGAGTTTCCACAATCCGTTAAAATCACGGAACCCCATTTTTCAAAGTTGACAGAGCACTAGG
>DATFWZ010000726.1:0-14314 GCA_035258765.1 Gemmataceae bacterium
ACAACCCGGACGTCGCCGTGCACCTCGTCCTGTTCGGCGGCGACAAGGACGACATGACCCGCGCGTACACCCAGTTCGGGGCCATTGCGGAACATCGGCACTACCGGGAGGGGCGCACGCCGGCCCAAATCTGGCCGAGCAAGGAGGAGTTCGAGAGCGGCCGCATGCTCGAGAAAACCGACGAGCTGGCGGCGAAGCTCAAGGAAGCGATGCTCCCGTACACGACCATCCAGTCCGAGGACGGCGAAATCGTCCGCCGTCACCCCACGACGGTCGCGTCGGACCAGTTCTTCCGGTGGCTCACGCCGATGGTCCCCGCCGACAAGGCTTACCGCCTGTCTGCCATGGGGCTGAGTCAAAAGGTCGAATTGCGGCCCGGCGACCGGCTGATCTTCGAGCTACTGCGCGAGGGCAGGCAGTCGAGGTTCACCCTTCCGTCCTGGACGAAGGCGTACGGAGCGACCGGCGTCCCCGGCGACATCAGCAAAGACGGAACCGTGCGCTTGACGGTGCCCAAGAATTTACTCACGCAGCTTTCGAATACCTACGATCTTGAACTGACAGCGACGTTGGAGCGGCCGATTGAGCGGTTCCAACCCGACCAGCTGTTGATCCGGCACCTGCCGTTGTTCGCTTGGTTCGAGGTGACCCCGCAGAATGCCGACAAGGACCGGGGCCCGCGGGCCCTGCGTGTCGAGAACCTGCACGGGCGGGTGGCCCCGGCCTGGACGGTGAGAGCCACCGGCTGGATGCCCCGCAACGGCGAGAAAGAAGTCGCCATCGCCCCGGCCCGGGCGCGGCTGGAGGCCTACTGGCTCGACACCGAGCCGCAGGCGAAAGACACGCTGGAGTTTGCCAAGTTGACCGGTGAGGAGCGGGAACTGTCGGTGGACGGTGTGAAGGTGACGGTGGATCGGGATTTGACGGTCGATAAGGAGGGTTACCTGACCGTCCGGCTGACCCACGAGCCGAGGAAGCCGGTCCTCGTGCGCGCCAAGATCGGGGGGACGGGCTCGCAGTGGGCCCTGAACGAAGACCACAAGTTCTTTGACAAAGCGAACCAGTACACAGCCGTCTTCGGCCCGCTGCGCGCTGCGGACCTCAACGCGCTGACGCTCGAGTTCTACTCGCTCGACTCGATCAAGGGCCGGGCCAAGCACGCGACTGTCGACTTGCCGCGCGCCCCCAGCTTGACCGACCAGGACGTCCTGCCGGAACCGAATTTGAAGGAATAAGTTCCGGGCCCGCCGACCGGGCGGGCCCGATTCGAGCACCGGGAGTCTCATGGCCGCCCGCTCGCCGCTCGACGACTGGAAGCACCAGGCCGCCGGCGCCCGGCCGACCCGACCGGGCGCGCCGGCCAAGTCCAAACGCCGGTCGCGCCTCCTGTTTGCCCTCATCCCGCTTTTGCTCGCGGGCGGCACTGCCCTCGGTCTGCTGTTCTACATCCGCTCGAAACCCGAGCCGCAGTTCCTGAGCCTGTCCGTCGTCGAGTACGACAAGTGGCCGAATAACGCGTTTGCCGAGCAGGACGGGAAAGGCCTCCGGGACGAATTCTTCCCCAACGGTAAGGTCGTCTCCCAAGGTCAGGAGCGGGCGGACATGATCCTCGGCGAGCTCGCGGCCCTCGGCGACCGGGCGGGCAAGAACCCCTCCCAGGCGGTCGTCATCCACGTTTGTGCCCTTGCGGCCGTGGATCGGGGCGAGGTCGCGATCCTACCGGCGAAGGCGGATCCCGGTAACCCGGGCACCTGGCTCCCGTTGGGTCAGCTCCTGGATGCGGTCGGCAAGATCGGCGGACACCGGCTGTTGATCCTCGACCTGCGGCCGGTGGGCGAGCCACGCCTCGGGCAGGCGGGCGACGAGTTGGCCCCGGAACTGCACGCGCAACTGTCGAAGGCGGAAAAGGCGGATCGGCTGCCTTACATCGTCGTGGCCCAGTGCGTGCCCGCCGAGTACCCGTACGTCTCGCCGGAGCTGCGCCGCGGGGTCCTGGCCGAGTACCTCCGCCGCGGGCTGGCCGGGGGCGCCGATCAGGCCGGAAATGGAGACGGCCAGGTGTCGGCGGAGGAGCTGGTCGCCTTTGCCCGGTCCGGGGTCGCGCATTGGCTGGCCAGGCACCAGGCCCCCGCGGTCGCCCCGGCGCGGTACGGTCGGGGGGGCGACTTCGAGCTCCTGAGCGTCCCGAAGAATCGGCCGCCGGACGAGCCGATCGACGAGGCCCCGGCCGACCCGCCGAAGATCGTCGAGCAGTGGAAGACGCTCGACGGCTGGCAATCGCGCGGGGTGCTGCATCAGGCCCCGCGAACCTTCCGGCAGCTGTCGGAAGCTGTCGTCCGGGCAGATCGCTTGTGGACCGGCGGCTTGCCAGCCGACCTCGTCGAGGGCAAGCTGGTCAAGGAGGCCAGCGAACTAGAGACGCAACGACAGTCCCTGGCCCTCAACGAGTACCCGCTGGCCAGTGTCGGCCGCGTCCGGCGGGTGGGGATCCCGAAGGACAAGGAGGCGGAGATCAAAAAGGTCTGGCTGCCGCTAATCGAGCCCCTGGGCCGGCCGCCGGCGAAGAAGCCGGACGACGCGAAGAAGGATGAGGCGCCGAAGCCCGTGCAGTTGCCCGAGAAACTGCCGGAGACGACACCGTATGACGGGACCGTGTCGATCACTCTGCAGGCGATCGACGACCTGACCAAGGACCCGACGATCGACCAGCTGCGCCAGTACGCCGACTTGCTGCACGGGCTGAAGCCGCCCCCGGGCCCGAGCCATCAGGAGCTGCTCGTCCTGGACTTCTTTGCCGACTCGCAGATCCGGTACCGGGACTTATGGCCGGCGGAGTCCCCGCGGGTCGCGTTGCGGGCGGCGATCGAGTCGTGGGCCGCGGCGACTACCGACGGCCGGGTGTTCAAGCGGATCGAGAAGCCGCTCGGCGAGGCTAATGCCGACTTTCGAACGGCCCTCCTGGAATTCTTCGTCCCCAACGAGGACGTGCGGGCCCGGTCGGTGCAGTCGCTTCGCGAGCTGGCCAACCGCTACCGACGGGTGACGGAATTCGGCCGGGCGTTCGAGAAGGCGGCCGGCGAGTGGGAAGAGACCGTCGCATTGCTGCCGCTCGTCGCCGGATTTGTGCCGGAGAACGCCACGGCCCGGCGGGACCTCGACGACTCCTGGGCGGCGCTGGTGACGAAGGCCGCGGCGGTGCGCGACGAGCTGGACCGGGAGACCGATGCGGCGACGCTGGACCGATTGGCCGAGGACCTGAAAGCACAGCGGAAGCAGTTCCGCGGATTGCTGAAGGCGGTGCCGGCGGACGCAACCCCGGCCGAGTGGCGGGCCCGCCTGCGGCTGCCCGTCTGGAGTCCGGACGAGCGCGCCCAGAGAACCGCGGAGACCAACAAGGCGGCTGCCGAATTGGCCGACCGCGTCATGCGCGAGACCCCGCCGCGGAGTGCGGACGACGCCGGGGCGCGGTCCGGGGACCAGCGGCGGTTCGCCGAGGTTGCGACCCAGCGGGTGAAACGGGCGAACGACCTGTTGAACCTGGCGGTCGGGGAGGCGGTCGCGGCGAAGTCGGGCGTCGAATGGCGCCGGGCCTTCGCGGACCGGTTCGTCGAGCGGTACCGCAGCGAGACGACGCCCGCCGGGCGGGCGCGTTTCGCCTGGCTGCTTCACCCGGGCGACCTGCCGGCCCTGCCGGACCGGCCGGGCGCGCCGCCCAACGACCCGGGCGCCCAGGCCCGCCGCGACGCGGAACGCGCCTTCGCCCGGTGGCTGGCCAGCGACCACTTGGAGCCGCTGGCCAAAAGCCTGAGCGACCAACCGGCCGACGCCGCCAAGGCCCTGGCTCAAGAACTACGAAAGGCTGCCCAGCGGCTCAACACGTGGGAACCGTGACTTTGGAGACTGTCCGATGACTGTGTACCGAATCGCTCTCGTCGCGTTTCTCGGCGTGGGACTCGTCGCCACTGCCCAGGATTCCGCGCAGATTGTCCTTTCGAAGGACAAGACCGAGGCGTCCAAGTTCGACTCCTTGGAGCTCCGGCCGAACACCAAGCAGCCGTTCTTCATCATCGTCAAAAACCTCCTCCCGCAGCAGACGACGTTCACCGTCGAGGTCGAGGGTCTGAAAGGCACCCCCCTCCAGCTGGTGGAGAAAGTCACGTTGTCGAAGAAGGGAGACAAGGGGGACTCCCAGGTTGTGGCGTTCAAGCCGACAACGCCGCCCAAGAAGGAGGAGCCGCCGAAGGCCGCGGTCGAGCCCAAGAAGGAGGCCGATGCGCCCGAGCCGCCGACCGGCGTCCCGGTCGCGCTCGCCGACCTGCCGGACGGCCGCACGTTCGCGTTCAAGGTCCGCGTCAAGGACGACCAGGGGAACCCGCCCGCGGAGCGCACCGTCCGGATCACGATCCAGCACCCGTCGAAGTACCTGCAGGAACCGGACGTTACCCTGGAGGGGACCGGCCGTCGGCGCGACCTGACCGCCCTGATCACCCTCAAGAACGAGCCGTTGATCCCGCCGGTGGACGTCAAGTTCGAGTTCCCCCCGCAGCTCGGCCTGAAGGCCGACGCCCGCGGCGCCGGGTCGTACCGCCGGAAGCTCGAAAAGCCCGGCCAGCAGGTGACGATGCGGGCGGAGAACCTCGCGCTCACGGCCGTTGACGTCCCGGTCAAGTTCTACTTCACCGTGGACGGCTACCCGCGGGCGTTCAATTACTCCTCCAACGTCCGCCGCGCCATCGAGGTGAACCCGGCGGCGAACAAGGAGAAGCGGTTGACCGCGCCCGCGGTCCGATTGATCCCCATCGGTACGGGCCCCAAATATCAGGCCATGGAAGCCCGGGTGGTCTCCGGCACGACCACGACTCCCCGGGTCGCCACCCTGCCGACGAAGGAGTTGCGCTTCCGGGTGGAGGTGGACAACGAGGCCCCCGGGTCGGTCCTCGGCTTGCGGATCGCCCGGAGCGGGGCACTGGTCCGGGCGACGGACCTGGACCCGGATGAGGTGATCGACCTGGGCCTGGCGAAGGACGAGCGGGTCTGGCTCGACCCGGCCGGCCCGGACGGGGCCCTGCTCGCGACCAACACCATTGGCGACCATATTGCCACGGTGGACGTGAGTGCCCTGCGCGGGTCGCACGAGTTGCAGGCCGTCCTAAAGGAGCCGGACGCGACCAGCCCGACCAAGGTGAAGGAGTTCAAGTCGTCTTACACCCTGGTCGTGGACGATACGCCGCCGCCGGCCGGGGACATCCGGCTCGGGACGTTCCCGAAGCGTCTGGTCCGAGGCCAGCCGCTGCCCGTGTTCGTGGTTGCGTCGGACCCCGAGACGGCGATCGAGCGCGTCGGCGTCGTCCTGGGAAAGCCCGGGCCCGACGGGAAGCTGCCCCCGGACGCCCCGGTCACATTCGCGGAGCGGACCCCGCTCGGCTGGGTGGCGCAGGTGCCGATGCCCGCGCCCCCGCCGGCCCCGCCGGCGGCCCCGCCCCCGGCGCCGCCGCCCAAGAAGGAGCCGATTCCCCCATTCGACATCACGATCGTCGCGGAGAACGAGGTCGGCCTCTCGACCGCCAAGGTCGTGCGGATCGAGCTGGTCGAGCCGGCGGGCGGGACGATCAAGCTTCGCATTGAGCGCGGCGGCCGGCCGCAGCCGGGCACCGCGGTGACCTTGCGCGACGCGGCCGGGGCAGAGAAGGGAGTCGGAACAACGGGCGACGGTACCAAGGGCACCGAAAAGGGTGTGGTCTACTTCCGGAACCTAGCGCCGGGCATCTACAGGATGACCGCCCTCAAGGAAGACAGTAGCCTCGGCCTGGCGGGGGTCGTCGCCGCCCAGATTCCGGACCCCCCGACGGACAAGCCGGTCGAGGTGGTGTTGCCGCTCGTGAAGCGGCGGTAATCACGACCCACGGCTCGAACCCATCGCCGTGGGCTTCAGTGGGAACTCTCGAGTGCGCTCCCACTAAAGCCCACGGCGATGGCTTCGAGCCGTGGGAACATATTCCGCTGCGCGCCGTGCTCCACTCTGATTGTTACCGCCCGCGCGTCAAGTCGTACACCACGTACCCCGCCAGCGCCAGCACCGCAAGCACGACCACGCCCAGGAAAATGTACCCTGCCTTTGTCATTCGCCGGTACCGGGCGTCGTCGGCGAACGCGGCGTCGGTCCACGCGACGTACGGCTGGCTGTTGATCACCTTCCGGTAGAACTCGTCCACGAAGAGCGGGCCGGCCCCGAGCTCCGGGGCGTTTGCCGTCAGGTACACTCCGCCGAAGCGCGGCGGGCCCGCGTCCCCGGGCATCGCCAGGCGGCCGACCAGGCGGGCCGCCGCGCTGCCCCGCTGCCGGACCGAATTCAAGAATTGGAACAGCTCCGCGTTCGCCCGGGTCGAGGCGGCCGGCCCCTCCCCGCTCCGCTCCACCTGGAACAACTTGAACACCCAGAACGGCAACAGGCTGTGGAACACCCACAGGCTCGTCTTCTCGGCCTGGTCCGCGGCCGCGTCCGGCGGCAGGTCGGGGACGAGCGGCATCCCCTTGCCCAGTCGCTGGCCCTTGCGGTCCGCGGCGAACTTTGCCAGGAATTCCGGCCCCCCGGGCAGCGCCTCCAGCCCGCCCAGCAGCGCGTACACCGGGAACGACAGCCGGAACCTGTCCTCCGCCGTCCGCACGTCCTGCCGGGCGATCAGGCCGATCTGCTGGGCGACCTCCTCCTTCTCGCAATCGGACACGGGGATGTAGACCATGGCCCCGTTGATGGGACACAGGGGCCACCGGGTCCGGGCGATGAGCCCGCACAGGTGCGTAAGCCGGGCCTGGCGGTACTCGACTTCCGCCGGGTCCTGCATGAGCGTCGCCGGCCGACTCGCCGCCTGCGGAGTCGCCGCCGGCCCGCCCTCCGACAGGCGCCGGATTTCCGCCCGCTCGGCGTCCGTCAGCGAGCGGTTCTGCTCGCGGGCGGCGCGGATGAGCTGCTGCACACGGCCGATGTCTCCGCCGACGCTGCCCATGCCGATCGACTTGTCCATGCCGATCGAGGCCCCGAGGTTCATCCCGCCCCCGCCGGCCCGGATGGACTGGTCCAGTCCTCCGCCGGCCGGGCCGTGCTGGACCGTGGCCGGGTTGCCGAGGAGGCTCGCGCCTGGGCAGGTGACAAAGATCGCGTCGCGATTGGCGAACGCCCGGACGGGCGAGCCGCTCGGACTCCCCCCGGTCACGGCTAATCCACCTGGCACCCCCTGGAAGATGGCCTCGTCCGCGCCCGCGACCCGGCCGAACACGAGGAACACGGGCGTGTCGCCGACCCCGATTCCGGCCTTTTCGAGCGACGAGACGATCTGGCCCCACGCCTCATCCAGGTCCGGGAAGTCGCTCCCGGCGGCCTCCGGTTGCAACAGCCGCCAGACCCACCAGGCCTGCCAGATGATGAAATAGACCAGGAGAAACAGGGCCGACAGCCAGAACGGCTTCATCCACGGCAGCCGGCCGCCCAGGTAGTCGGTGATGTCAATCTTCCTGCCGACGTACCACAGACCGACCGCGATCGCGGCGATCAGAAGCATGTGCAGAAACCAGATCAACCCGGGGCTTACTCGGGGGCGTTTGAACATCGGCAGGAACAGTCCGCCGATCCATTGCAGGATTTTCATGGTTGGCGGCTTAGCCAGAGGACCAGCAAAAAGGTCACGACGAAGATCGCGGCCAACAGCGTCAGCCCGAGGGCCCGGGCCATCTTCCGGTATCCCTCGACCCCGAGCAAGAGCGGCACGTTCGACGACGGGGCCAGCTCCGGGACGGCGGGCAGGTCCTTACCGTAGCCCTTCCCGGCCCGGCTCTTGGCGGCCGCGACCCACTCCCGGAACGCCTCCGGCTTGTCGGCCAGCTCCCCACGGAACCCGAGCAGGACGCACATCAGGAACGCCTCGACGGCGTCGGATGAGTCGGGCGTCGTCTCGGCCAGCCGGGCCTGCTCCCAGAAGTTCCGGTACCGGATGTTCGTCTCGAACAGGGCCGATTCGAGCTTGTTCTCGTCCCAGTCCCGGGACAGCGAAGACTCGATGAACAACTCGTCCAGCCAGCACGTGAGCGCGTACCGGACCCCGAGGAACCGGGTCGGCTCGGTGATGGCGATGGAGGTCGCCACGTCGCGGCCCATGCCCCAGGGGGCGGGCTGGCTGGGTGTTCCGAGGAGCCGCTTCAACTCGGCCTGTTCGGCGGCGAGCATCGGGCGTTCCCCGCGGTCGATCCGGGCGCGCAGCTTCAGGCCGTGCTGCAAGACCGGGTAAACGAGTCTGGCCAGGTCGTCGCGCATGGGGACATCCTACGAACCGGGCGGCCAGGCCGCCCGAGGCAATCGCCGTTGTTTGTCCGGCATTTGATGCGTATCGTGAAGGCCATCCGGACAACCCGCGCAGGACCCCCATGACCGACCGAGCCATCCACTGGCACGAGGGCATGTTCCTCCGGCCGCACCACTTCCAGGCGGCCGACCGGCACTCCCGCTCCCTCCTGGCCCAGCACGTGCGCTGGGACGAGCACCACTTCTGGGGGGTGCGGCACCTCCGGCTCGACGCGGACGCCCTCGGCGGGTTCCGGTTTGTCATCCGCCACCTGGAGGCCCGGCTGCGCGACGGGACCGCGGTGTCCCTGCCGGACGACGGCGGCGAGACCGATATCGACCTGAAGCCGGCCTTCCAGGGGCGGACGCGGGTGGAAGTGTTCCTGGCCGTCCCGCAGTGGCGGAGCGGCCAGCCGAACGCCGGCCCCGACGTCCAGGCCCCGCGATACCTCGTCGATCACCTGTCGTTGGAGGACGAGAACACGGGGGTCAACCCGCAGCCCGTCTCGGTCCGCCGGCCCAACGCCCGCCTCCTGTTCGGCCACGACGACCAGGCCGGCTACGAAACGCTCCAGCTCGCCCGGCTGGTGAAGGCCGACCGGGCCGAGGCCATCCCGAAGGCCGACCCCGGGTACATCCCGCCGCTCCTCGCATGCGACGGCTCGCCGGTCCTCCTCGAAGACATTTTGCAGAAGCTCTCCTCTCGGTTGAACACAAAGATCGAGATCCTGGCCTCGCTGGTTAAGTCCAGGGGGATCTCGTTTGACAGCGGCTCGCCCGGCGACATGCGGAAGATGAACCAGCTGGTCCGAATGAACGAGGCGTTCGCCCTGCTGAGCAACCTGGCGTTCGTGCCGGGTATCCACCCGTTGCCCGCGTACCTGGAGTTGTGCCGGCTCGTCGGCCAACTGTCGATCTTCGGCGAAACCGCCCGTCCGCCGGAGATTCCGCGATACGACCACGACGACCTGGGCGGGTGCTTCTGGCAGTTGAAGCGGCACATTGACGAGTTGCTGGATCCGATCGAGGAGCCGGTGTACCAGGAGCGGCCGTTTATCGGGGCCGGCAAGCGGATGCAAGTGGCCCTGGAGCCGGCGTGGCTGGAGCCGGCGTGGCAGATGTTCCTCGGGGTGCGCAGCAACCTGTCGAACGAGGAGTGTATCCGCATGCTGACCCGGCCGGAGAAGCTGGGCATGAAGATCGGCAGCTCCGACCGGGTGGACACGATCTTCACCAGGGGACAGGAAGGACTGCGATTCACCCCGTGCCCGCGCCCGCCCCGCGACCTGCCGAGCGCCCCGAACCTGACCTACTTCGACATGCCCCGGGACACGAACTCGCCGGAGTGGCAGAACATCCAGCGGTCGTTGAGTGTCGCCTTCCGGATCCGCGAGGGAGACATCATCGGCGACATCCAGGGCCAGCGCGAGCTGACTATCAAGGCCGGCGGGCAGACGTCAACGATGCAATTCACGCTCTACGTCGTGCCGACAAGCACGGCGCGACCGAGTTGATGGCCTTCTTCCACGCTCAGCTTCCGGAGGGGTCCGAATCGAGGGGCTGCCAGCGTGGACTTCTCCAGGATTTACCGGGTGAGGCGGAGCCCGACGCGCCAAGCGAGGGCGACTCCGGCCGATCGGGATGCCTGGAGAGTCCCAGCACCCCCGGGTCCGTTCGGCGTCGCCCTCGCTTGGCGCGTCGGGCTCCGCCTCGCGGGGCCGCTGCGACAACCTGAAGCGTGCTCCAGCGCATTGCGGTCGGGCGCAAAGTGCCCGGGCAGTAGCGCGCTCCGTTCTCAGGCCGCCAATGGCGACATTCTGGCGCCTCGACGAATGGGCGCAAGTCCTTGCCGGCATGGGCGGCTCCTCAGGCCGCCTCAGGCCGCCACACATGCACACCGAGTGGCGGCCTGAGGAATTCCGCGCACTTTCCGGGGGTCCAAAACTTGACAAACCCCAATTCGGATCGGACACTCCGGCCCTTGGACCGCCCCGGATTTGCATTTACTTGCGGGCCGCCGCCCGCCGCTGCAGCTCCTCCGGCGACACGTCCTCGATGTGTGTGCCGATCCACCACCAGATACCGTGTTCGTCCTTCACGCCCGCGTTGCGGTCGCCGTAGAACTGGTTCGTCGGCTCCATGACCGATTCGGCCCCGGCCGCCAGGGCCTTGCGGTACACCGCGTCCGTGTCCGGCACGTATAGGTACAGCGAACACCCGACCGGCGGCCACTTGCCGCTCGCCTCGCCGGCCATTAATTTCGAATCGCCGATCTCGAACTCGGCGTGCCCCGGCTTTCCATCCGGTCCATCCATGACGTGGATGATTTTCGCGTCGAACGTCTCGCGAACGAATTCGAGCAGCTTCGGCAGCCCCCGGACGGCCAGGTACGGGGTGACGGTACGATAACCTTCGGGAATTGGCTTGACGGCCATGATCGGGCCTCCGTTGGCGGCGATGCGCCGGCCGGTGCGGCCGGGTTCGCGGGCATTATGCCGCCGACACGGATCGGCGTATTGGAAAAATGGGACGTCACATCGGAATCGGCAGATGATTCAAGTGATCCCCGCGGCACTCGAGGTAGGTGGTCGGCGTGACGCCGCAGAACTCGCGGAAGTCGTTGATGAAATGGGCCTGGTCGAAGTACCCGGCCGAGAGCGCCACCGACGCCCAGTCCACACGGCGGCAACGTTGCACCCGTTGCAGCACCTCCTGGAACCGCACGACGCGACAGAACCGCTTCGGGGTCAGCCCGACTTCCGCCCGGAACAGGTCGGTGAACCGCCGGCGGCTGAGGCCCGCGTACTTCGCGACCGCCGATACCAATCGGCCGCCCGGCCCGCGGCGGAATTCGGATAGCGCAAACGACACGGCGGCATGTCGCTCCAGCGGCCGGGGGGCCATTGCCCGGAGGCACTGCTCGAGCACGCGCAATCTCTCGTCCGGAGTGCGGGCCTCGATCGTCCGATCGCGAAGTTCATCGCCGCGGCGACCCCAAAGGTCCGCGAGCGGGACATGGGTATCTTGCAGCTCCCCGGCCGACACCGGGAGGAACGGGAACGCCCCGCCCGGCTTGAAGTGTACCCCCAGGACGGTGGCGGGGGCGGAAGTGTCGATAACGAATGGCGACGAGTGCGTCCCGCAGATGAGCGGGCCGCGGTAGGCGCGGAACTGCTCCTGGTCTCCCGCTGCGATTCGCATCGGGCCGTCGTCCAGGTCGATGACCAGCTCCATCGCCCCGGTCGGGAGCAGGCGCTCGCGCGGGTGCCCCGGGTCGTAGCCGTCGTAGAACCAGAGCAGCTCCACGAAGTCCGATAGCGGCGGCCCGGGGACGCGGGTGACGAACGTCATGGGTCGTGCGTTATTGCGGCGCCGGCTGCTCGATCCCAAGCAGCCGGTCGAGCGAATCGAGCGCGCCGGAATCCTGGATCATTGCCCGCATCAGCTGCGGGAACGGCAGCGCTCCCAGCTTCACCGCCCGCTTGATCAGCAGCGGGATCGGGCTGTGTGGCTCGAGCTTCTGCAGGGCGTCCGCGATGCTGTCCAGTTGTCGGTAGAGGTCCGCTCGAGTTGACCCGAGGGACCTGGAGGCGGCCGAGCCGGCCCCTGCGGGCGAACCGGCATCCGGCTGGCCGTCAGTGCCGCCATCCACGGCCGCGGGCTCGTCGAACCCGCGTATGCGCATCAGGTCGGCGACCGTTTCCGCCACGTCGGCCATGGCCGTCCCAATCGTGCCGGTGCCGGACAACAGGTTGATGCCCAACTCGGGCATCCGCTCGTCCACTGTCTTCGACAGCTTCCCGAGCTCGGCCCTGGCGGCGGCAAGGTCGTCGTTCAGGTTGCGGACGGCCTCCTCCTTGGCACCCGGGAGGGCCGCCTCAAACTCCGCCCGGCGGCCGCCGCGCCAGTCCAGGTGGTTGAAATTCTCCCCGCGGACGTCGATGAGCGGAACACTCATGATCGTGGAAGGGAACTTGGCCCCGCGGGCCGCGTCGTTCAGCCACAAGAGCGGGCCGCCGCGGACGTCGAATCCCTCCCCCTCTTCCGGGATCGGGCGGATCCGGTCCCAGCAATCCGCGAACAGTCGGTTCATCAACGCTAGCGAATCGCGGAGCCCGGCAAAGCCTTTGACCTGGGTGGACGCCTCCAACAACCGTGCGGCGACCAGGATGTCCTTCGAAGTCGTTTGCAGTGCATCAGTCGCCAGCTGCACAATGCCCGGCCAGTCCATCTTGCGGGGCGGACCGAACGGGTCGCCCTCCTTGCGGGCGTCGTCAAGCTGGCGGACGAGGTCGAACGGCGGCGCCGAGCCGGCGGGGTTGTCGCCGGGGATCGGCGCGAGGAGCCGCTCGACATCGAACACGGGCGGGCTGGCCATGAAACCTCCGCGGCGGGACGTAAGGGGGTGTCCCCCAACATCTTAACGGCCGGAGGTGCCGGGGGCGACGGGCGCGCTCGCGATCGCCGCCGGCCCGGGCCGCTCTTCGGACGTCCAGGCCTCGTCCGGCGGCGTCGGCTGGTGGTGCGGCAGCAGGAAGTGCAGTGCAGGCGCCGTCGCCATCGTGGTGATGAGCGCCATGATCACCATCATGGCAAACAGCGTCGGCGAAATGACGCCGAGGTCGAGGCCGATGTTCAGGACGATCAGTTCCATGAGCCCGCGCGTGTTCATCAGCGACCCGACCGCAGCCGCGTCGCGCCAGCTCTGTCCCGTCAGCCGCGCCGCCAGCGTCGCCCCGCCGAACTTGCCGATCGTCGCCACGCATACGATCGCGGCGCACATCGCCCACTCCGACCCGGACGACACCAGGCCGATTTCAGTCCGCAAACCGGTGAAGGCGAAGAACGCCGGCAAGAGCAGGACAGTCACCACGTCGAAGAGCTTGCGGCCGACGTCGCGGGCCAACCGGCTGTCGTGGGGAATGAGCACGCCGACCAGGAACGCGCCGAAGACCGCGTGAATCCCGATCGCCTCGGTGGTCAGGGCCGCGAGGAGGACGCCGATGATGACGACGGCGATCGTGCCGCGCGACGGCGGGACGTCGCCGTACGTCCGGACGTAGCGGGCCACGAGCGGGCGGACGAGCAGGAGCATCGTCGCCACGAACGCGGTCGCGAACACGACAACGAGCAACGCGTCCCCGAGCTCAGCCTTGGCCACGCCGACCACGAGGGCCAACAGGCACCACGCGGTCACGTCCCCGACGGCCGCGGCCCCGAGCGCGGTGACGCCGAGGGACGTCCGACTCAAGCCGCGATCGGTCAGGATCCGCGCCAACACCGGGAACGCCGTGATCGCCATCGCCACGCCGACGAACAGCGCGAAGCTCGTGAACGGAACGGCGCTATTCGAGAGGTGCGGGTACAGCCAGAGCGCCAATCCCGCGCCGAGGACGAATGGCAGGACGATGCTGACATGAGAAACCGCGAAGACCGACCCGGCGATCGATCGGAGCTGACCTGTATTGAGTTCCAGCCCGACGATGAACATGTACAGGATCGCCCCGAGCTGCGCGATCACGCCCAGGTGGGGGGCCGAGTCCTTCGGCAAGAGAAACGACATGGCGTCCGGCGAGAGCCGGCCGAGGAGCGACGGCCCGAGCACGATGCCGGCAACGACCTCGCCGATGACCGGCGGCTGGCCGATGTACGTGAATGCCTTGCCGAATACGCGGCCGAGCGCGATCACGGCGGCCAGCGCCAGCAGGACGTGGAAGAGGGCGTGGCCCTTCCCGGTCAAAGTGCCGACGCCGGCGGTGGTCCCGGGTTGCGGATCCGGGGCGGAGAGGGTCAACCCGAAGGAGCGGACGACGATGAACGCGGCCACTCCGGCGGCGAGCAGGCCCGCGTAGGCCGCCATCGCGAGCCAGACGCGCCGATTCAATGGCTTGGGCTCGTTCATGGTCGCGTATGACTGGCGAACCGGGAGCGTGAGCGACCGGAGGAAGGCCCTGCGATTGGCGAGCCGGGAGCGTGAGCGAC
>DATFWZ010000727.1:0-18231 GCA_035258765.1 Gemmataceae bacterium
GTCGTCGTGGCCCGGTCGTCCCGCTGGCCGTTCGGCAGGTAGCGGACGACATTCGTGCGGATCGAGGCCGCGGGGGTCACGGTAAAGGCCGATCCAGAGGCGATGATCCGCCCATCGGGCAGGACGCCGACGCCGGAGAAGTAGTCCGGGTCGCCAAGGTCTTCGAGGACCAGCCCGTCGTCGTCGAAGCTCGTGTCGCGGGTCCCGTCCGGGTTGTACCGCAGGATGAACGAGTTGTAGTTGTCACCCGCCGGGGGCACGTACGGGCCGAACCACCCGGCCGCGAGCAGCTTCCCGTCCGGCTGGATGGTCAGGTCGTAGATCCCTTCGCGGCCGCCCGGGATGTCGTCGATGACCACGCCGCCGCTGCCGAAGGACGTGTCCAGGGTGCCGTCGGTGTTGAACCGGGCCAGCCCCGGCTTCGGGTCACCGCCATTGGTCTGCCCGGCCACGACCGCCTTCCCGTCGGCCTGCATGGCGACGGTGTAAGCGCTCCCGTTGTCGGACATTGGGGCTGACGCGAACCCGCCGACGCCGTACGTCGTGTCGAGGGAGCCGTCCGCGTTGAACCGAGCCAGTTTCAGGGACGTCCCGCCGCTGCCGGTCACCAGGAACTTGCCGTCGGCCAGGAGGGCCATGTCCCACACGGAGGTGAAGCCCGGGGTCGTGTTGAGCGTGACCAGCCCGCCGGTCCCGAACGACGGGTCCGTGCTCCCGTCCTCGTTGAGCCGAGTGATGAACAGGTTATAAGGGGATGGCCCGGACACTCCGACGACATTCCCCGCAATCAGGATCTTCCGGTCGGGCTGGACGGCGACTGCCTGGGCCTGGTCGCTGAATGGCGTCAGCTCGATGTCGAACACGCCGGTGAGGATCCCGCCGCTGCCCGTCCGGCGGAAGCCGGTGGTGTCCAGCAATCCGTTGGCCAGGTACCGGGCGACACGGATCGTCGGCGGCGAACTCGAATTGTTCGAGCTGCCGACCACCACGATCTTCCCGTCGGGCGCCTGGGTGATCGACCGGGTCTGCCCGCCGACCGTGCTGAATATCATCCGCCCGGACCCGGGCGGGTACCCGAAGGATCCGTCCACGGCCAGTGTGGTCGTCACGGCGCCCGCGGCGGACACAATTATGCTGGCCGAGTTACCCGGGATGGTGTCGTCGATGACCCCGACCGGGAAGGTGGCCATCGACTCGCCGGCCGGGATGACCACGGTGTCGGGCACGGTCACCCGGGCCGGGTCGGCCGAGGTCAGCCGAACCGTCAGCGGCAAGGCCAAGCTGGTGTCCACCCGGGTGACCCGGCCGGTGACCGACCCGACCGACTCGGACACCACGTCCGGGGTAACCGACACGACCAGCCCGGTTACGGGGACCGTCCGGTCCTCAAGCCTGTCGAAGGCGAGCCGGCGGGACTTGCGGGACTTACGAGCCTCGAGGCGCGACGCGATCATGGGCATGGGACATCTCGAAGAGAGTCGAGGATTGCGGGTTAGACCGGGCGAACGGCACCGTGGGCGGGCGGATTGCACCAGGTGAGTGCCCCTCGGCGGTCCGGCAGGTCTGATTTTTTTGAGAATCGGCGCTGCGGCGTCAAGTGGGGTAGGCGGGCGCGGAACCGTCAATCAAACGGGATTCCGGTGCGGGCGGAAATATCCCGGAGGTCCGCGACAACGGCCGGCACGAGCGGGATCCCAGTCTTCCGACGCTCCGCCTCGGCCAATCGCTCCGGGTCGCCGGGAATCATTACCCCCGGACTTCTGGGGGCCGGCCGGCTCGAACGCATCGTCCGGATCCAGTCGTCCATCTGGCGGCAGAACTCGTCGGGATCGATGAAGGCATCGACGCGCATGGCCCCGAACGCATGGCCGATCCCCTTGCCGACCGACCGCGACGGGAGCTGAATCCGCAGCGCGAACGGCGGGGCGAACGGCCCCCAGTTGGCCCCGCTGAGGACGGCGCTCAACACATCCACCATCGCGGCCAGGCAGTAGCCCTTGTGGCCCCCGGACTCGCGCGTGCTGCCGAGCGGGAGCAGGGCGCCGCCATCGATCACCGCGTCCGGATTGGTGGCCGGGTTCCCGTCGCGGTCGATCGCCCACGCGGGGGGAATCGGCTGCCCCTTGCGCCGGGCGATCTCGATCTTGCCGAACGCCGCGGCGCTGGTGGCGAGGTCGATGACGATCGGCGGCTCCTCGCCGGCGGGAAAGGCGATGGCGATGGGGTTGGTCCCGAGCATGCGGTCGGCGCCGCCGAGCGGGGCGACGAACGCGGTCGAATTGGTCATGGCCCAGCCGATCAGCCCGCGATCCAGGGCCGCGAGCGGGTAGTAACCGGCGATCCCGTAGTGGTTGGAGTTGCGGACGGTGACGAAGGCCGAGCCCGCCGCCTCGGCCTTGGCCATGGCCACCTCATTGGCCCGCGGGCCGACGACCAGGCCGAGGCCGTTGTCGCCGTCCACGGTCGCGGCGGCCGGGAACTCGCGGACGACGCGGACGTTCGGCCGCGGGTTGATCTGGCCGATGGAGAGCAGGTCGAAGTAGGCATGCAGCCGGGCGACGCCGTGCGAGTCGATCCCGCGGAGGTCGCTGACCGCGAGAACATCGGCGGCCACCGCGGCGTCGGCCGGCGGGACGCCGAAGTGCTCAAACGTCCGTGTGCTAAACTCGCGCAGGCGCTCGACGGGGAAGTAGCGGACGTCGTTGGCCATCGGTGTCCTCGCTGCGGTGATCGCCGGCCCCCTTTCATCGTACCGACAACTCGTCCAACCCCGGCCAGGCTTTGCCCTCGCGACCTGCTGGATCGCGGGGTACCATCACGCCCACGCCGAGGCAGCGTATTCGTTTGCGCCACTGCGAATCCCGAGCGGAGTACCAAGATGACCCGAATGTCACGGCTGGTATAGGGGTTGCCGATCACGGTGGCGATCATCGCCGCCGGGGTCTTCTGGACCCAGCGAGGGGAATCGGCCCCGGAGCAGAACGCCGGTAATCAACCGAAGCCGGGCGAGCTGAAGCCCGCGGTTAGCCTGCCGATCTCGCAGGTGATCCTGTTCAACAGCGGGGTCGGCCACTTCACCCGGGCCGGGGAAGTGGAGGACGACGCCCGCGTGGACCTGACTTTCCCGGAGCAGGACATCAACGACCTGATCAAGTCGATGACCCTGCGCGACTTATCTCGCGGTGGCTGGGTGCAGTCGGTCACGTACGACTCCCATGACCCGATCGATCGTACGCTTCAGTCGTTCGCCATCAACCTGAACAACTCCCCCCCGCTGGCCAACATCCTCACCCAGGCCCGGGGCGAACAGGTCGAAGTCACGTTGGTGAACACGGCTAAAATAACCAGCCCGGCAACCTGACCGGCAAGATCATCGGAGTGGAGCAACAAGTCCAGCCGACCAAGGACGGCCAGCCGGTCCCGGTAGCGGTCTTGAACCTGTGGTGTACCGAAGGCATGCGGGCGGTGAAGCTGGGCGAGATCCAACGTCTTCGGTTCATGAACCCGGTGATCGAGAACGAAATGCGACGGGCTCTGGAGACGCTCGCGCGCTCGCACGACTCGCAGAAGAAGGCGGTCAGCCTGCACTTCTTGGGCTGGGCGAAGCGGAAGGTGGAGGTCGGCTACGTGGTCGAGAACCCGATCTGGAAGACCAGCTACCGACTGGTCCTGAAGGAGGGCAAGCCGTACCTGCAGGGGTGGGCGGTGGTCGAGAACCCGACCGACGAGGACTGGGTCCAGGTGACCATGGCTTTGTTTCAGGGCGGCCGATCTCGTTCAAGATGGACCTGTACAACCCGCTGTACGTTGGCCGGCCGACGGTCGAGCCGGAGCTGTTCGCCTCGCTGCGCCCGCCCACCTATAGCGGGGTAATGCAAAGGTTTGGTGATCGCTTCGCCAAGAGTGGCGAGGCAATTGCGATCCCGGAAGGATACAAGCAGGTCACCATCAAGACCAACCTGGTGGACGGGGTGGGCGGGTTCGTCCCGCAAGGTGCCCGGGTGGACGTGATGTACATCGAGCGGCTGCCGAATGGGAGGAAGCGGGCGGCCATCATTCTGCAGGACATCCTCGTATTGACCGTGAGCACAACGGACCGGCTGGTCGAGGGCCATTCCGCCCCCCCGACCGCAGGGTCGGTGACGTTGGCGGTGACCGACCGACAGGGGACGATGATCGCGCTGGCCGAGCAGCGCGGGCAACTGAAACTGGTCCTCCGCGACGCGACCAGGGCGGATGCGGCCAAGGCGGCCGGGGTGGACGGCATCGAGTGGATGGACGACCCGTTCGACCAGTCCGGGCGGGCGAAGCCGGACGATCATGCGCCGCCGCCGGCCTCACGGCAATTCGCGGCCGAGGTCGCCAAGAACCTGAAGAAAGACCTGGACCTGGGGCGGAGTGTGCAGAGCGTGGCGACCGCTTCCGCCCTGGGCGACTACTACCAGTACGTGATCGACCGGCCGGTGGACCTGGCCCGGCAGAAGTCGGCGTTGCTGCCCATCGTGAATAAAGATGTCGAAGGCAAGCGGGTCTCCATTTACAACCCGGGGGTGCAGCCCAAGCACCCGCTCTTAGGCCTGCGGTTCAAGAACACAACTGGGATGCCCCTGTCGCAAGGGCCGATCACCGTGTTCGACGGCTCGGTCGACGCCGGTGATACACGCGTCCTCGACCTCCAGCCCGACGAGGAGCGGCTCGTCTCCTACGCCATCGACCTGGGGACGGAAGTCGCCACCAAGCCGGGCAACAACACCAGCCGCATCACCTCGGTCAAGGCGATCAAGGGCATTGTCTACACCAACAGGCTCGTCCGCGAGGAGCGGGTGTACGACGTGTCCAACCGTTCGACGACGGATCGCACGCTCCTCATTGAACACCCGAACCGGAAGGGGGACGGGTTCAAGTTCGTCGGTGAGCACAAGCCGAAGGAGGAGGCCGCGGACGTGTTCCGGTTCGAAGTCCCAGTGGCGGCCAAGAAGGACCTCAGCTACACGGTCATCGAGGAACGTGACGTCGGCTCATCGGTGCTGCTGACCAACAACCGCGTGGACGAGATCCAGTACTTTCTCTCCCTGAAAGAGGCGCCCCAAGCGCTCAAGGACAAGCTCACCGAGGCTTTGAAGGTGAAGGAGAGTTGGGACAAGGTCCGCGGCGACATTCAGGCGACTGACACCCGCGTCCAGACCATCGCCACCGACCAGAGGCGGCTGCGCGAGAACATGCGGGAGCTACCCAAGGATTCGGACCTGTTCAAGAAGTACTTGAAGACACTCGAAGAGCAGGAAACCGAGATGACCCAGCTTCAGGCCAAGCTGAAGGCGCTGCACGCGGACGAGGTGAAGACGCGGCGGGCGTACGACGACTTCCTGGCCAACCTGTCCGCGGAATAAAAACGAACCACAGAGTCACAGAGGACACAGAGGAGGAGACACAGAGAAAACCAAAAGATACATTGGTCGCCAGAGGGCCGATGCTTCCGGTGACCAGCCCTGATCGTTTCTGCTCTGTGTCTCTTCCCTCTGTGGCCTCTGTGACTCTGTGGTTCGTTTTGCAGGAGACAACCGTGACCGAGATCACCCGCAGGGACTTCACCCGGGCCGCCGGCGCGACCGCAGTCGCTACTGCCCTGAGCGCCGGCCGCGTCCTTGGGGCCAACGACCGCGTCCGGCTCGGGTTCATCGGGCTGGGCAATCGCGGCGACCAAGTGCTCGACGCGTTCCTGCCCCACAAGGACGCCCAGGTCGTCGCCCTGTGCGACATTCACCAGCCGTACCTCGACTTCGCCGCGAAAAAGGCCGGCGGCAGCCCCGAAACGCTCCACGACTACCGGAAGCTGCTCGAACGCAAGGACCTCGACGCCGTCGTCATCGCCACCCCGGACCACTGGCACGCCCTCATGACGGTCCACGCCTGCCGGGCCGGCAAGGACGTGTATGTCGAGAAGCCGCTGTCGCTCGTCGTGGCCGAGGGGCGGGCGATGGTCAAGGCCGCCCGCGACACGAAGCGGGTCGTCCAGGTCGGCATTCAGCGGCGGTCGAGCCCGTTCTGCAAGGAGGCGGCCGACCTGGTCCGTGACGGCGGGATCGGCAAGGTAACCGCGGTCCGCGCCTTCCACGTCTTGAACGAGTCGCCGAAGGGGATCGGCCGCCCCGCCGACGAGGACCCGCCCAGGGATTTCGACTGGGAGGCGTGGTTGGGCCCGGCCCCGAAACGGCGCTACAACAAGAACCGCACCTTCTACCGCTTCCGCTGGTTCTACGACCACTCCGGCGGCCAGCTCACCAACTTCGGCGTCCACTACCTGGCGCAGATCCAGTGGGCTCTCGGGGCCGACGCCCCGAAGGCGGTGGTCGCGATGGGCGGCAAGTTCGCCGACTACGACAACCGCGAAGTGCCGGACACGCTCGAAGTCGTGTGGCAGTATCCCGGCGACACGCTGTTGACGTTCTCCCAGTTCAACGCCACGGCCGCGCCCGGGGCGGCCCGGCCGTGCGAGATCGAGTTCCGCGGCACACGCGGGACGCTCTACTTCAATCTGAACGGTTACGAGGTGGTCCCGGACGTGATCTACCCGAACGAGGTCCCGGCCCGCACGCCCGTCGATCGGGCGGTGGAGAAGGCGTACCGCAGCGGCGGGAAGCCGCAGATCGCGGGCAAGAAGGTGGAGGGCCGGATCAACGACGCCGACCACGCCCGCAACTTCCTCGACTGCGTCAAGAGCCGGGAGACGCCGTCGTGCGACGTCGAGTACGGCCACCGGTGCACGACCGCGGCCCTGGTAGGCAACATCGCCCACAAGCTACGGGCGTTCCTGGAGTGGGACGCGAAGGCCGAGCGGTTCACGAACAGCGACGCGGGCAACAAGCTGTTGAGTTACGAGTATCGGGCTCCGTACGAGTTCCCGGCGTGACAACTTGAGTGAGCGAATCGGGCATTGCGGCGGAGCCCGAAGCGAAGCGAGGCGACGCCGCGCCCGCGGGCGGCTCACTGGGCGCTCTTCGACCTCCCTGACCGGCCGGCGTCGCCCTCGCTTCGCTTCGGGCTCCGCCTCAGCAGATCGCTGCCCAACCAGGAAGAATCTTCCGGCGTGGCCAACGCCTTTCGGGTCAACCTCAAGTTTGAGGCCCGGCCCGATCGAAACTTCCTCGCGCCGCCAAACGGCCGTCCCGTTCAATCCACCCCCGAAATAGATTCCGTAAGGCGAACCGCCGGGCCGGCTCCCTTCCGCTTGCGCGGTCGGGCGGTGCCCTTTCACGACATCAATAACCCGCTGGCGTTCACAATTGAGACGCCGCGGAGGAATTGTGCTTATGCAGGTGCTCACCCGCACCCAAGCCGTGGCCAATGGCGCGACCGCGATCCCGGTCGGCGCCGAAACGATGCTCCCCCCGGCAAACGATCAGGCCGCGGACGTCATCGGGCTGGTCGAGCCGGACGCGGCGACGGCAACCAACGAGCACGTGATGGTCCGGGTGCCTCTGGCGAGGCGGGCGCAGGCCGTTCGCGGCCGGTTCGTCGCGATCGAGGATCTCGTCCACACCACGCGGTTCCTCGGTCGGGTCGTCGCCGGTCCGTTCTACCCGGACGGCCCGGACTGCGACATCCGCGTGCGCGTGGAAGTGCAGGGCGAGTTTACCGGGCGTCAGCCCTCGGACACGAACGACCGACCGGCGCCCGGATCGCAGGTCCGCGCCCTCACCCCGGACCGCGTCGGCGAATTGCTGGGCTGCGCCGGCGACATGGCCCTCGGCGTGCTGACCGGCTGGGACGCGGTGCCGGTCGGGCTGCAAGGCAGGAGCAAGGACGTGCTGCCGCGCAACGTCGGCATCTTCGGCACAGTCGGGTCGGGGAAGTCGAACACCACGCAAGTGCTCATCGAGGAGGCATCCGCCGGCGGGTGGGCCGTCCTGGTGATCGATGTGGAAGGTGAGTACGTCGAGATGGACGCTCCCGGCGACACCGCGGGCCTGGCCACGGCGTTGGCCCGGTTCGGCCGCCGCCCGGCTGGGATCAACGACCTTCACGTTCTCCACCCGATGAGCTGTGCCAGCGAGCGGGCCGACAGCCGGCCGTTCACCCTCCGACTGGCTGACTTCGACACGCCGGTCGTGACCGAGCTGATCCAGGCGACACTGGCCGAGCGGAACGCACTGCTCGATTGCGTCGAGCACCTTCAGGCCAGGGTGTGGCTGCGGACGCCGATGACGGAAACCGACCGGCTGACCGGGCTGCTCGACCCATCCCCGGAGGCGCCCCGGACGTTCACCGTCCAGACGCTCTACGACCGGGCCCGCGAGCGATCGTCGCGGACGACCGAGCTGTTCGACTACCTCGGCCTGGCGACCAAGCTGAACTGGCTGATCCAGTCCGGGGCGTTCGATCAACCAAACGTCCGGGGGTTCGACCCGATCGGGATGCTGATCCCCGGGCGGGTGACGGTGGTGGACGTGAGCGTCGCCAACGACACGGTCAAGAACCTGGCGACCGCCGACCTGCTCCGCAAGACGTTCGCCTACAAGGTGTCGCGGGCGGACGCGCCGCCGACGCTCGTGGTGATCGAGGAGGCCCACTCGTTCATCAGCCGGGAGAAGGCGCAGACGATGCAGGCCACGCTGCAAATGCTCCGGAATGTGACCCGGCGGGGCCGGAAGCGGTGGCTGGCCGCGGCGTTCGTCAGCCAGCAGCCCGGGCACCTGCCGCCGGAGATCTTCGAATTGTGCAACACCCGCCTGGTGCACACCCTGCGGAGCATGCACAACCTGGACTCGCTGATGGCGACGACGAGCGACGTGACCGGCGACCTGTGGGCCCGTTGTCCGCTGCTCGGGAGCGGTGAGGCGATCCTCAGCTCGCCGCAGTTGAACCGGCCGGCGGTGGTGACCATCCGCCCGGCCGCAAGTCGCCGCAAGTTCGTGCGGTAGTCCGATCCCTAGCAACTCGTCGGCGGGATACACTTCTCACCCGTGACCGCCGTGGCCACGCTGCGAGCCGTCTGAGTATGGGAATGGACGTCGGCGAGCGTTCCTGAGCCAGCACAATTCCTCGCGTCCGGGCTGACATTTGATCCCTGGTGAATCGCCGATAGCGCATCCCGGCACAATTGGAGGGGTCGGAGGTTTGCCTACCTCGGACGGCCGTTGAAGAGTTGGAGTAACCCTCACGGCCCACCTCACGTCGGAGTGCCGATGAGCGTAAATACTCTCATACTCGAGCCCCCTCGTCCGCACCGCCGTGCCCCACTGGGCGGGGTGACCGCATCCGTCCGTCGCGGGACGATGGGCCTCGGCCCAGACCTCGCGACCGGGGTGCTCTATCTGACCGACGACAGTGCCTGCGTCCGCCTGACCGCCCCGCTCGCCGAAGGGGACGAGGCCGAGCTGGTTCTTTCCCAACCGAACGGGCACCGGACCAAGTTAGTGGTCGAGGCCAAGTGGTGCGCGACGCTGAGTGATCGAAACCACCTGGTCAAGCTGCAATTCCGCCGCCCCCTGCCGCACCGGGAGATAGCCGAACTGGCGCGGTAAGCCGTCAACGAACCGCTTGCACGTATCAACTCGAGCGCGGCGGCGCTCACGGGATGTAGAACTTGTCCGAGAAGTTGGCCGCGGGGTCCGGGAGGTCCTGGCGGGTGGGCGGACCGTTGATCGCCGCCTTCAGCGCTGCGCTCTGCTCCGATGTCCCCAGCTTCTGTACCGTGGCCGGGTCGGACAGGAAGCTCTTGACCCACGATTGCGGCGGCTTCCCGGCCACCGCGGCCTTCATGTCGAAATTCGTCCCGACGTCGGCACCGGTCACCTTCAACGGCGTGGGCAGGCCCCCGCGCCAGGTGAACGTGAAATTCCACACGGCCGTCCACTCCACGTACGAGAGGTACTGGTAGACCCCCTGCGAATCCCGGGCAACGAATGCCGTGACGAAACTCCGGTTGTCCACCAGCTGGCTGAGGTAATTCATGTAGCCGGTTTTGCTGTTCATCTGCTTGGTCCCGGCCACGAGCATCGGGTGGTCACCGACCTTGGCCGTCGCGACGCCCTTGGTCGTGTCCACGGTGACGTTCCCGGCCGTGTTCACCCGCATCCACGGCGGGTTCGGGTCCTTGTCCGCGTGGTCGCGGCCCGAGCTGCTCGACAGGGCCGGTGGGATGTGGGCCTGGATGATGATTCCGCCTTGCGATTTGGATTGCCCGTTGTAATAGAGCACGAGGCCGTTGATCTTCTGAAACTGGATGAACCCGAAGTGCCACTTGGCCAGTTCGGCCTGGTCCGCTGGACCGGCGGCGACGTCTACTGTCGCCTCGGCCGTCCAGGCGTCCGCGGCCTTGACCCCGCTTGGCCCGGAGTTGCCGGCGACGAAGTTGTTGGTCAGGTGAGTGTTCACCACGGGGTCCGAGGTCGCCCCGGTCGGGAACACCTGGAGGGCCGGGACGGCCTTGGCCTTGTCGAGGGTGACTGTCGCGGAGCTCGCGTTCAGTGTGATCGCCATGTGCGTGCCTCGGTTTCGACCGGCGGGATGGGGTCAGGTCCACAGGTTCAAGTTGGCGGCCATTCGTTCGGCCTGGAGCCGGGCGGCCTCACGGACGGCGACGATCTGGTCGAGCCGGCCGAGGGTGTCGTGCCCGGCGATCCCGTCGGCGGAGAGCCCCTGCGACGACTGGAAGGCCCGGACGGTGCCGGCGGTCTCGCTCCCATAAATGCCGTCCCCGGGGATGCGACCGCACTTGGTGCTGATCGGCATCGGGAACCCGAGCTCAACTAAGGTCGATTGCAGGATCTCGACGGCCGTGCCCGTGGCGCCCTGCCGGAGAGGGGGGCTGTTCTGGGCGGCGGCCTGGAGCCGGTCGTTCCCGGCGAACCGGCGGGAAGTCAGTGGCATGGTCGTGCTCCCTTCGGGGGAATATCCCCCTACACGACCATTGCCAAATGGGGCCCGAAATGGACACGAATTTTGATCAGCCACGTGGCCGACGTGGCTGATGCCGCACTCCGTCGAACGGGGATGATACACCGGGTGGGATCGACCAGATTGTGACGGGCCGCCGTGCCGCCACCCAGTGCAACCTCACTGGGTGGCGGGCCACCAGTGTCGCGCCGGGCGCCATGATGGGCGATTAGCGCCTTTGGTCGGGCGCGAAAGTTCGCCCCCCACCCGGGCCCGCGTCTCTCAGGCCGCCAATTGCGATATTCTGGCGGCCTGACAAATGATCTTTAACTCCTTGTCCGGTAAGGACCTCTTCCGACGCGCCTCAGGCCGCCACACGCACGCACCATGTGGCGGCCTGAGGAATTCGGTGCACTTTCCGGGGGTCCAAAACTTGACAAAGCGCAATCCGGATCGGACACTCCTGCCCTCGGACCGCCCCTACCGGCTCGGCGGGTCGAATGCGACCCGCCGCCCCTCCTCGGATGACTGGTAGACAGCGTCGAGCAGCCGCAGCGTCGCGAGCGTCGAATCGACTGTGTTCCGACACGACGCGATCTCGCCTCGAGCCATGGCCATCCAGTCGCGCATCGTGCGCAGTCCCCTAAGCCCGCCGTAGCCTGGGGTCGAATCCGCGGGCAGGGCGAACGTCTCCTCCATGGCATGGAACTGCGGCTGCGGGCCGTGGATGCCCAGCCGCCCCGCGGTGTCCGGGTGCGTTGGCTCCCAGTGCACCCACCGCTCCGATCCGCGAAAAGCGATGTTCAACTCCCCGGTCCACCGCGGCAGCCAGTAGCCGCCGGTGAGCGTCACAATGGTCCCGCGGGCCAATTCCAGGATGACGGTCCCGCCGTCCTCGACCGGAACGTCCGTCGCCCCGAATCGGCCGACGCGGGCGGTGACTGCGGTCACCGTGTCGCCGGTCAGGTACGGCACCAGGTCAAGCCAGTGACAGCCGAGCCAGTTGAAGAACCCGCGGCCGCTCTGGGCGCGGTCGAAGAGGAAGTGCGACGGCCCACGCCGAGCCACGTCACTCGTGAACTGGCCGATCTCGATGCTGATGAGTCGGCCGAAGCGGCCGTCCGCGATCATCGCCCGGACGCGGTCGGCGGCCGAATCGTACCGCCAGAGGTAGCCGGTCTGGAAAGAAACCCCGGCCGCGCGGATCGCGGCCGCGGCCGGCTCGAAGTCGGCCGCCGTTGACCCGCACGGCTTTTCCGAGAGCACGTGCTTGCCCGCCGCCGCGAGCCGGCGCAGGGCGCCGGGCGTCTCGCGATTGGGCAGGCAGACGATCGCCCCGTCGAACCGGCCGCGGGCGATCAGGTCGTCCACGGTATCGAATCGCGGGACGTCGGCGTAGCGCTCTTCGAGGCTGGTCGTGGTCCCGGTGAGCCCGGGGACGATGGCGGTGACTTCGACCTGACTGGCGAACGCTGGTAGGAGTTCCCGCCATGCGGCGCCGTGCGGGTGATCGACCCCGACGAACGCGATCCGGAATGGCTCGGTCACGACGGGCATCCCGGTTTCGCGTCAGAATTCGGGGACCACCTGGCCATCATCGCGCATGCCGAGCAACTCCAGGGTGAACGGGTTGGTGAACTCCGGCACCCGGGCCACGTGCCCGTCCGCGAATACGAACTGCACGACTTGTGGGTGCTGGCCGCCGAACTTCCAACCGGAGTCCTGCGGATTGGTCGTGAGCGGGAACGCCCGCGACGCGGCCCGGCACGAGCACTGGTAGTAGTCGCCGTTGTAGAGCGAGCAGTCCCACCAGCCGACGCCCGCCTTGTTCTGCGGAATGTGCTTTTCGCCGACCAGGAGCGTGTTGCTCAAGCCGTCGGTGAAGCTCGCGAAGTTGACCCCGGACCGGAGCTGAAACGCCCCGTGCTGCCCCGCGCCGTTGGCCCCGTCGTCGCGGCCGGCCCGGTCGATGCTGGCCGCGTAGTCGCCGACCGCCCCGGGGAGGTGCGTGGTCTGGCCGTTGGCCCAGCTCGGTGTGTCCCCGGACACGCTTCCGGCCGAGCCGACCGAAGAGCGCCGCGACGGGCAGAAGTAAATCTTCACCGGCGTCAGCCGGGCCGTCTGGTTCTGCTGGTAGTACGTGCCGGCGAAGTTCCACTGGCGGTACAAGTTGTCTTGTTCCAGGTACGGCAGGATCATCACTGCCCAGGTCGCGTACCCGACGCCGATGCGGCTGGGCGGTAGCCGCTCCATGACGTTCTCGTAGTTGTGCATCGCCAGCCCGATCTGCTTCAGGTTGTTCGCGCAGCTCAGCCGATTGGCCGCCTCGCGGACCCGCTGCACGGCCGGCAGCAAGAGGCCGATCAGGATCGAGATCACGGCCATGACCACCAGGAGCTCGATCAGGGTGAACGCGGCCTTCGCACTTCGAATTCGCATGAGACTCTCAGTTGCTTCGCTGTATGTGTCGATCGTGGTGAGTGTCCGTCAAGGGCCGGACGTCGGGATCAGAAGGCGCACCGGGTCTGTTCCGCCGAAGGCGGCCCCCGGAAGTTCCAACTGCAACTGGCCCGCGACGTTGGCGGGAGCCTCGAAAATCAGAAGTTGCTCGAACGACCGACCGGGGAACAAGGTCGCCGCGGTCGGGCGTCCCGGCGGCTCCCAGCCCTCGGTGAACGTCTTGACTAGGAGCGCCTTCCCGGCACCGTCGGTCAGTCGCGCGGCCAGCTCTCCGGAGGCCGTCCAGCCCTTCACGTCGAAGCTGCGGGCAACGCCGACGTTGTCCACGCGGACGCGGACCTGCACGTACTTCTCCTTGGTCCACCGCCGCTGCTCCTTCGGTCCGGTCAGTTCGACCGGCCCGATGGTGTGACTCGTGACGGTCACGCGCACGTCGTCCCGTTGCCAGGCCGCCTTGCGGACATCCACCCACTCGGCGGGGGCGCCGACCCCGTCGTCCAGGCCGACCGCCCGGACCGTCCGGGTGTCGTCCGGGGCCCGGACCGGCAGCCAGGACGACAGGCCCAGCCACCCCGGCAGCAGTAAGGCGATGACGACGGACGCGGCGTTGATCGCGGTTGCCAGAACGGGAATGAGTCGCTTCCGATCGGCGAATGCCAGGCTCACCAGTCCGAAAACGAATCCGATCCCGGCCAGGCCGGCCGTCGCGAACCGGCCGTACGGCACCTGCGAGAGGGCGAGTCCGACACCGGCCAGGGTGATCGCGATGAGGGCCGGGACCAGCGCCGGGTCGGGCCCGGATTCGTCCGGCTCGGCAAACGTCGCGGCGACGACGGGCATCAGGTCGGCCATGGGTGTGTCCGCAGGCGACTCCACCGGGGTCCGCGTGGCGACGTCGGACGCCCGGCCGCCAGCGGCGCCGGCGGCCACCGCGGCCGGGGCCCGCGGCATGAACGTGTCCGGGGCGATCGTGAAATAGCTGCCGCACTTCGGGCAAGTTGTTCCGCGGCCAATTGCGTTGTCGGGGGCGCGTACTTTTCCCTGTCGGCAATACGGGCACTGGACGATGACGGGCATAGTGGGCTCGCGAGTCAAAGGTTCGGCAGGTCGTGCGGTCGAGGGACGGCATCCCGGCCGCTACTGGGGCAGCGGCCGGGCCGATTTGCGAGTCAGCCGCCTCGCGCACGTCCTTGTCGGGGATTCGCGGGCGGCAGTTGCCAGGGGGGCACAGCCTGCTGCTGTTGCTGTTGTAGTGCTGCACGGGCCGCTTGTTGCTGCTTTACCCACGCCTGCCAGGCCTGCTGATCCTGAATCTGCTGCTGGATCTGCTGCTGGATCTGCAGGACGATCGGGCCCGGCGACTGTGCATTTTGCTGGACGACGAACTGCTGCTGCCCGTTTTGCTGCCCCCCGCACTGTCCGCCGCCCATCCCCATCCCCATGCCCATTCCGCCGACGACGACATGTTGACCCCCCGCACCGCCTGTCCCGAAACCCATCCCGCCGCGGCTAGCGAACTGCTGACCGCCGATGAACAATGGACCACCGGGCCCGCGGCCACCGCCCGGCCCCTGCGCGCTCGCCGAGTCGGGCGAAAACGCCACCCCGGCCACGGCGACGACCGCCGTGGCACCCCACTTCATCACACCCATTGCACCCCCCGGATTGAGGAACTGCGGACGATTCGAACTGGAGAGGACTGGGCACCCCTGGCCGGGTCAAAGACCTGAGCACGGGCCGGCTCGCGGTTGCCCGAACTTCGTTCGACAGGACGGCGATCCGGAATTGCAAACGCCGCGCCGACATCCCTTCTCACGAATAATGCCGCATTTTCGGCCCATTGGCACTTGCCACCCCGTCTCGGAATTGCGCGACCTGTCTCGGATCGCTGCGCGCCGGTGGATTCCGCTACACGCGTTTTGCAGCAGCCTTCGACAGTCGGACCGGACCCCTGCATCGTTCCGCTGTGTCATTTCGATCCGTCGGCCGTGCGGATGCAATACAGATGGTCCACCGTGCGGAGGAATAATGCACCGCCCGCGGCCGCCGGGGACGACCAGCACATCTCGCCCAGCGCGTTCTTGCCCAGCACCTTGAAATCCGACCCGGCCTGGACGACGTGGGTCGTCCCGCCGTCATCGAGGCAGAAGACCTTCCCATCGTACGCCCACGGGGAAGAGGTGAACCCGCGGGCCCCGGGGATTCGTTCCTTGTAATCCTGCTTCCCGGTCTTTGCGTCGTAACAACTGAGCACCCCGCCCCGCTCCTCGAGCACATACAGCCGACCGTCGTACACCAGGGGCGATGCCGTCTGCGGCCCGGCCTGCGGCTGGCTCCAGGCGACCGCGTCGCTCGACTTGGCACCGCCTTTCAGGGTGATGTCGCCGGAGGCGCCCGGCTTGACCGCGACGAGCGGCCGGCTGCCGCCCCCGCCGAACCCCCCTTTGCCCCCCGGGCCGAACCCGCCGCCCATGCCGAACCCGCCCGGGCCGCCGCCGGTCCCGACGAAAAGCAACTCCTCGGTCGCGACCGGCGACGCTTTCGGCTGGCCGCTCATCCCGCCCAGCTCCCACAGCTCCTTGCCGGTGGCCGCGTCGTACGCTTGCACGCGCCGCATACCGATACACACGACCTCGGTCCGATCCTTGGCCTTCCAGACTAATGGGCTGCTCCACCCGGTCCGCTCGGTGCGCTTCGCCCGCCAAGCCTCGTCCCCGGTCCTGGCGTTCAGGGCGACCAAAAACGACTCCTTCTCGTTGTCGCACTGGATGAACAACTTGCCGTCGGCCAGGGCCGGGGAGCTTCCGGTCCCGAAGCCCAGGGCCATCGGGAACGACCCCAGGTCCTTCTTCCACACCTCTTTGCCGGTCATGTCGAAGGCGTAGACGCCGTGCATTCCGAAATGGGCGTAGACCCGCTCGCCATCCGTCGCGGGGGTCTCGGTCGCGTACGTGTTCGACGCCTGCGTCGGGACCGTTGGCTTGCCCTCCCGGGCTGTCTGCTTCCACACCACCTTCCCATCGGATGCGTTCAGGCAATAGACCTCGAACTTGTACACGTCGTCTGGCGGCGGCGGACTGCCGAACCCGCCTTTACCGGGGCCGAACCCGCCCTTGCCGCCCGGACCGCCGGGGAAGCCGCCCCCGCCCGCGCCGAAGCCGGCCGTCGGCTTCTTCTGCTTGTCGGATACGGCCGTGGTGACAAATATCTTGTCGCCCCACACGACCGGGCACGACCAGCCGTAGCCCGGCACCTTGACCTTCCAGGCGACGTTCTTGTCCTTGGACCACTCGGCCGGGAGGCGCTTGTCGTCGCTGGTGGCCGACCCGTTCGGCCCGCGGAATTGCGGCCAGTCGCCGCAAGTCGCGGCGGCCGGGAGGGACATCAGGAGACCGGTGACGATTACGGATCGGATTCTCATGATCGGTTCCTTGCCGGCTGAGGTCTTGGGCGGTGTCGTTGCACCGTGGGCGCCGGCTTCCGTGCGGCTGACGAGGTTCTTCTCCCCCCTCTCCGCTTCGGAGAGGGGGCAGGGGGGGAGAGGTCTGGCGCTGGCGGCACCGAAGACCTCTCCCCCTAACCCCCTCTCCGAAGCGGAGAGGGGGAACCAGACATTCAACCACCTACTCAATCGTCCACAGCGTCACCGAATCCTGGTCCTTGATGAAGATCCGGTTGCCGGCCACGACCGGGTATGCGTGGGTCGCCTTGTCTGCGACCTTGTAGCTCGCCAGCTCCTTGAGCTCCTTGTCGCTCGGCTCGTAGACGATGAGCTGGGCGGCCGGCGTCAGGGACAACAGGACCAGTCCGGCATCGACGACGGACCCGAACCCGCGCTCCCCCTTCACCGGCGCGGTCCACGACGTCTTGCCGTCCTTGGCGCTGATGCAGAAGAGGTTGTTGCGATCGGTCAGCCCGAAAATGAGGTCGTCCTTGACAACGGGGGTGTTGAACTGCACGGAGGCATCCGGGTTCTTCCAGACCTCCTTCACCGCCAGCCCGCCGCCCGATTTCTCGATCTTCATCGCGGTGGTGCCGCGGCCCATCCCGGCGTGGATGAGCGTATCGCCCACGATAATCGGGGTGGAGGCGTTGTAACCCATTCCCATGCCGCCCTTGCCGCCCTTGCCACCCTTGCCGCCCTTCGCGGCCGAGGGCGGATACGGCGTCTTGAACAACTCCTTCCCGTCCGCGGCCCCGATCCCGACGATCTGCGAGTCCGTGTTCGCGACGATCACCTTGGTACCGTCCACGGTCATCAACGAGGGCGAGGCATACAGCGGCCCGCCCTCCAGCCACTTCCACTTCTCGTTCCCCGTGGCCAGCTCGTACGCGGCCATGCCCCCCTTGGCCCCGCCGCCGACCTGGACAATGCACAGGCCGTCCACAACGATTGGCGAGCTCGACACGTAGAAGCCGGGCCAGGTGCCCTTGAAGTCGTCCTTCTGCCAGAGTCGCTTGCCTCTGGCCGCGTCGTAACAGTTGAGGATGCCGCGAACCCCGAACGTGATCACCTTCCCCTCGGCGACTGTCGGCGAGGCGCGCGGGCCGGAGAAGCCACTGGCCGGCCCGGTCGCGCCGCCTGACTCGTACTCGTCCTTCCACAGCTCCTTACCGTCGGCCGCGTTGAGGGCCCGGACGACCTCTTTCCCATCCTGCCGCGAGAAGACGAACAACTTGTCGCCGACCAGTGCGGGGGTGGCGACGCCCTCGCCCACGGTCACCTTCCACTTCTGGGTCAGCTCCTTGGGCCACGTCTTGGGGGCGGTGAACCCGGTGACTTTCGCGTCGCGGTTGGCCCCCCGCCATTGCGGCCAGTCGTCGCCGCGGGCCGCGGGGGCGAGCACGAGGGCCGAGACTACCAGCGCGGGCAGAAGGCGACGGCGGACGGGG
>DATFWZ010000728.1:0-6738 GCA_035258765.1 Gemmataceae bacterium
CCCCGGCGAGGCGGAGGATGCCTTGCCCCCATCGTCTTCTCTCCCCTCGCCCCCGTGGGGGAGAGAGGTTGGGGCTGAGGGGGTGAAGCCGGCGGAAGACTGGCCCCCTCACCCCCAACCCCTCTCCCCTGAAGCGGGGGCGAGGGGAGAAAGAACGCCCCTGACGCCCCGCGCCGTCGCCTCGGCCTGGGTGCCGTGGGTGCTTTTGACGCTGTTTGTGTTCACCTGGGGACTACCGCAGGTCAAGGAGGTGTTGAACCGCGTCACTCCGCAATGGGAGGTGCAAGGATTGCACAAGGCGATGATCCGCTCTGCCCCCGTCGTGCCGGCGCCGAAGGCGGAGGAGGCCCGGTTCGACTTTGTCTGGCTGTCGGCGACCGGGACCGGAATCTTCCTCGCGGCCGCGGCATCGGCGGCGTGGCTGCGCGTGTCGCCGCGACGCTTGGCGAGAATCTGGTTGCGGACGGTTTACCAGATGCGCTGGCCGCTGGTGACGATCGCGGCCATGCTGGCGATCGCGTTCACGACGCGATATAGCGGGATGGACGCGACCATGGGCCTGGCGATGACGCGGACCGGCGCAATCTATCCGCTGTTCGCGGCCCTGTTGGGCTGGCTCGGCGTGGCACTGACCGGGTCCGACACCGCGTCGAACGCGATGTTTGGCGGCCTGCAGATCGTGACCGCGACGCGGCTGGCCGAGTCGGGAGTGTTACCGCTTGACCCCGGCCGGGCCGCGGTCCTACTCGCGGCCGCGAACAGCACGGGCGGGGTGATGGGTAAAATGATCGACGCCCAGAGCATCGTGGTCGCGGGTGCCGCGACCGGGCAGTCGGGGCAAGAAGGCGCCGTGCTGCGTTATGTATTCGGACATAGCATCGCGCTGGCGATCCTGGTGGGTGTGGTCGTGTTGTTTCAGGCGTATGTGTGGACGGGGGCGGTGCCGTGAACATTTCGGACCTGCGTAAGACTATCCATATCTCGGGGTAAGCCCTTCCAAGATCCCCGGAGGCCATCATGTCCATCCGTCCCGTCAAGCGGCTTGTCAAATCGAAGCCGGCGATCGAAGGGGCCGGCGTGCACTTGCGCCGGGCGTTCGGCTTCGGCACGACGTCCGACTACGACCCATTCTTGCTCCTCGACGACTTCCGCAACGACATCCCGGCGGATTACCTCGCCGGGTTCCCGTGGCACCCGCATCGCGGGATCGAGACGATTACCTACGTCCTCGCCGGGACGGTCGAGCATGGCGACAGCATGGGCAATCGCGGGGCGATTGGCGCCGGGGACATTCAATGGATGACCGCGGGCCGCGGGATCATTCATCAGGAGATGCCGAAGGGCGACGCAGCGGGACAGATGCACGGGTTTCAGTTATGGGCCAACTTGCCGGCGAAGCTCAAGATGACCGCCCCCCGGTATCAGGAGGTGAAGGCGCCCCAGATCCCGGAAGTGACCGACGACGACGGGACGCGGGCCCGCGTCGTCTGCGGGACGTTCTGGGGAAAGAAGGGGCCGGTGGAGGGGATCGCGGCCGACCCGATCTACATCGATGTGTCGGTCCCCCCGGGGAAACGCAAGAAGCTGCCGGTCGCGCACGACCGGCACGCGTTCGCCTACGTGTTCGCGGGAAGCGGCAAGTTCTGCAACGCGTCCGCGCCGCTCGCGGTGCCGACGGAAGCCGTGGGGTGGCTCGACACCGCGCCGCCTCGCGACGTCGATAACCGCTCGCTCGTCCTCTTCGATTCCGGCGATGAGGTGGAGGTGCAAGCTGGCAACGACGGCATCCGGTTCCTGCTCGTATCGGGCAAGCCGCTCAAGGAGCCGGTGGCTTGGTACGGCCCGATCGTCATGAACACCCAGGAACAGCTGCAGCAGGCGTTCGAGGAGCTGCAGGAGGGGACGTTCTTGAAGGATCAAGTCAGCAGAAAGCAGTAAAGCAGTGGAGATCGCCTCCTGCTGCCTACTGCGGACTGACTAGGCGGATGCGTCGCCGTCGGCGGGCCTGACCTTACTCTTGGGGACGAAGATCCAACCGCCGTTCTTACGAATGGCAGGGGGCGGTGGTGGGGGCGGCGCCGGTTTGGCCTTCTTGCGCTCGGCCTTGGCCTTTTCCGCCTTGCGGCGCTCGACCGCGGCCCAAACGCGGCGCTGTTCTTCGGCCTCCTCGGCCGCGGTCAATGCGCGCTCGAGATCGGCGAGTCGTTGTTCGTTGAGATCCATTTCCGGGCGAGCGTACTGGGCGTCAATGCAGTGGCGGCTGGTCGCGAGTGCCAATCCGCCACACAAAAACCAACAAGTGCCATGTAACGTAGCACTCGCGCGGGTCGGGGGCAAAAAACTACGCCCGGGCATGAAATGGCTTGCGCCGAACCGCGATTTTGGAGTTCGCCGGCAACCAGCTCGGGCCGGTCACGTACGATTTGGACTTGAAAACTGGCATTTTCTGACGGGGGCAGAGCTGATGTTGTCAGAGCCGCCCATGGAGCGCGGCTCTGACGTGGGCAGACGGCGCCTGGATCAACTGGCATTGTCCAGGCCAAGGCCGTCCGGGGTCCACCAGGTCAGCGGAACATTCTCGACGATCTCCGGGCTCACCGGGAGGTTGCCAATCGATGTCGAGGCGAGATCATTCGCCGGCAACAGCGTGTCGGCGGATGACGAGTTCGTGTCGCGGATCGAATAGGTGTCGGTTGGTGCCGGTGTGTTCCAATCGGTCGAAAGCGACACGCCCATGCTTGCGGCCGCCGATGAACCCGAGGCGGAAGTGACGGACAGACTCCCGTGGACGGCCGGCTCGATGTAGTCCAGCGTCGCCGGGTCGGTCCGGCCGAAGGTCAAGTACCACGGCTGCACGAGCGGGCCGTGGTCGACGAAGACGTCATAAGTCTTCGTGCTCACGTCATACCGGCGGACGGTGCCGCTGTCGGGGACGCCGATGGTCGTGATCGGAACGAATAGCCCGCCACCGGGACCGAATAAGAGGCCCTGACCATAGGCCCGTGGACCGCCGACGGCGTCCGTGTCGATCTCGTCGATCTGGGCACCGGTTGCCGGGTTGAGCACCAGTATCTTGTCGTTGTCGGTCGCGTCGGCCCGGTAGCTGGTGACGTAGATGTTCCCGTCCGGGCCGAAGACAATCCCTTCCGGCCGGTGCAGGCTCTGGTTTTCGCCGGGATCGGCGATGCCGTCGCCGTTGTTTGTCGCCACCACGCTCCAGGCGCCCGTCGCGGGGACGTAACGCAGCACGGCGCCGGCCACCGGGTTGGTCGTGTTGAACACAGAGACATAGAGGTTGCCGTCCGGCCCGAAGACAACGCCGCGTGGATTGAACTGCTCGGCGAAGACCGTGGGCGACGGGACGAGTTCGCCTTTGAACTTGCCGCTGTCGGCGTCATAGATGGCAATCCGGCCAGGCGAGCCGTCGGCGGCCAGGACGTCGGCGACGAAAATCGTGTTGTCTCGCATTACGATGCCGCGCGGGGCGAACGGGGCGTCCGGGTCCTGCAGAGGGACGAGCTTGTTCAGGGGCGTCCCGGTCTGGCCGTTGAAGCGCAGCACCTCGCCGTTGAAGTCCTCGTTCACGTTCTGGTTAACGACGAGGAGGACGCCGGGGTTGGCGAAGATCAGGCCGCGGGGCCCGTTCAGGCCGGCGCTGTTGGCGGCGACGAAAATGCCCCGGTCAGCGCCGGTCGTCGCGTCGATGCGCCGCACCAGGTCGTCGGACGAAGTGCCGTTGATGCCGGCGTCGCCGATGTAGAGGGAGTCCGGCAAGGCGGACGGGACGGAACGGTCTTCCAGCGCCTGGCAGGCGAGCCGTGTGCGAGCCGGTTTCTTCACGACGGGCGCCGTCCGAGGGTTGCTGCGGCGGGAAACCCGCCGCCGAGCGGAGTGCCACATGACAAGTCTCCTGTTGCGGGTCGGGCCGGGGGGTGAATTGGTTTGAGGTCGCCCGTGCCCTGCTAGTAGAATCACCAAACCCAAATCGAACTGGACACGTATAAGCGCGGGATTCCGCGGCGCGACCAGTCGCGCCGCGACGGAGTACCGCTTCGTGACTGCGTCGCGAAAACCCCCGGGACCCGAACCGGTACGCGAGCCGTCGCCGTCGTTCGCCGCACTGATGGACCGCCTGCAGTCCGGGGACGAAGAGGCGGCGCGCGCCCTCCACCGCCGCTACACGCCGGGCCTGGTCGCGTTGGCCCGGCGACAGGTGCCGGGCCACGTGCAAGGGCGGATCGACCCGGAGAGCGTCGTCCAGTCCGTCTACGGCAGCTTCTTTGTGCGCTACCGCGACAGGGAGTTTGTCAACCTGGGCGACTGGAATGACCTCTGGGGCCTGCTCACCGTCATCACCTTGCGGAAATGCGCCAACCGCCGGCGCTTCCACACGCAGGCGCGTCGCGACGTCCGGCGGGAGACGGGGACGGACCAGCGTTCTTCAGCGGCGCGAGCCGATCCGGCGGACCCCGAGCCGACTCCCTACGAGGCCGCCGTCCTCACGGAAATGGTCGATCTGACGCTGAGCGGCCTCGAATCGCGCGACCGCCAGATCATCGAGCTGCTCTTGCAGGGAGAAGACCTCGAGTACGTCCGCAGTCGCGTCGGCTGCAGCGAGCGCACGGTCCGCCGCGTCCGCGACCGGGTCAAAGTGAAGCTGCGGCAAATGGGCTAAGCGCCTGAGCCACCGTTCACAACTCGATCGTCACCATTGAGGAACTCGCCATGTCGATCGGCACGCCCGTTCGCACGCTCAGCAGTCACGCGTGGCGGCAATTGGAAGGCGTCGTCGAGCGCTTCGAGCAGGCCTGGGAAGAGGGATCGCGGCCGACGCTCGACGACTTCCTGCCGGGTGCCCCGACGGTCCGGCACGCTCTCCTCGTCGAACTGGCACATGCCGACCTGGAGTACCGGCTGCGCGCTGGCGAAACGGCGTGCGCCGAGGACTATCTGGGAAAGTACCCCGACCTGCGCGGCGACCGGTCGGCCGTGCTCGAGCTGATCGCGACCGAGTTCCGGATCCGCTCGGGTCAGAACGGCGGCATTTCCATCGAGGAATACGCGGGCCGGTTCCCGGAGTATGCAGCAGAATTGCGTTCCTTGCTGTCCGCCCAGCCCGAGGCTTCGACCGCCCCCGGCGGGTCGTCGGCCACAGGTGACCCGGCGCCGCGGATTTATCTCCGTGGCCAGGAAACGCCCGCGCCTCCGATGCGCTCCGGCGCGGAGGGGTTTCCGCACCAGGCCGGCCGCTGCACGATCCTGGGCGAGATCGCCCGCGGCGGCATGGGGGCCGTCTTCAAGGGTCACGACCCGGAACTCGGCCGCGATCTGGCCGTCAAAGTTCTCCTCGACCGCTACCAGACCGAGACCGACCTAGTCCGCCGCTTCCTCATCGAGGCGCAAATCGGCGGCCAGCTGCAGCACCCCGGCACGGTCCCGGTCTACGAGCTGGGCCGGCTACCGGACCAGCGGCCGTACTTCACGATGAAGCTGGTCGGCGGGCGCACGCTTGCGGTCCTTCTGGCGGAGCGCCCGGAGCCCGGCCATGACCGGACGCGCTTTCTGAAGGTATTCGAGCAAGTTTGCCAGACGCTCGCGTACGCGCATTCGCGGGGTGTGATCCACCGCGACCTGAAGCCGTCGAACGTGATGGTCGGCGAGTTCGCGGAAGTGCAAGTGATGGACTGGGGGCTGGCCAAGGTGCTCGCGGGCGATCGGCCCGGGGATGAACCGCCGGACCGTCCACGAGCAGCCGTTGGCACCGAGTCGCGGGCCGGATCGGTGGTCGGGACGCCGGCGTACATGGCCCCGGAACAGGCCCGCGGAGAGACCGAGTCCCTCGACGAGCGCTGCGACGTCTTCGGCCTCGGCGCAATCCTTTGCGTAATCCTCACCGGTCAATCGCCGTACGTGTCGGATTCGCCGGCGGAGCTGTTCCGCCTCGCGGCTCAGGGGGAATTGCGGGACGCGTTCGCCCGTCTCGATCGCTGCGACGCGGACACAGAGTTGGTGCGTCTGACGAAGGAGTGCCTGGCCGTCAATCGGGAGGACCGTCCGCGGAACGCGAAGGCCGTGGCAGACGCGGTCACGGCTTACCTGGCCGGCGTCCAGGAACGGCTGCGGGCGGCGGAAGTTGAACGGGCCGCGGCCATCGCCAAGGCCGACGAAGCCAGAGCCAAAGCCAATGCCGAACGGCGGGCACGTCGGCTGACCGTCGCCGTGTTGACGACCGTGCTGATCGGGGCGGCCGGGCTCGGTACCGCGGCCTGGATGCTCAAGAACGCCAACCAGCGCGAGCGTGCGTCGCGGGGCCGGGCCGAGGAGAACGCCCGCGAGGCCCGCGCCACCGTGGACCGTTATTACACAAGAGTCAGCGAGAGTCCAAAGCTCAAGGCCCATGGCCTGGAGAAATTGCGCAGCGAACTCTTGCTCGAGGCAAAGGACTTCTACGACCGCTTTGTGCAGAAACAGTCCGGCGACCCAGACGTGCGCTTCGAGCAGGGTAAGGCCTACATGCGACTGGCGAATTTAACGCTCGACATCGGCCCCCAGGCAGAAGCACCAATCTACGGTCAGAAGGCCCGGGAGATGTTCGAGGAATTGGTCCGCGACCACCCAGACGTGCCGGACTACCAGTTCGAGCTCGGCATTACGGTCGGGCAACTCGGAATCAGTTACCGATACCTGGGTAAGCCGGACCTCGCGGAACAGACTCTCGAAAGTGCACTCCCGATTTTT
>DATFWZ010000729.1:0-7741 GCA_035258765.1 Gemmataceae bacterium
TCACGTGTTCCGAATGCCAGTACCACTTCTTCGTGGGAGACGAGTACGCCGGCCGCCCCGGCCGGTGCCCGGAATGCGGCGCGGTCATCCACGTCCCCGAAGTCAACGGCCCGCAACCAACGCCCCCGCCCGCCGAGCCGGACCCGTATCGCGCCAGCCGCCACGACGAAGCGTTCGACGACGAGTTCCCCAGTCGGCGCCGGCGGCGCGACGACGACCGCGAGCGGCACGAAGACCAGCAACGGGCCGACTACGACGACCGGCCGCGCAGGTTCGACCCGCACGCCCGGGCCCGTGCATGGCAGCGGGTCTATCGCGGGCTCGGGTTCATTCAAATCGCAGTGGTCACGGGCTTCCTGTCACAGATCCTCCAGGGCGTCCTGGTGGCGGCCCGCGGCGGGCCGAACGCGCCGCAAAACGTCCCGTGGAATAGCGGGATGATGGCCACGGCCATTGGGAGCGTGCTGCTCGTCTTCGCCGGCGGGCTCTTCTGGCTCATCGGCCGCGTGGGTGGTGCGCGGGTGCCGTACGTGCCGGCCCGCGGGTGGGGGCGGGCGAGTCTATTCCTGGTCCTCGCCAGCGTTGGGGCCATGCCCTTCTGCTGTTGTTTCATGCTCGCCGCGGAGGAGGCGAAGGCGCAGGCGGGTGGCGCCCCCAAGCCCGAGGACACCCTCATAGTGCTGCTTTTCGCGGCCTCGTTTCTCTTGTTCTGCGTCCTGCTCATTGGCGCCGAGGTGACGGCATTAGTATCCATGGCCCGGATCGGGGATGGGCTCAAGGCGCATGGGGCGGCCGCGTCGGCCCGGGTGTCGATCGCAGTGCTGTTCGCCGTCCTCGGCCTGCTTGTCGTCGGAACCTGCGTCCTGTTCCTCTACGTCACCGAAAAGCAGATGCAGCAGGTCCAGAACCAGGCGCCACCTGCGGCGCCGGCGAACCAGGCCAACGACGCGGGCCCGCCCGCGAAGGCCAAGGACGCGGCACCCGGCCCGCCGGCGAACGACAAGGCGGGTGGAAAAGACAAGGGCAAGCCGAAAGGAAAGGACGCCGGACCACCTCCCCAGCCGGCCAACGGCCCTCCGCCACCGCCGAACCCGCCGGACGCCGAAACGGCGTTCATCGCGGTCGGGGTGTTGTTCGGCTTGTTGCTCATTTATCTGATCCACTTCAGCGTGTCCTTGCAGCGTGTCCGGCGGGCCATCCGCCGCGAGATTGACGTCCTGACCGGGAACGAGCAGCGCCAGGACGACCAGCCATATTGAGCCGGAACCGCGGCGGACGGCGAGCTTTTTGCCCGCAGAATCGGCACGCCCCTCTCGTCCGTCGGACGGAAATCCGAATCTCGAAATTGCGTAACGGGTTGCGGTTTCGGATAATCAACTCTGACTCGGTGGCTCATCTCCCTTCGCGCCCCCTGGAATTGCGGCGATGCCCATTACCCTGAACTGCCCGAAGTGCCACAAGCCGTTCCGCGTCCGCGACGAGTCGATCGGCGGCCGCGTGCGGTGTCCGAGCTGTGGGGCCGTGCTTCAGGTGCCGGCCTCCCTCTCCCCGGGATCCCACGCGGGGATGGAGGCCATACCCGGCAACCAGCCGCCCGGCGAGATCACAGGGGCACATCGGCCGGTCGCCGAGGACATCCCGGCCCGCCGGCCGGCCGGGTCGATGGACGAGCTGATGCTCGGCGGCACGGGGCGGCGGGAGGACGAGCTGATCGCGGCCGGGCAAACGGCCGGGACGGCGCTGCCGGCGCCGCCGTCGATCAAGCGCGGGCACTCGCCACCGGCCCCGTCGCCTACTCCGGCGAGCCCCGCCGGAGTTGCCACCGAACGGGTCCGCGGAGGTGCGCCCAAGGCGACCGCCACTTCTTCCCGTCGGACCGAGGCGCCGCGGCCGATCCGCCCGCCGTCCCCGGCCGACGTCGCGTCCGCGTGGGCAAAGGTCCGTGGCGGTCTGGGCATGATCAAGTGGGGGCTCTACTTGTGCGCCGTCCCCCTCCTCGGCGTGTTCGGGCACGGCGTATGGGTCATGCTCGACACCGACACGGCCATGAAGGACGGGCCGGGCTTCCTCGGCCGGGCGGACTGGCCGATGTGGAAGGAGATCATGGTCGCGTATGGCATCGCGCCGATCGTCCTGGCGATCCCGCTCCTGCTGTTCGGCCGCCTGCGCTGCTCGGCCGCCCCGCCCGACGCGCACGCCGGGTCGCTGTCACTCGGGGCCGCGTTCTTCACCCTGCTCGGGGTCGTCGCGATCGTCCTCGTCGTCGGGAACGCCTATTTCGACCTGGGCCGGCGACTGCAATTGCCGCCTGAAGTGGTGCCCATTGCGCGGGTACTTGCCATCCCGTCCATGGTCCTGGCCGAGTTGTTGACCCTCTTGTTCGTCGGGCAGATCGGGTGGCCGGTGTTCCGGCCATATTTGCAGCGGTCGGTGGCCACGTATCTCGTCTTCGTGATCCTGGCGCCGGTCGCGGTAGTGATCGCTGACAAGTTCTACCCGATTCTGGACCTGGCGCGGGAGTCGATCGAGCAGCGCGAGATACCATTCGCAGGGAAGGACGAGGAAACCTCCCGGCGAATCATGATCTGGTCGGTCATCCTGTTGATCCTGAGCGTCATGGTCTTCCTCCGGTACGCGGGCATCGTCCAGTCCGCGCGGCGGGGGATCCGGAAGTTCCTGGCCGGAGAGGCGTGACCGACGTTGGCCCATTCATAACTCGCGCCATGCACGCAACCGCGACTTGCCCGTCGTGCGGCGTCCGGGTGCGGCTGCCGGACCAGGCGGCCGGCCGGCGCTTTCGCTGCCCGCGGTGCCACGGCGTGATCGCGGTTCCACCCGCGGCCCCGGCCGGGGCGGTCGCGTTGGATCCGCCGGCCGCCGTTGACCCACCGCCCGCCGAATCCTGCAATCCGTTTGCCGACGAGGCGCCGGCCCCTTCCACTGGGGACGCAGCCAGCCCCAAGGATCGCAAGCGCCGGCCGACGGCCCGGCCCCGCGCGGTCGATGGATACAATCCGTTCGATGACTCCACCGAGGACGCCGCGGGGGCTCCGAGGCCGCGCAAGTACCGGAAGGGGAGCGGCTACAACCCGTTCGACGGCGCCGCCGAGGAGTCAGACGCCGGGCCGACCCCGGAAGAGGTCGAATTCCAGTTCGGGGTCGAGGGACCGCCCGCGGCGCCGCCCAGCTCGGACTTCGACTTCGGCCCGCCCGACCCCCGCGGCCCGGAAGCCCACGACCGCCGCCGGAGGCGGAGATGAGCACCCTGGAAGTGATGTGCGGCCGGTGTGACAAGAAGTTCCGGGTCCGGGCCGAATTCGCCGGCCGGTCCACGCGCTGCCCGGGCTGCTCCGCTCCGCTGACGATTGCCGGCGCCCGCCCGGCGACCCCGGCGCGCACGGCGGACCCGGAAGTCGAACGGCCGCGGCCCCGACCCCGACACCGGGACGACGAGGAAGACGCCCACCGGCGTTCGACCGGCGACTGGAAACCCGTCGACCTGGCACTCGGCCGGGAGCAGATGGCCCTCGTCTTTCTGCTCGTCCAGGTGTTCTGCACGTTCATCGCCATCTGCCTGGGCCGGTCCGCGGCCCCGGGCGGGATCGTCAATTCTCCGGCCATCCTTCTCGTGGCGATCCTCGTTGCCGGCCCAACCCTGGCGGCGGGGGCGTTCGGACTCATGGCCCGAATCGCCGCCCTGCGGGCCCCGCCCGAGAGCCTGGCCCGCGGGACCGCCACCGCCAGCCTCCTGTGCGCCCTGGCCGCCCTCGGGTGCGTCGTATTCTTCGGCTTCGCCCTCCTGAAAAGCATGGAGTCGCAGCAATCCGACGAACTGCCGATCGAAGTCGCAGTCGGCGGGCTGGTGGTGACCGGGCTCGCGGCCGTGGGCACGTTCATGGGATTCGTGGCCCAGGTCGGGATCGCCCGCCGATCCGCCGGGATCAGCCGGGCGGTCGGCCGGACGGCCATCGCGGTGACCGTCTGCGCCCTGGCGCTGCTCGGCATCTCCGGGCTGTACACGCTTGCCAGCGAGGCGTTCTCCCCCTCCCAACGCTACCCCTCGTACAGCTATCCCTACAACCGTCGCGATCACGCCGCCTTCTACCAGATCCTGCTGCTCGGGCTGATCCCGCTGGCCCTGGCCGTGACCCTCATCTTGTACCACCGGCTCCTGGCGGCCGCCCGGCGGAACCTGAAAGTGGAGCCCGGGGCACGAGATGATGATTGATCCCGCCCGCAGGACGGACCGATGAATTACGCTGACCTGCACGAAGGCAATTCCGGATAGGCTCAAGTGCTTGCCGGCGAAGACTTGCCGAAGATGCTTGAGTTCACCTCCCTTCCTCGTCCGTCTCTCTTTTTTCGCCATTTACCTCGGGCCGGCCGAACTCGATAAGCGGCCCCATGTCGTGACCCGATCGCGGGACGGCCCGAGACTCGAGTAGCCGAGTGGCAACCCACACGCGTCGGCGATCCGGACGGGGACTGCACCCGGTACCTGGTCCAGGCAGGTGACCGCGAGGTATGGTGCGACCCTCAACCCGCCGGTGTCCGAAAGGTCATTGGCGATGCTCTCGGCCATGAGGGGGATGTCCAGGTCTCCGAAGCGGAGCGCCCCCTGCCATTCGTTCGGCGCATTCGTCGGATCGGGGAAGGAGAGTCCGGGTCGCTCGGTCGGAAACGGTCCGGCCCCATGCCGGGTCAGGTAGGTGCGAGTGACGTACACGACCTCCAGTTCCTGGAGGCCGACTTCCGCGGCAATCCGCGCCACGTTGTGGATCCCGGTCCGGCTGCGGGTGACGTGGGGAAAGAAGCGGTGCCGCTCATCCAAAAGCAACCCCTGAGCCCCCTCGAAAACGACGTGCCGGAAGCCCGGAAGCGCGGCCGGGCCATCGACTAAGTGTTCCGCCCACCGAAACTGATCGCACAATTCGAGGTAGCTGGCGACGAGCGCTTCCGATCTGACCATCTCCAGGAAGAAAGGTGAAGGCGCGACGGCGAGTTGCTCCAGCCGCGACAACGAGCGTTCGGCGATTCCCTCCAACAGCTCGCGCAGGCGGGTCGGCCGGTCGATGTCGGCGACCACGGTCGCGAGCGGGCCGCCGCAGCGCTCAACCGTCTCGTTGATTCCGATGCCGCATGACCCGTGCCGGTGATTGCCCCGAAACCGCTCCGCCTCCTGGTTTACGAGCATGTCGAACGGGGTTGTCAACATCGCCCGGCGGTCCACGTGCATGGGCAGCGCGAGATCGGGCAGCTCTTTCCGCTCCTTGTCCCACAGGAACGGATTGACGATGAAGTGGCGGCTCAGAAAGGTCCTGGCCCCGGCCAGCGACCCGCTGCCAAAGTGGTGGAAGACGTGGCGGCGGCCGGCCGGCGTGATTACCGTGTGTCCCGCCTGGGCGCCGCCGTTGAACCGGACGACGACGGTGCCGGCCGGGTCCTGCGCTGCCAGGTAGTCTGTCAGGAGGCCCTTGCCCTCGTCGCCGAAGTTCGCGCCGATGACCGCGGTTGCTCTCACGCGACCTTCCGGTTCTTCGATTGCAAACCGCCTTCACAGGAGTCCTCACGCTCCGGGTGAGGACGCGGACCGGCCGTCGTGGCGGGCTGGCCCGACTTCCCGGCGGCCGAGCCCCTCCCGCACGCGGAGCGTGAGGTCTCCTGTGAGGGCCGGCGGCGCCTACCGCGAGGCCCCGACCTGCTTGTTCTGGAGCCACCCGACGATCTGGTCGAAGATGCCGCGAACCGTCTTGCCCGCGCCCTCGTCCCAGCTCTGCACGATCTCCTCGGGGCTGGTCCCGGCGACCGCCTGGATCAACGACACGATCACCTCGGGCAGCCGCTCGATGTCCGAAACGACGATGGCCCGCTCCCCGAGCAGGTCCCGCCACTTCGTGACCGCGCTCTGCTCTTTCGTGGACGAGGTTTCAACGATCAGGTGGAAAACCTGCCAGTCGTCATGGAGCGACTCGAGGAGCGAACGGGCGTTGATGTCGGCTTCAACCGAGATGCCGGCGAACCGCTTCGCCTGCTCGCCGGTCACGACGCGGTGCGGGGCCTCGTCGCCGATGGTGAACAGGAATCCCTTGCGGCCCCGCTTGAACGCGTCGCACTTCGTCTTGGAGGTCGCGAACAGCCAGGCCAGGGCGTAGGACTCGCCGCCGTTCCCGCCGCCGTTGCCCTCCAGGTACAGCTTCCGCACCTGGTTGGTCAGCGGCTCGACGCTGGCCTCGAACTGGGTGACCTGGAGCGGGGCCGTGTCCGTGTAGGCGTCGCCGAGGGCCATGCACAGGATGTGGGGGTCGGTCACGGGCCTGCGGTCGTAGATCGCCTTCATGATGGTGCCCAGGCCCTGCTTGATGATGATCTCGGCCAGGACCCCCATCGAGCCGGTCTCGTCAACGGCCAGGATGATCGGCGTCGAGTCGGGATTGGCCTCCGAGTCGCAGGACTCGCGGACCTTGATCCTGGTCGGGTCGAGCTCGGGGGCGAGCTCGGATTGGGTGAAGAGCTGCGACCGGGATTTCGACCGTGCCACCCGCGCATGCGCCTGCCAGTCGGCGTCGGACCACCTTGCGTTTCCCACGGCGATCTCCTTTGAGTTTCGGGCGATTGTTCCCGCAACTGAACGGACGTGGCGGCGATCAAATCTCGATTCCTTAATTAGAGGAACTCGCCGCCCGCGGCCCCGAATTCAGCACGCTAGGTCCCGGGAACCCGAGACGAGGGCTCGCGTCGAGGGCATCGCGGAAAGGTGTTGGTTTCGAACTTTCAGGGCGTCCGATTTCCAGACGCTCCAAATACAGGACTGGTTCGCAGCCGGGAAAAAACTGCGGGGGAAACCGGACCGCCACCGGGTCGCCCGGTCTTCCTTGCACAAGGGCCGGGCTTCGCTGACAATTGGAGTAGTCCCCGGAGTGCCGACCCGTGCAGTACATCGACCCGCATATCCACATGATTTCCCGGACGACCGACGACTACGTCCGGATGAGCTACGCCCAGTGCGCCGCGGTGAGCGAGCCGGCCTTCTGGGCCGGGTTCGATCGCGGCAGCGCCAAGGCCTTCCACGACTACTTCCGCCAGCTCACCGAGTACGAGCCCCGGCGGGCCGCGATGTTCGGCGTCCGCCACTACTCCTGGCTGTGCATCAACGCCAAGGAGGCGGAAAACGTGTCCCTCTCACGGGAGGTGATCGCGCTCATTCCCGAGTTCCTCAAGAAGCCGAACGTCCTCGGCATCGGCGAAATTGGCCTGAACAAGAACACGGCCAACGAGGCCACCGTGTTCCAGGAACACCTCGATCTGGCCGCGAGGACGGACGAACTGATCCTGATCCATACCCCTCACCTGGAGGATAAGTACCAGGGGACGCGGATGATCGTGGACATGCTCAAGGGCGATCGGCGGATCAAGCCGCACCGCGTCTGCATCGACCACGTGGAGGAGCACACGGTGCGGCTGGCGCTGGACAGCGGGTTCTGGTGCGGGATGACGCTGTACCCGACGACCAAGTGCACGCCGGCGCGGGCCGCGGACATCATCGAGATGGTCGGTACGGACCGGATCATGGCCAACTCGGCAGGGGATTGGGGCAAGTCGGACCCGTTGGCGGTGCCGGAGCTGATCCAGGAGATGAAGCGCCGCGGGCACCGGGAGGCGGAGATTCGGAAGGTGGTGTACGACAACCCGCTCGCATTCTGGCGGCAGGCAAACAACTGGCAAGAGTGGCCGGCAGAGGCGG
>DATFWZ010000730.1:0-11189 GCA_035258765.1 Gemmataceae bacterium
CTGACGGGGTCGAGGTTCGAGACCCGCCACGTCTGCCCCGGGCGGAGCGGGGGGAATTTCTGAAATGGTTGAAGCGGGGAGAAGGCGTTCTTGCTCACCAGCCGGATGGGGTCGAGCGGGTGTTTTGTCTTGCCCGAGCCATAGTCGTACTCGCACTCGCCGCGAAACTCGTTCCCGATCACCTCGCCCCGGACCGTGGCGTCGGTCTTCAGGTCCACCCCGAGTAGGCGGGCGCGGACGATCATCACTGCCCGGGCGTCGAGCCGGAGCAGGTCACCGCTGCGGGTTACCGTCCGGGTCGTGCTGAACACGGGCATCTTCACGTCCGCGACGCCGTACGAAACCTCGAGGTCGCGCAACCGGGTCGTCAAGTCGAAGGTGCCGTCCTTTCGCGGGGCCATCCGGGTTTCGGCGGCGCCGATGCGCTTCTCCTTGCGGTACAAGAGCCACGATGCCTGTTGCGTGGCGACTTCGTCGGCTAGTTCGACGACGAAAGCCGGCTCGTCGCTGGTGCGCAACCACGGCAGCCACTTCTCGGACGCGAACCAGCCCGCCGTCGCGAGCCAGCCGGCCACGATGGTCGCCACGATCAGTCGCGGGGGCATCCGGGATCCCGGGCGAAGTGACACGAGACGGGAGCGGGCGTACTTCCGATCATAAATGACTCGCCCGCCCGGCCGCAACGGTTGGCCTTGATTCGCGCGCCGGGGTGTCCCAAGAATACCGCAACTCGCAACCCGCCAGGTGTCGCATGATCGTCGGCGTCCCGCGTGAGGTGAAGTCGGACGAGTACCGCGTGGCCATGATCCCGGTCGGAGCGGAAGAGCTGCGCCGGTCCGGGCACCGGGTTCTCGTCCAGACCGGGGCGGGGCAGGGCAGCGGCATCCCGGACGACCGGTACGCGGCTTCCGGCGCGGAGATCGTCACGGACGGGGCAACCATCTGGAGGCAAGCAGACTTGGTCGTGAAGGTGAAGGAGCCGTTACCCGACGAGTGGTCGCTGATGCGGGCCGGGCAGACAGTATTCACCTACTTCCACTTCGCTGCGGACGAGCGGCTGACGCGGGCGGTGATGAATTCGGGCATTACGGCTGTTGCCTACGAGACGATCAAGGACGCGAAGGGCGCGCTCCCGCTCCTGACCCCAATGAGTGAGGTCGCGGGGCGAATGAGCATTCAGGAAGGGGCGAAGTACCTCGAGCGGCCGCAGCAGGGGCGCGGGATCCTCCTGGCCGGCGTTCCGGGTGTGGCGCCGGCGAACGTGGTTGTGTTGGGGGGCGGAGTGGTGGGGGCGAACGCGGCGAAGGTCGCGGCCGGCCTCGGCGCGACCGTCCTCATTCTCGACATCAACCTCGACCGGCTCCGCTACCTCGACGACGTCATGCCCCCGAACGTGACGACGCTGTTCAGCGATCGGCACACGATCCTCGACTGCATCGCCCGGGCCGACCTGGTGGTCGGCGCGGTCCTGATTCCCGGGGCCCGGACGCCGATGTTGGTCCGTCGCGAAGACCTTGCGACCATGCCGCACCGGGCGGTGATCATCGACGTGGCAATTGACCAGGGCGGGTGCATCGAGACGTCGCGGCCGACGACGCACGCCAATCCGACTTACATCGTGGACGACGTCGTCCACTACTGCGTCACCAACATGCCTGGGGCCGTCGGTCGGACGAGCACGTACGCCTTGACAAACGTGACCCTCCCGTATGTCCTCCAGCTCGCCAACAAGGGGGTCGAGAAAGCGTCGCGGGAGAACCCGGGCCTGGCGCAGGGGGTCAACATCAAGCAGGGGCGGGTGACCCACGCTCCGGTGGCGGAGACGTTCGGGCTCGAACTCCATCCAATCTGATTGCCACGGAACGGCAAGCGGAGGCTCGTCATTTCCTGGCGCTGGCTGACACTCGTTGCCTGGTGCGGGTTCCTGTTCTTCTACGGCCTGTCAGGCCCGCTCTACCGCACCGAGGCATTGCGGGCAATCATCGGCCAGTCGGCCCTCGACGGGCACTGGCTCGCGCCAACCCTCTACGGCGAGCCGTTCCTGACTAAACCCCCGGGGGCCTATGCCGCGATCGGCCTGGCCAGTTTGCCGTTCGGGCGTGTCACCGAGGAGACGTCCCGCCTTCCGTCCGCAATCGCCGCGACCGCGACCGTCCTATTCGCCTTCTCAACCCTTCGTCGGTTCCTCGGTGCATCTCAAGCCTTTCTCGCGGCGCTGCTCCTGCCCGTCTCCATCCTTTGGCTGGACAAGGTGCCGAGTGCCGAGATCGACATGCTTCAGCTCGCCTGGGTGTCAGTTGCGCTGTTCTGTTTCCTCCGGGCCGAGGACGCGAAGGATGCCGGCAGCGATTCCGCGGCCCTCCGCTGGTGGGTCGCGGCGCTCATGAGCGTGGCCGGGGGGTTTTTGACGAAGTGGACGGCCCCGGCTTTCTTCTACCTGGCCGTCGGCCCATACCTGTTGTGCCGCGGCCGGGTACGGTGGCTCTTCGGCCGCGAGCATCTGCTGGCGGCCGGGCTCGCGGTGGGTGTGTCCGCGCTATGGGCGGCGATGGTCGCGCGCGAGGTCGGCTGGCGAACACTTGTCGAAACTGTTAGCGCCGAGGGCGCCCAGCGGTTCCTTCCGAATCATGCCGGCAAGAAGTACCCCTGGGAGGAGCGTCTCGCTTTTCCGTTCGTCGTCCTTGGCGCGACTTTGCCCTGGTCAATCCCGGCCCTGATCGCTCTGCGGCCGTCGTTCCTGCGCGGGCTCGACGACCGCACGCGGAATGTCGTCCTGCTCCTGCACTGCTGGGCGTGGCCGAACTTGCTCTTCTGGTCGTTGCCGGCACAGCACAACGTGCGCTACGTCCTGCCCATTTGTCCTGCGATTACCCTCCTCGGCGTGGTTGCGCTCTGGAAATGGTTCGCCGCGTTCGCGGCATCGCGACCGACCGTCACTCGAACGGGCCTCCTTCTCGTAATCGCCTTGTGGCTCTCGGTAAAAGTAGTGTTCGTGGAGCGCATCGTTCTGGCACGCACGGCGGGTCGCAATGCACGAGAGACCGGGGAACAGATCTCCCGCCTTGTTCCGGAGGGCGAGATACTGTACTTATGTAGACTCAAGGATGAAGGAGTGCTCTTCTACTACGGCCGGCCGGCCCGGCGGCAAATCCCAATCGATCCGGCGCCCGGGACCGCCGTTCATGCCGTGCTACTGGACGCGGAATGGGACGACCACCTTTACGACGGTCGGCCTGTTCATTTGGCTGAGCTTCGTGATCAGCAAGGTGCTGCGATCCACGTGGTCCGGCTCCACGGGCCGACCGAGGACGAACCTGTATGGTTCCTTTGGCACCTCCGAACCCGACTGACGTCCTCACCGTCTCCGCCTTGACCCGTCGGGTCCGCGAGACGATCGAGGGGGAGTTCGGGTCGGTCTGGGTCGCGGGCGAAGTTTCGAACCTCGCCCGCCCGAGTTCCGGGCACCTATATCTGTCGCTCAAGGATGACAAAGCGACCCTTCGGGCGGTGATCTATCGTGGGGTCGCCTTGCGACTGCGGTTCGACCTGCGGGACGGGATGGAGGTCGTCGCTCGCGGCCGGCTGACGGTATACGAGCCCCGCGGCGACTACCAGCTCGCCGTCGAGGAGATTCACCCGAAGGGCATCGGGGCCCTGGAACTGGCCCTGCAACAGCTCAAAGAGAAGCTCCAGGCGAAAGGGTACTTCGACGCACGGCGGAAGCGGACGCTCCCGTCATTCCCCCGGGCGATCGCGCTGGTCACCAGTCCGACCGGTGCCGCGATCCGTGACATGCTCGAATTGCTCGCCCGTCGCTGGCCGGTCGCGGCGATCACGGTTGTCCCAGTGCGAGTCCAAGGCGACGGAGCCGCAGCTGAAATCGCGACAGCCATCCGGTTGCTCAATCGACTCCAGGCCGACGGCGCGATCCGGCTCGACGCGTTGATCGTCGGTCGCGGCGGCGGGAGCCTGGAAGACCTGTGGGCGTTCAACGAGGAGCTGGTCGCGGATGCCATCTTCGGGTCGAAGATCCCGGTGGTAAGCGCCGTCGGCCATGAGATCGACGTGACCATCTCCGATCTCGTCGCCGACCACCGCGCCCTCACGCCAAGCCACGCGATTACCGACCTCACGCCGGACCGGGCTGGTTTGATCGCGGGCCTCGCCGATATCGCTCGCCGGCTTCGCGATCGAATGGACCAGCGCTTGTACCTCGTCCGGCAGCGGCTCGACGCCTTGGCCGAGCGTCGGGCTTTCCGCCAACCGCTCGATCGCGTCCGCGACTTGGAAAAGCGGTTGGACGATTTGGATGGGCGGCTCGCGCGTGCCGCCCGGCAATCAATCGCGCGGCATCGCGAGCGCCTCGCGGCCGTCGCCGGCAAATTGAGCACGCTCAGCCCGCTCAACGTCCTGGCCCGCGGCTACAGCCTGACCCACGGGCCGGATGGCCGCCTCCTGCGCGATGCGAGCACCGTCCATCCGGGCGATACACTCTCCACCAGACTGGCCGCGGGCGAGGTTGTGAGTCGGGTCGAATCTGTCCGCCCGGGCCCGGAGGATCAGTCGTGACCGATACGCCGACATTTGAGGCCGCGCTGGCCGAGCTCGAGCAGATTCTCCGGTGCCTGGAGGACGGGACGATCGCTCTTGAAGAGAGCCTGGCGCGGTACGAGCGCGGCGTCGCCCTGTTGAAGCACTGCTACGCGCAACTCCAGTCTGCCGAGCAGCGCATAAGCCTCCTCGCCGGACTCGACGCGGAGGGCAAGCCTGCCCTCCAGACGTTCGAACACGCGTCCTCCGCGGACGCCAGTCCAAGTGATTCGTCGCGACGGGCAGCCCGCGCGAAGCCCCGCGACGGGAGCGGCTCGTACTGATTGCCCGTGAACACGCCGAAGTCGGCGCATTTCTGTTTCACTCATTCAGTCGGAGTGCGGACTCGATTCCGCCAAACTTGCAACGACAAAACAAACGCCCGACGGGCCGCGTTGGCGTTACGAACTGGTTTCCCGGCAGGATGTTACGACTTCAAAGGCGGGCGCCGTGAGGAGTGTTGGCCATCGGCAGACTTTGCGATATAAAGTTAACCTGAAACCGCGGGGCGGCGGTAGTCGATTCAAACCACTGGTTGCAGTGGCGGAACCATTCCGGTCAATTGCCCAGGATCGCGTATAACGTGGAATTCCCTGTCCCGAGGATCCGCGTCTTGGCCGACGAGTTGCTATCCGACCTCGCCGAGCGCCGACGCCTCATCGAGGCCGGTCTGAGTGCCTCACTTGATCGGGTTGCCGCGAACGCGCCTCCCGCGGTGGCTACGGCAATGGCCTATAGCCTCCTGGCCCCGGGCAAGCGGTTGCGGCCGTCGCTCGTCATCCTCGGCTGCGAGGCAGCGGGGGGGACGAGTAAAGAGGGCGTGCCGGCGGCCGCCGCGGTCGAGATGGTCCACGCGTACTCGCTGATCCACGACGACCTGCCGGCCATGGACGACGATGACCTGCGCCGCGGGCTGCCGACTTGTCACAAGAAGTTCGGCGAAGCTCTCGCCATTCTGGCGGGCGATGCGCTCCTGACCGGCGCATTTCAAGTGCTGGCCGAGGGTTATCCTCCGCGGACCGCGGCGGTTAGTTGTGCGGAACTGGCCCGGGCCGCCGGCGCCGTCGGCATGGTCGGCGGGCAGGCCCTCGACCTCGCCGCCGAGGGCAAGATCCCGGACTCGCCGGGCCCGCAAACAACGGACGACCTGGAACGAATCCACCGGAAGAAGACGGGGGCGCTCTTCCTCGCCTGCCTGCGGCTCGGACTTTTTGCCGCCCAGGGCGAGCGACCCGCCGGCCCGGACCCGGCGACGCACGAGGCCCTGGACCAATACGGCCGGGCGTTCGGCCTCGCGTTTCAGATCACCGACGACCTCCTCGACGTCCAGGGCTCGAGCGCACGGACCGGTAAGCGGGTGGGCAAGGACGCGGCCCGTGGTAAACTAACGTCGCCCGGTTTGCTCGGATTGGACGCCAGTCGGCGGCAGGCCCAAGCCCTCTGCGCCGAAGCCGCGGCGGCGGCGGACGGTCTCGGCCCCCGAGCCCGCCCCCTGGCGGAACTGGCGAGACGCCTGACGGAACGCGACCGGTAAACCCGAACCGAAGGAACGACCCCGAGGACCGACATGAGCACCCCACAGCTTCTGCCCCGGATCCAGTCCCCCGCTGACCTGCACGCCTTTTCCGAGGCGGAGCTGGCCCAGCTCGCCCAGGAGATTCGCGACGAGTTGGTGAGGGTCCTGAGCATTCGCCCGGCCCACTTCGCTAGCAACCTCGGCGTGGTGGAGCTCGCCCTGGCGCTGCACCTGGTGTTCGACTTTACCCGCGACCGCCTCATTTGGGACACCGGCCATCAGATCTACCCACACAAGCTGATCACGGGTCGCTACAAGGAATTCGCGTCCATCCGTACCCGCAATGGGCTCATGGGCTACCCGAACCCCCACGAGAGCGACTTCGACCTGTTCATGACCGGCCACGCAGGCCCGAGCGTGTCGTGCATTTCCGGCCTCAAGGCGGCCGCCGACTTGCAGGGCGAGAGGGACCGACATGCCGTGGCTGTGATCGGCGACGGGGCGTTCGTATCCGGCATCGTATTCGAGGCCCTGAACAACATCGCCGGCATGAACCAGGATGTCCTGGTCGTGCTGAACGACAACAAGATGTCGATCTGCCCTCGAACGGGCGGCCTCGCCCAGTACCTCGACCAGTGCCGCATGACCTCGCTCTACCAGGGGTCGAAGCGCGGCATCAACTACCTGCTCTCGAAGATCCCCGTCCTCGGCGACATGGCCCACACCGCATTGGAACAGCTACGCGACGGCCTCAAGGCCGTCCTCAAGGACGGGATGCTGTTCGAGGAGATGGGGTTCCGTTACTTCGGCCCGGTAGACGGGCACGACCTGCACGGGCTTTTGAAAATCCTCCGCGACCTGAAGGGTCAGAAGGGTCCGCTGCTCTTGCACGTGTTCACCGAGAAGGGGCACGGCGTCCCGCAGGCCAGCGAGGACCCGGTCACGTTCCACACCCCACCGGTATTCACCAAGGTCGGCCCGGAGCGGACGAACATCGAGACCAAGAAGGGCGGATCGAAAGCGTACACGGACGCGATGAGCTCGGCCATTGCCGCCGCCCTGGAGACCGACCCGAAAGTGGCGGTGCTAACCGCGGCCATGTGCCAGGGAAACAAGCTGGAGAAGGTCCGCGACAAGTTTCCGGATCGGTTCTTCGACGTCGGTATCTGCGAGTCGCACGCGGTCGCCTTTGCCGCCGGGATGGCCAAGGCTGGGATGCGGCCGATCGTGGACATCTACTCGACGTTCCTGCAGCGGACGTTCGACCAGATCTTCCAGGAGGTGACCCTGCAGGACCTGCCGGTGGTTTTCACGCTCGACCGGGCCGGGCTGACCGGGCCCGACGGTCCGACCCATCACGGCTGCTTCGACATCACGTACATGCGGCTGTTCCCGAACATGGTCGTAATGGCCCCCGGGGACGAGCTGGACATTCAGCCGATGCTGGAATTCGCCCTGAGTCAGAAGCACCCGGCGTCGATCCGATACCCGAAGGCCGGTTTGGACACGGTCAAGCGCGAGTTCGCCCCGGTACACCTTGGCAAGGCGGAGGTGGTCGAGGATGGGGACGACGGGGCCTTCGTCGTCTTCGGGACGCTCCTGCCGGCGGCCCTGCAGGCGGCGCACAAGCTCCGCGAGGAGGGGCTGAACGTCGCGGTCCTCAACGCTCGGTTCGCCAAGCCCATCGATCGCGAGACGATACTCCCCCTGGTGGAGCGGATGCCGTTCGTAATCACGATCGAGGAAGGGACGCTGGAGGGCGGCTTCGGCAGCGCGGTCCTGGAGGCGTGCAACGCCGAGGGGATCGACACGCGGACGCTGGTGCGGCTCGGGATCCCGGACCGGTTCATCGAGCACGCGGAACGGACTGAGTTGCTGGCGGATCTGGGGTTGGACGTCGAGGGGTTCTGCCGAACGGCGCGAAGGGCATTCGCGCAGGGGCGGGAGGAGGACCTTTCGGCGGTCGGATAACAGCACTCGGGACTGTTGGAGGCGTCTGGACTCGGGCAGCTTGTCCGGGGCGGCGCAGATCGTTTTGATCTCTTGTGCCGCCCGCCGTGGCGCCCTACCGTGAATTCGTCCGGCGAAGGTCGCGGTCATGCGGCACTTCAAGTGAATCGAGTGGAATCTGCAAAGATCGCTGACCACTCGCTCTCGGCCGAGGAAGTTGAGGCTGCCTTCGACCGTGTTCGTGCTCTGCGTGAGCGGCGTGACGTTTCATTCGAGATGTGCGCGGAAGTACCTTCGGGCTGACGAATTTGGGTCATTTGGCGGTACGACCGCGAGGACGACGAGATACCGGATGTGTTCGGTGAGCTGGGCGAATTACCCATATTCGTCATCACAGCCTATTGAGGCCGCTGAAATGACCGTTCCAGCAGCAGACGACCGGACCCCGGAGCGGCGAGCCCTTGACGAGGCGATCGCGGCTGAGCCCCCGCTGGCCCCACCCGACTTGCCCCCCCAACGCCCAAGCGGCGCCGGTCGAGTCACACTTGCGCCGGGGGCGGCGGCCCGTGGCCGTGGCCGGAGTCGTAGAGAACGGCCATGTCCGCCCGCTTGATCCTACAGTCCGTCTCCCCGAAAGGGCGCGGGTCATCATTGTGGCAGCGGAAGGGGCATAGCGCTTCAGCCATTGTCAGGGCGTTTGTGAACATTTCCCCCGAGCCGTTTGACTTGCGGGATCGCTTTGTCGGCTGCCTCCTCGGGCTGGCTGTCGGCGACGCACTCGGTGGCCGGTTCGAGTCGCGCCCCGCGGAGCATCTCCGCGAGCGATTCTCGTCTCCGCAAGCCCTCTTCGATTAGCCGACTGACGAGCTGTGGTACACCGACGATACGGAGATGACGATCGGAGTGGCCGAGACCCTGATCGCGGCCGGGGATGTCGTCGAGTCGGAGCTGTGCAGGGCATTTGTAGCGAACTACGTCCCGTCCCGCGGGTACGGTTGGGGGGCGCGGGCCGTCCTCTCCGCCATGGAGGACGGGGAGGACTATGGAGCAGTGGCGCAAGAGTATTTCCCGGGCGGCTCGTACGGGAACGGGGCCGCGATGCGCGTCGCCCCCGTCGGCCTCCTGTTCGGCGACGACCTGGATCGGGTGGCGAAGCAGGCCGGACTTTCCGCACTCCCAACGCATGTGCACCCGTTGGGCATTGAAGGCGCCCGACTCATTGCGCTGGCAGTCGCGATCCTGTCGCGCACTGACCGATTCGACCGGCAGTCGCTCCTCGACCGCTTGATCGAACGCGGCGAGACGCCCGAGTTCCGAGACAAGCTCGCACGGATTCGAACTATTTCGTCCGCGACGGACCTCGCCGAATTGGGAAACGGGATCGAGGCCATCCAATCGGTGCCCACGGCGATTGCCGCGTTCTGCCTCGCGCCGGATTCCTACCAGCAGGCGGTGGGAAACGTCATCCTTCTCGGCGGTGACACGGACACGCTCGCGGCGATGACCGGCGCCCTTTCCGGTGCCTACCTCGGCCGTCCGGGAGTGCCCGAACGGATCGTGTCATTGCTCGAGACCAGTCCGAAGGGACGCGACTACCTGATCCGGTTGGCCGGAGCGCTTCATGAACGGTGCCTGTCGCGGCGCACAAAATGACCGACGGCCCATTTCGGCCAATCGGTCGAGCCCGGTTGCGTGAGCGCACGGAACCGCGTTCCGTCCAGCGTTCTGCAAATCGAAGCCGACCCGTCCCTACATCCTGCAGGACCGATGGCTATGGCGCAAGCCGTGCCCGTGCCCGTGCCCAGTGCCGGCACTTATGACCGTCTGAATCTCGTCAGCGGACATGCCGCGGTCGAGCATGTCGTGCTTGAGGGCGCCGGCGATCGCGGCCCGACGCATCTCGAGCCAGCAGCCCATGATGATGCCCACGATCCCGCACAGCAGTCCGCCCGCCACTGCCACGAGCCCGATGAGCTCACTGGCCTCGAATTTTGACAGGAGTTCGATCATGGCGCTTGCTCCCATTGAACGTGTCTAGACTTGTGGGCGGTCGGAATCCCCCTTTTCGGCATGAGATGCCATTCGTTCGCTGACCGGCATTATTTGAATCCGTGACGGCGGGCTACCAGTTCTCCCGTTTCGCCCATGCGACGATTGCCATGCACTTCGCGCCTCGGCAGGCCCCTTTTCCAACACGTAATCCCCGCCCGTAAGGCGGGAATCGGGCAATTTGGCTCGCGTCGGTTGGAAAAGTACCCTTGAAACCGTTTGTCGGTCAAGGCTACCTTTTGGGGTATGCCCAGGACACGGATGTCCGAACCGACCGCCGACGCGACCCGGCTCACCGATCAGGAGTGGGCCGCGGTCGAGCCGTACGTGCCCGCGTCCAAGCCGGGCGGGCGGCCCGCCAAGTATTCGCGGCGGGCCATCCTCGACGCCATCCTCTTCGCCCTCCGCCGCGACTACACCTGGCGGGACATTCCGCCGCATCTGCCACACTGGAACACCGCCTTCTGCTACTACCGGGAGTGGCAGAAGGACGGTTCCTGGGACCGGATCGAGGGCGCCCTCCGGGCGTCGGAGTCGACTCGCTGCTAGCCTGCGGAGTGAGATCGCCATGCCTGCCGTTTTTCTTAGCCACAGTTCGACCGACAAGTTCTTCGCGCGCAAGCTCGCGGAGAAACTAAAGTCGCATGGCGTGCAAGTCTGGATGGACGAGGCGGAGCCGCGCGTCCGCGACTCCCTCGTCGACCGGATCTCCGGGGCGATCAAGGAGTCGGACTTCGTCGCCGCCGTCCTGTCGCACAACTCGGTCCGGTCCAACTGGGTCCGCCAGGAGCTCCGGGTGGCCATGGACCGGGAGCTGCACGGGCGGCGCGTCGATGTGGTCCCGATCGTCATCGACAAGTGCCAGGTTCCGGACTACCTCGCCGACAAGCCGTGCGCCGATTTCACCAATCCGGACGACTTCGATGGGCCGCTGTCGAACCTGCTGCACGCGCTGGGCGTCTCCCGGGTGGCGACCACGGTCGTCACCGAACCGCGGCCGACCGAGTGCAACGGCCCGCGGCCGACCGAGTGCAACGGCCCGCGGCCGACCGAGTGCAACGGCCCGCGGCCGACCGAGAACAAC
>DATFWZ010000731.1:0-5820 GCA_035258765.1 Gemmataceae bacterium
GGAGTCGCGGGCGGCCGCCGGGGTGGTGGGGAGCGCGCGGGGTCCGGTAGCGGGAGTGGCGCTGCGATCCCACGGGTCGCCATCCCGCGGGGGTCCGGTCGCGGGACGCGGAAGCGCACGCCGCACTTGCTGCACCGCGCGGTGCGCCCGATCACCTCTTCCGAGACGTCGTAGACGGCCCCGCAGTCGGGGCAGAAGGCGCGGAGGGGCATGTCACGCACCGGACTGAGAACAGGGCAAGCGCGAATCAAGTCCGGGTAAAGATGCTACCCGCTCAGCGCCCGCGTCGCCAAGACCTGTTACCTCCGCTTCAGGATCCACGCGCTGATCGCCTCCAGTGCCTCGGGCGCGAACGTCGTCTCGATCTTCCCGTATTCGCTCGGCAGCCCGGTCTTTGTCGGCTGGAATAGGTGGTTGAGGCCGGGGAGCTCCTTTACAGTCACTTCAGTGTTCCCGCCCAACTTGAGGGCGCGTTCGATCTCGGCCAGGTTCTCCTTCGGCGGCACCTGCAGGTCCTTCTCCCCGTTCAGCGCCAGCACCGGGCAGGTGACCCTCTCGAGCACCGGTCGCGGGTCGTGGGTCAGGAAGTACTTGAACCACGGGCTCGCGAGCCGGGTCACTTGCGCGTCCGCGGCCTCCCGCTGCTTCTGCAACTCCTTCTTTTCGTCGTCGGTCAAGTCCTTCTCCATTTCGGCCACGGCCGCCTTGAGCTTGGACTCGTCGGCCCCTTCCTTGGCCAGGGCGAACAGCCTCTGCAGTGCCTTCTGCCGGGCCAGCGCCTTCTCACTGGCCCCCATTGCCTTCAGGATGAGTTGCCCCTGAGCGAGCAGGATCTCGTCGCCGGGCATGCCCGGCCCCGCCAGAAGGACGATGAAACCGACGTCCTTCGATCCGGCCGCCACGAGCGGGGCGATCAGTCCACCCTCACTATGGCCGATCAGCCCGACTCTACTCACTTCCTTGCGGTCGCGCAGGTAAGCCACGGCACCGGCCGCGTCTTCCGCGAAGTCCTTGGACGTGGAGGTCGCGAACTTGCCAGTGGACTTGCCCACCCCACGGTCGTCGTAACGCAGGACGGCGATCCCCTTCCGGGTCAAGTGGTCGGCGAGGACGAGAAACGGCTTGTGACCGAGGAGCGACTCGTCGCGGTCCTGCGGTCCCGACCCGGTGATCAGCGCGGCCGCGGGGAACGGCCCGTCGCCTTTCGGCCGGGTGTATGTCCCGGCCAGCGTGACACCCCGGGCCTTGCTCGGGAACGTGACCTCCTCCTCGAAGTAGGGGTACGGCTTCTTGGGGTTTTGCGGGCGGTTGAGCTCGATCGGCTTGTCGGCCCGCTTGAGCTGCAACGGCAACTTCCCGGCCTGCTCGAATTCCCCTTTGATGGTGTCCCCGTCGGCCTGGAGAGTGCCGGTGTACTCGGCCTTTATCGACGGCATCTTCAGGGTGAGTTTGTTGTCGGCAAACGTGGTCGATTCGACGGCGATGTCCTTCACCCCCTGGTCGATGCTGTCGAGGGTGGCCGACAGGGTGCCGTCGTCCTTTTTCGTGATCTTGAACCCGAGCCGGAGCTCGATGGCGCCGATGGTCAGAGTGCCGTGCCAGTAACCGTCGATGCCCTTCTTCGGGGCAGCTTTCGGGTCGTCTGCGGGAAGAAGGGCACAAAGAGTGAGCGGAATCGCGAGTGCGACCAGGCGAGTCATGGGAGGCCTCGATGCGGAGTTACGAGCGCGGCGGTGGCCTATTGTTCCGTATATGGAGCCGGACTTGTTCGGGGCTCGCCGGAGGGGCCTATTCGGTGTGCCTAGAATGAGACGATGCCTCCGCCGAAGCCCCTGCGGATCGCCGTCACGGCTGACCTGCACTACGGAACCCGCCACACCGCCGGCAACCGGGCCACCCAAGACCTGGTCGCCCGTCTCGCCGAGACACCCCCGGACCTCCTGATCATCGCCGGCGACATTGGCGCCGCGGACGACTTCGACCGCTGCCTGGAGCTTTTCCACGGCCTCCGGTGCGCGAAAGCCGTCGTCCCCGGGAACCACGACATCTGGGTCCGGACGGACGACCCCCGCGGCGACTCGCTCGACGTCTACGAGCGACACCTGCCCGCCGTCTGCCGGGCGTACGGGTTCGCCTACCTCGACCAGGAGCCGCTGCTCTTTCCCGAGTCGGACCTCGGCGTCGTCGGCTCGATGAACTGGTACGACTACACCTGGGACAACGAGCTGCTGCGGGCCGCGGCCCCGGACGCCTGGGAGGAGCGGCTGCGGACCAAGCGGTTCGTCAAGGGGATGCACAACGATGCCAACTTCGTCCGCTGGCCGCTGGACGATATTACCTTCACGGATCGTGTTGTCGCTCGGCTAACGGAGGACCTCGACGCTACGCTGGCGCGCGTTGGACGGGCAATCGTGGTCGTTCACCACCCGCCGCTGCGAGGCCTGCTGTATCCCGCGAAGGAGCCGCCGCCGCTCGACGCGTTGCTCTGGCGGGCGTTCTCCGGGAACACGCGACTGGAACAGGTGCTCCTGGCCCGCGCCCGGCGCGTCCCATTCGTGTTCTGTGGTCACACGCACGCGGCCCGCGAATGTGAAGTCGACGGGATGCGCGGGTTCAACGTCGGCGGGGACTACCCGTACAAGCGGCTCCTGTGGGTGGACTGGCCGGGCGGGCAGGTGCGGGCGGACGAGTTCCACTGATGCAAATGCAAAATGAAAAATGGAAGATGCAAAGAGGAGGGCAGTGATTGTCCTCCTCTTTGCATTTTGTCATTTTCACTTTGCATTCGTCTAAAGTCGCGGTCCGCCGCCGCCAAACGGCCCGCCCGCCGGGAGGCCGCGCTGTCGCCGCCGGTTCTCAATGTCGCGGCGGAACTGGTCCATGAGGGCCCGGAACTCCGGGGTCGTCCGGTTGAGTCGCTCCTTGCGCCGCTTCTCGCGGTCCTCCGGCGATAGCGATTGACCCGGACCGCCGACTCCGAAGGTGCCCGGCCCGGCCCCCGGCGGCCGCTGGCCGTTCGGGTTGCGCTGGGCGAACTCCTTGCGCATCTTCTCCGACCGGTCGATTACGTCGTCCAGGTGGCGGACCTTCTCGGCCGGGCTCATCGCCGCGTAACGCTTCAGCTCGTCCTCGAACCGCTTCTGCCGCTCCGCGCCCAGCTGCTCTCGTTGGGACGTGGACAGCTTTGCCATCGCCTCGCGCATCTGCTTGCCTTTTTCCTGCCGCTGCTCCGAGGTCCAGTTCTTCGCCTCGGCGGACGTGAGCTCCTCCCGGAGCTGCTTGATCTTCTTCAAGTTCGGGTCCGGCCGGATCGCCCGGTACAGCCCGAACATCAGGAACAGCAACAGGACGAGAAGGCCGGTCCGGCGAACCCACCGGCGCTTGTAGAGCGGCTCATGGGCCGGGCGCTTGTTGATGAGCTGGTGCATGAAGGTTGCTCCTTATTCGACGTGGCCGTCGGCATAGAGGAAAACGCGAGACCGGTCCCCTTGCCCGTGGACCGGGTCGAAGTCGTAGGTCATCCAGATCTGGTGCAGGCCGAGTCCCTGCGGGTTGTTAGCCAGCTCGGCGAACGTCTTCCCGGCGACCCGCGGTTGATACTCGTAGCTCAGCCCCTCGACGGGGAACCGGATGGTGTCCATCGGGCAGTGAAACACCTTGCGATTGGACTCGATGAACGGACCGAGCTTATCGGCGAGGCTCGGCTGGCCGGGCGGGGAGGCCAGGCTGGGCATGCGCGGGGCCTCCGGGAAGTGGTCGCGGTTGACGTCCGCGTAGTGGTGCATGGCGATGCCGATCTGGTGCTGGTTGTTGTTGCAGCTCATCCGGTTAGCCGCGGTCCGAACTTTCTGGACAGCCGGGAGCAACAGGCCGATGAGCAGCGACATGATGGCAATCGCGACGAGCAATTCGACGAGGGTGAAGGCACGGCGCATGGCGTGGAACCTCCGCGGGCAAGCACGGAGGCAACGTTAGCACTACCGCAATGAGGGGCCGCTGAGGTGCGGGTGAGGGGGTGGTGAGTTAGAGATTAATGAGTCGGGGCTGCTACAGTAACCGACACAGGCTACCCTTTCCGGACGAAGTGTCATGAGAACTTTGGCCCTGGTCCTCGTGTCCGGGCTCCTCGCCGCCAGAGCGGCCGCCGAGGACAAGCCGGCCCGCAAGCTGAACATTACAGTCAGCAAGGAGACGACATATGTCACGGGTCCGCTCGACAAGGAAGGGTACGTGGACTACGCGGCCGCGCTGAATGAGCGACTCGGGAAAGGTGTCACGCCGGAGACGAATGCAAACGTTTTGATCTGGAAGGCGCTCGGCCCGCGGGCACAGGGTGGCAAGCCAACGCCGGCCAAGGTTTTTAAGCTCATGGGGATCGAGGAGCCGCCGGAGAAGGGAGATTACTTCATTGAACTACGGCCGTTCCTCCGCGACCGGCTCGGAATCGAAGACCGGGAGCAGCTAGACGCGATTGACGGGCAATCTTATACATTGACGCACCAGCCGTGGACGGCCACGGACCATCCGCAAGTCGCTGACTGGCTCAAGGCGAACGAGAAGCCGCTGAACTTGATCCTGGAGGCCCTGAAGCGACCGCACTACTTCGCCCCCGTGTATCGAGCTGGCGACAAGCCCACGGCCGATCTGGTCGCGGCACTTCTTGCCAACACGCAGGCGGCCCGCACCCTGACGACTGCTCTAGCGGTTCGCGGCATGCTGCGGGTGGGCGACGGGAAGCCGGCCGACGCCTGGCCGGACTTGCTCGCCTGTCAGCGGATCGGCCGGTACGTAGCCCGGCGCGGGAGTTTGCTTGACGCCCTGGTCGGGTTCGCATGCGAGTCGATCGGACAGCACGCGACCGCAACTCTGCTAGAGCGGCCGGAGCTGGATGGCCGCCAACTCGCGGGCTTCCTCCGCGATCTGAGGGCCTTGCCGCCAATGCCCACGGTCGCCGACCACCTCGACGGTGGGGAGCGTTTCGTCGTCCTGGACAACATCACGATCAGCATCCGCGGGGGTTCAGCGACGGTGAAAGCGCTGACGGGTGGCGTCGCCGACCTCCCAGAGGATGCGGAGATTGAATGGGATCGGGCCCTGGGCAACGTCAATCGGCACTTTGACCGGATGGCGGCGGCGCTGCGGCAAAAGGACCGGGACAAGCGGCAGGCCGAATTCGATCGTATTTCGGCAGACCTGAGCGAGCTTCAAAAAGCCCGTCGCACAGCCGTGGACAAGACCGGGAAGGACCCGCTTGCGGAGGCGACCCCGCGGGACCGTGGTGAAGCCATGGGCGACATCCTGATCACACCCTTGGTACCCGCAGTTCGCAATATCCAGGCGGCGTACGACCACACTGAGCAAGGGACCAGAAATCTCCAGGTCGGACTGGCCATCGCCGGTTATCAACGCGAGCACGGAACATACCCGAAGGCAATCGACGCACTGGCTCCGAAGTATCTTGACAAGGTCCCCGACGACCTCTTCACCGGCAAGCCGCTGGTCTACAGGCCGTCCAAGGACGGATATCTCCTCTACAGCCTCGGCCCGAACGGGAAGGATGATGAGGGCCGTTTCATGCGCGACGACCCGCCGGGGGACGATATCGCGATCCGCGTTCCGGTCCCGAAACCTCAGAAGAACTAGCAGCCGTGTTCGATCTCCGCGGGCGTTCTACAGTAAACCAATCTCGTTCGCGGGCCCTTTCGACCCTTAGTGCCTGTGGGGAAAATAGCCTTGAATCCGTTGATCGGTCAAGGGTAGTTTCGCGGGCATGAAACCGACACGGATGTCGACCGCCTCCGCGTACCCGGCCCGGATGAG
>DATFWZ010000732.1:0-21162 GCA_035258765.1 Gemmataceae bacterium
GAGGTGCCGCGGGCCGATGGCGAAAAACCGGTGCGAGTCCCACCCGGGCGGTAGGCGGGCGGACACCTCAGCAAACGATAGGTCCGGGCGGTTGGCCAGCAGCCGGCGGACCGCGGCCCGGATCTCCCCCCGGGCGTCCAATGCGCTCGACCCACTTTCGCACCCAATAGTCGCCCGGCCCGAGGCCAGAAACTCGTACCAGCGGTCGGACCCAATGGTGTCCTCCGGGGCCGTGGAGATGTCGGTCCGCAGCCCGAGCCGGTCGGCGGCCGCCTTCGCGCGGACGGCGACCTCGTGCTTCAGCTGTCCGTGCGAGCCGAACCAGTACGGCAAGTGGTTCGCCCGGTATACCAGGTCGAGCGGGCGCGCGGCCGACGGGCGCAGCGCCGGGGTGATGGCCCGAGCGGTCCCGACGTCGACGTACCCGGTCAGGCACTTGAGAAAGCGGGCCGCCGCGTGCATGCGGGGGTACACGACCGACTGGTGGGCGGGACTGAAATTCGTCCCGATCAGGTCGACCCGCAGCTCCGCCAGCCAGTCGTCCAGGACACCGGCGAGGTCGTACTCGTCCTGCGGGAGGGCGACCTTGAACGCGGTCGCGTCGGCCACCCAGGCGGCTCGGTCGCGAACCTCGGCGAATTGGGGGAACCACCGAGCGCACAACAAGGTGGTGTGCAGGACGATGACGTCGAACCGGGCTCGGCAGGCGGCCGGCGGGACACCCAGGGCCAGGTTCGCGTAGTGGACCGCGTGACCGGCCGGGCTCGCCTCGAACAGGCGCAGGTGTTGCCGGATGGTCGGTCGCACTCGTCGGAACGGCTCCTGCCAGTAGAGCACCAGGACGCGGCGGGCAGCTTCGGTCATGTTCTCCCTCCGCCGCGATACCGGCAATCGGCCAGCCGGTCCCGGTGCTCCTCGACGTACGCCCGCAGGTTGGCCTCGTCACTCGGCCGGAACGGCTTGGCCGGCGTTTCCCCTTTCTCAAGCCCGACGTCGGTCGGCTGGCGGTCGGCGATCACATCCCGCATCCGCCGGGCCAGTGCCGTGAAGAACCGGGAAGGGTCGCGGAGCAGGTCTTCGTACCAGACCTCGACGTACCTGTCCGGGGCGTGCCGCGCGAGTCCGTCCCGGATAGCGACCGTGAACTCGTACTGATTCTCGACGACCTGCGCCCAATACGGGAGGGTGCGCTGCAGCTCCTCGTAGATGGCTGGCGTGGCCGAGTTCCACAGGTCCGGTGTGCCCTGCACGACGTACCGGGCGGCCAGGTCGGACAGCGCGCTCGCGGTCATATCCCGGCGCAACCAGACGAAGAACGCCCGCGGCAGGTGCCCGGCGAGACTCGCCACGCGGAAACAGTTCCAGGCGTTCTTGATCACGGCCGGCGCCCCGAAATAGCGGTCCATGACCGCGAGGGTCTTGGCCATGTGTTCGGCCTTACCGTCGAGCACCGCCACACTCTTCAACTGCGACGGGTGCCCGCCGCCGAACCAGTGGCACATCACTCCGGACGCCTCGGAAGGCTGGAAAGCCCCCCGGGTCTTGCCGTAGGCGCTGGTGAACTCGACTTTGATCGCCGGCAGCATGTCGCGGTGGAGCGGCGCCGCCAGGGCCGGGCGAGTCGGGAACACGTCGTTGGCGAGGTTGGAGAAATACGGCAGCCGGAAGAACCGGACCATGGCCTGGTAGAGCAATGTGCTGCCGGTCCGCGGGGCACCCAGGATTAACACGGACGGGGCAAGGCTCGGGTCGGGGACGTCAGCCAGGGTGCGAGCGAAGACCTGTTCCTCCGCGTCTCGCTGGACGGCCTCGGCTAGGATCTCACTTCCCGAGAAGCTCGCGGATGCAGGCGGCAAGGCGGGGGAAGACCGTGCGGTAGTAGAGGTCATGGCCGTCCTCGGATAAGTGCAGGCCGTCCGCCAGGACGAACTGCCTGGCCGCGTCCTTGCGCCCGCCCGTCGCCTCCCGGAACACGGCGGCTATGTCGATGAAGTGGACTCGCGGGTCGCTGGTGGCCGCCACCCGGCGGATGATCTCGTTGTAGGCCCGGTTCTGGGCCTCGTAGGTGACCGTCGTGTGGGCGAGTGGCGTGTGGTCGCGGGTGGTCGGGTGATTGGTGTGCAGGAAGACGGCCCGGGCCTCGAACGTCAGCCCCCGCTGGACAATTTCCCGCAGGTTGGCCTCGAACGCTGCCGGGCTGACCCGCGGGTTACCCCGGTCGGTCTGCCACACGTTGCAGTCGTTCATCCCGAACTGAACGATGATCACCTCCGGGCCGATGCTCTGAACTTCGTACGGCATGGTCTCGAGCGCCTGGCGCGTGGTCCGCCCGTTGACGGACGAGTTGATGACGACGAGCGGCTCACCGAACCCGGCCGTCAGGTCGGTAAGACTGGCCGACAGCCGGGGCACCCACCCTTTGTGGATGGCGATCCCTTGCCCGTTGCAGATCGAGTCGCCAAAGAACAGGATGTTCATGCCGACCTCCCGCGCAACCTCCCGATCCGCTGCACGGCCCCGCGGGCCTTCCGCGCAATGGTGGACCAGGCCTGGCGCAAGCCGCGGGCGATCCCGCCCGGGGCTGCCACCAGCCACTCGTCCGCAGTCAGGTGCCGGGGCCGCGCGTCGAACTCCGCCCGGGCCGGCACCCGCTCGCCCAGGGCCCGTTCCACTTGCCTCCAGAAATACCGGTCGCGGGCCTGCTCGACCCAGCCCGCTCGTGGCGACCAGCCGTCCGGTGACCGGCGGTCGACGACCTGGCGGTAGTCGGCGAGCAGCTCGCGGGCGTTGAGCACGCGCCGCTCTCGGGCCGGGCTGGAGGTGAGGATCCGGTGCGCCGCGCGGTCGAAGTCAAACATGCGGGACTGGAACCGCGCCCGGCTGGCGAAGTATCCGCGGAGCCGGGCGTCAAGGATCGGGTCCGGCCGGATTTCCGGCCGGATGCCGGCCGCGATCAGTTCCTCGTCAAACGACCGGACAAATCGTTGGTACGAGTATTTGCCGCTGGCGATCAGGTCGGCATAGGTCCGGTCGATGATCGCGGTCGCGCGAGCCGGGTCGGCGAGAACGGCGAGCACCTCGTCCAGGTTGCCGAAGTCCTTCCGCAGCGGAACGTAGTGAACCCACGGCTCGAGAATGCCGTCGTACCTTCCCTCGTAGAGGATTTGCAGGTTGCGGAAGGCAGCCGACTCGAAGTGCCGGGGGCTCAGGCTGCGGTAGTCGATCCGGTCTTCCAGGGCTTGAAACTCGGGGCCCATCCGGGCGGCGTAGTCCTCGAACGTCAGGCCCGGGTCCTGCCGGATCAGCCGCTCGTACTCGGCCTTGAACCGGCCGCACGGGTCCACGACCGAAACCCCCCCTTCGACACCCAGGACGGCGCGACAGTCAGCCAGGAACCGGTCCCAATCCGCGCCGTACAGCCGGTCGCCCTCACCGACAGCCACGTCCAGGCGCAGACCCCGGCCGCCCGCCCGGGCCAGGAACTGCTCGGCGATCTCCCCCTTCTCCTGCCCGCCGCGGCCGGCGTAGTGTGGCAGCCGCCGACCCCGGTATCCGACATCAATCGGCCGGTCCACGTAGGGGCGAGCCAGCCGGGTGACCCGGGCGACCAGGTCCTCCGTGACGTACCCGGACAGGTAGTGGACGAACTTCTTTATTGGCAAGCGCGGGGCGTACACCTCCCGGACGTGTTGCGGCTTGTGCCGGGAGTACAGGCAGTCGATCCGGAACTCGGTCAGGAACTGTTCGCGCTCCCAGAAGTACCAGTACTCGTCCTGAAAGATGGCCACCTTGTAAGTCCCTGGGCACGCGAGCAGGTATTCCCGGAGTAGGTTGGTCAGCCAATGATAGGTCGGTCGCAGCGAGTAGTGGAACACGCAGACGGCGAACTCGTACCGGGCCAGGGCGGGCGGCAGGCCGAACGCGACGTTGAACGGGTACCACGCGAACCGCGAGTGTCGGCCGAACGCCCCGACGTGCTCGCGGACGGTCGTCGCGTCCTGGACCAACGGGTCCTCGTGTAGGAGGAGGACCCCGGGCACCCGGACCCGATCGACCGCTGGCAGGCCCGACATTCTCACGGCTTGGCGTCGCTCCTGCCCGATCGTGCGCGGGCGCCGGGTGGGTCGCCGCCACGGTCGCCCGGCGAGCGGGCTTCCGCCGCGGCCGCCTCGCCCGCCGAGTCGGCGACCGCCTCTGGGTTGACGAACCTGGACGAGCTTGCGGCGGCCCGGCCGTCGTCCGCGGGGACGATCTGCCACTCTCCCGGGTGTTGGAAGACGGAATTGTAAATCGTCTGCCGGCCGTAGACCCGAAACTCGAACGACCGGTCAATCGAATCGTACCACTCCGGGGGCTCGACCAGGGACAAGTCGAGCTGCCGGTACATGGCCACGGAAAGCGTGTAGGTGTCGCTCCCGAGGTTCAATGGTTCCAGGCGCAACCGGGCCACTCGCCGGTCACCTTCGGCCAGGGCTAGCGGCGTCGGCTCCCCGAACTGCTGGGTGACCTTGATCCCGTCCGACCGGCGGTAGACGACGACGACCGGCCGGCACGGGAACGTCCCGGTCTTCATTGCCCGGATCGTTATCTCAACGATCATGGTCCCCCCGAACGAGAATACGGTTTGCTCGTCCCCGTCTTGGTCGAGGATCCGCACCCGCTCGATCCGCAGTTCGCCCAGTCCGGGCCAGTGGACTAAGCGGCCGCCAGCCGCCGGCTCACCGGCCGTCGGCTTGTGCTCGTCGCCCCCGGTCTCCATGTGTACCCGTTGCCAGTCGCGCGTCGGCGACACCGGGGCGGTCGTCAGAGTTGATCCCGCCCGGACTACTTCGATGGTCCCGGACCCGGCGTCCGCGTAACACTCGATGTCGAAGCCGTACCGGACGGTCGGGTCGAAGTGGTATAGGCGGAACACCACCGCGCCGGCGGCCGGCCCCCCGGCCACCTGACGAAACGGCCGGCCGGCGACGACCGGCTCCGACCAGCCGCTGCCGGCCCCGAGCACCACACCGGCAGCGTTCCCGACGGCCCCGTCCTGCGGCCCGCCGACCCGGACCGTCTCCTGCGGCCGATCGTTTTCGATCAGCGTCACGGTAGCCACGCGCAGGTGGCCTCCGGCCGGGGCCGTCAGTCGGACGCAGAGTGCGTCGGTGAACGGGTCGCCGTCCGGGAGGGCCCGGCCCGCCTGGAGGGACTTGTTCCGCCCCTTCAGTCGCCGCTCGTCCAGGAGTCGCAAGTACCGCTCGTACTCCTTGACCACGTCGAGGGCGTCTCCGTGGGCCACCACCTGGCCGCGATCGATCCACAGCGCCTGCTCGCAGAACCGGACGATCTGGTCCATGGCGTGGGAGACGAGCAGGACCGAAGCCCCGCTGTCGATCAGCCGCTGCATCCGCTCGGCCGACTTGGCCAGGAAGTAGCCGTCCCCGACCCCGAGCACTTCGTCGATGATCAGGATGTCGGGGTTGACCTTAGTGGCGGTGGCGAACGCCAGGCGGGCCTGCATCCCGGTCGAGTAGGCCTTGAACGGCTGCGACAGGAACGGGCCCAGCTCGGTAAATTCCTCGATGTCCCCGACCGCGTCGGCGATCTCGGACGCGGTGAGCCCCTGGTAGGTGAGGGCGGCCCGGATGTTCTCGTACCCGGTGAAGTCCGGGTGCATCCCGGACCCGGTCTGGAGCAGGGCCTGGACCTCGCCGTGGACGGTGACCGTCCCCTCCGTCGGCTCGACGTTGCCGGTAATCAGCTTTAGGAGGGTGCTCTTTCCGGCCCCGTTGCGGCCAATGATCCCGACGCGGGCTCCGCACGGGAGGCTCAGATTGATGTCCCGGAGCGCCCAGAATTGTTGATAGCGCCGCCGCCGGTGTGGCACCAGCCACGACAGGCCGATCGCGTCCAACAGCCCGTCGACCCGCGACGGGAACAACGTGTACCGTTTCCCGACACCCGTCAGGACGATCGCCGGTCCGTCAGACATGATCGACTATCGCCTTCTTCAGGGCGGCGAAGAACCGGCCGCCGGCCGCGAACGACACCCCGGCCACCGCGGCTATTACCGCCCACTCGCGCCCGGCGGGCACCTGACCCAGTACCAGCACCTTCTGGTAGGCGACCACAAAATAAGCGAACGGGTTCAAATCGACCAGGAACTTCAGCCCGTCCGGCACCATGTCGGGGGTGTACGCGATCGGGGAGATGATCAGCAAGGCCAGCAGGGCCGCGGCCATGAGCATCTGCAGGTCGCGCAGCACCACGTTGAACAGGGCCAGGAACCAGCACAGTCCCACCAGGGTGATGGCGTGCAAGAGCCAGACGGCCGGGAGCAGGACCGCGGTCCACGGGACCCCGCCGTCGAACACCGCCCCGCCGGCCAGGATCAGGGCCATTCCGACCGCCAGGGGCACCTGGGCCAGGAGCACGGCTTTCACCGGGGCCAGGTCGATCGGGAACACCGTGTTGCTCAGCAGCGACTTGTTCGCCAGGACCGATGACACGCCCTGGTTCAAGGCCTCCGCGGTGGCCAGGAACGGGACTAACCCGGCGAAGATGAACAGCACGTACCGAGTCGGTTCGAATCCGCCGACCTGCACCCGCAGGATCATTGTGTAGGTGACGGCGTACAGGCCGAGCAGGACGAGGGGCCCAAGGAGTGCCCAGGCCGGCCCGAGCAGGGTGCCCGCGTACCGGGCGCGCAGCTCCGTCCGCGTGACCCGCCCCAGCAACGGGGCATGCGTGATCAGGTACACGGCGGAGTGCCGGACCGCGTACCGGCGGAGGCTGGTCGTCAACGCCATGTCGCCTGCCACTACCTCTTGTTGATGCGATACGTCCCGCCGATGCCGGCGTACTTTCCGCGGTACAGCGGCAGGCCCTTTTCGTCCCAGTCGAGCTCTTTGAGGAATGCCTTGTGCGGGTCGACTAGGCGGTAGTCCTGCAGCGCCCGGGCCGCGTGCATGTGCCAAAGGTCCAGCTCGTTACACGCGACGAACCCGCCAACGAAGTTCACATCGAACCCGGCGCTCGCGCACAGCGCGGAGAACTCCGCCGCCTCGTAACACCGGGAGACCGGGCACTTTGGCCCGTCCGTGGACTGCGCGAACACTTGGTCCGCCGTACAGCCGGAGAACTGGGGATCCAAAAACCGCCGGGCGTAGGCCACATAGAGGTGGAAGAAAATGCTGTTCCTGTTGTACGCCATCAGCAATCCCCGGCCCCCGGGCTTGAGGACTCGATGGAACTCCCGGAGGATCACTTCCGGCTTGCTGGTGTGGTGGACGACGCCGCAGCAATGGACGTAGTCCACACTGGCGTCGGGAAGGGGGATGCGGTCCGTGAGGTCCCCGGTTTGGATCAGCTCCAGCCGGTCGGGCGGAATGTTGTGCAGTCCGACATTGTGCCCGGCCAGCGACAACGCCTTGTGACTGATGTCGATGCCGTAGATCTTGGCTGGCTTGCTGAATAACGAAAAGCCCAGCAGGTCGTGGCCAGGTCCGCAACCGTAGTCGAGCAGGACCTTGCCCCGGTGGTCGTCCCAGAATCCTTTGAACTCGTAAGACTTGTGAAAGTGGTCGGACCGCCACTGGTGGAAGTCCAGAGTCTCCTGAGCCGTGGCGAACGGCTCACTCTTGATCGTGTAGTCCCCCCAGTACTCGTCCACCGCGGATCTGGAAGTCGGGTTCGCGGTCTGAATGGAGTACGGGTTTCGCAGCGGCACCGGCTTCCGACGCGGCGGTGCATCAGAAGAGAACAACTTACCGACCTTGCGAACCGCTCGCTTGACCAGGGTCTCCATCGCACAGTTCCTGTGGTAAGAGCGGTGTCCGGAAGAGCCTCACCGGCGTTGGCGGGGCATTGCGGACCGCCCGGACTCACTTCACGGCCTGCACGTACAGGTCCAGGCCGAGGCACCGGCCGAGCGTGAACAGCAGCCGCTCGCGCCGGATGCGGTAGTCGCGGAACAGGACCGGTCACCTGAGGGGATTACAGGAGCACGACCTTGTCGCGCCCCTCGGTCACCTTCCGGCACGCGTTCCGGGTGTCGAGGACGTGTCGGGCGCCAGCCACGACGCGGTCGTAATCGACCCCGGAGTGGTCCGTGAGCACAATCACCAGGTCGCACTCGGCCAGGAGCTCGTCCGTCAACGGCACCGACTCCATCGACAGCCCCCGGTCGCGGAAGTCCGGGACGTGCGGGTCGTGGTATACCACCTCGGCCCCGTCCTCCTGCAACAGCTCGATCACCTCAACGGCCGGCGACTCGCGCCAGTCGCCGACGTCCCGCTTATACGAGACGCCGAGGGCCAGGACCTTCGACCGCGACACGGCCTTGCCGAACCGGTTCAGCTCCCGGGCCGCCTTCTGGCGAACGAACTCCGGCATCCGCCGGTTGATCTCGCCGGCCAGGGCGATGAAATGGGTGTTGAAGTTGAACTCGCGGGCCTTCCACTCCAGGTAGTGCGGGTCGAGCGGGATGCAGTGCCCGCCGACGCCCGGGCCGGGGTAGAACGGCATGATCCCAAACGGCTTGGTGAACGCCGCGTCCAACACCTCCCAGACACTCAGGCCCATTCGGTCGCACAAGAGGAGCATCTCGTTGACGAGCGCGATGTTCACCGCCCGGAAGGTGTTCTCGTACACCTTGACCATCTCGGCGGCCTTGGCGCTCGAGACCGGCACGATGTTGTCGATCGCCTGCGAGTAGAAGGCGACGGCCACCTTCTGCGACTCCGGGCCGACCCCGCCAACAACTTTGTTCGTGTTCTTGGTGTTGAACCGTTTGTTGCCCGGGTCAACGCGCTCCGGGGAGTGGGCCAGGAAGAAGTCCTGCTCGACCTTCAGCCCCGACCGCTCCAGGATCGGCAGCATGACCTCGTCGGTCGTGCCCGGGTAGGTGGTGGACTCCAGGCTGATGAGCTGGCCGGGGCGGATGTGGTTGGCCAACTCGTGGGTGACGTTCTCGACGTACTGCAGGTCCGGGGTCAGGTTGATTGTCAGCGGCGTGGGGACCGCGATGACAACCACGTCCATCTGCGGGACCTCGGTGAAGTCCGTTACCGCCCGGATGCGGCTGCGGCCGACGAGCTCGGTCAGCTCGGCGTTCACCACGTCCTCGATGTAGTTGTCCCCGGCATTGACGCGGGCGGCTCGCTTCGGGTTCTGCTCGATCCCGACCACCCGGAACCCGACCTTCGCCTTCTCGACCGCGAACGGCAGCCCGACGTAGCCGAGCCCGACGACGCCGACGACCGCCGACCGGTCCTCGAACTTGCGCAGGAGGGTCTCGACGCGGCAGGCGACCTCCGCATCCTGCTCCGGGGTGCGGACGGTCAACCGCGCCGGCCGGGCGTCGGCCAGCCAGTACGGCATCGGCTTCTCGTGCAGCCGGCGTGCGGGTTCGGCCATCGGGTCCTCTGCTTACGCGGCTCGGTTGGCGGTCTTCTCGCCGGCGAAGGCGGCCAGGCTGTCCACCACGTGTTGCTTCTGGGCCTCGGTCATCTCGGGGTAGATCGGGACGGCCAAGCTCGTCCGGGCGGCCTCCTCGCTGTGCGGGAAGTCGCCCGGGCGGTGGCCCAGGTACCCGAAGCACTGCTGCAGGTGCATCGGGACCGGGTAGTAGATCTCCGTCCCGATCTGGTGGACCTTGAGGAACTCCTTCAACCCGTCGCGGTCGCGGGTGCGGATCACGTACTGGTTGAAGATGTGCCGGGACTCGACCACCGGCGGCGGAGTAACTACCGACCGCAACAGCGGGTTCGCCTCGATCGCCTTGGTGTAGAACTCCGCGTTCGCCCGCCGGGCGGCCGTCCACTGGTCCAGGTACTTGAGCTTCACCGACAGGACGGCCGCGTGGATGGTGTCGAGGCGGAAGTTGCCGCCGACCTCGTCGTGGTAGTACTTCACCTCGGCCCCGTGCCCGCGGAGCCTGAGCAGGCGCTTCGCCAGAGCGTCGTCGTTCGTGGTGCAGGCCCCGGCGTCGCCGACGGCCCCGAGGTTCTTGGACGGGAAGAACGAGAAGCAGCCGATGTCGCCGATCGACCCGGCCCGCTTGCCCTGGTACTCCGACCCGATCGCCTGGGCCGCGTCCTCAATCACCGGCAACTTGTGTCGGCGGGCGACGTCCATGATCGCGCCCATGTCGGCGCACTGGCCGAACAGGTGGACCGGCATGATCGCCTTGGTTCGCGGGGTGACGGCCGCTTCGATCGCCTTCGCGTCGATGTTGAACGTGGCCGGCTCGATGTCCACGAACACCGGCCGGGCGCCGAGCCGGGCGATGGAGCCGGCGGTGGCGAAGAACGTGTACGGGGTGGTGATGATCTCGTCCCCGAGCCCGACGTCGAGGACCATGAGGGCGACGAGGAGGGCGTCGGTCCCGGAGCTGACGCCGATCGCGTGCTTGCACCCGCAGTACCGGGCGACTTCCTTCTCGAGCTGGGCGACCTCCGGGCCGTTGATGCACAATTGCGACTCGAGGACCCGATCGACGGCCGGGCGGATCTCGTCCCGGAGGGCGGCGTACTGGGCCTTCAGGTCGAGAAGGGGGACCGAGACGGGTTTACTCATGCGATGTCATCCGGTCGGTCGGGGTGTCGCGGGCGCAGGGTTTCGCGAATCGTCCGGGGCCGGGCCATCCTGCCCGGGGTCCGCGACCCTACTCTCTTTCGGCAGGCCCCGGCAACGGACCTAAATTCTACCGATTTTCCATGACGCGGATAGATGGACTTGGCCGCAAGCGATCGCCCGTAATCCTTACCCAGATTGCCTTTCTTGCGCTCGCGAGGCGCGCTCGCTCGACCACACCGAACCACCCGCGCAGCTTGCCCAGCTTTCGAGATCGACGGGCCGGGCGCGTCCGAATCGCTCGGACCGCCCCCCGCCCGGGACGATACTCTCCCGGCCAACGAAGGAGGGTGCCGTGCGTAGTTTGTTTATTCTGGGTTGGGTCGGGGTGTTGGTCGGCGGTGCCGCAGCGCAGCCGCCGGTGCAAACCGAATTCGCGACAGAGCGGACTGTGATCGCTGTTCCCGGACCCGTCTCCGCGAGCCACGCCTACACGCCGGACATGCTCCTCAAGATGCCGGAATGCGAGCTCGCCGAGATCTACCGCAAGTCTCCCCCGGCCCCGGTCCCTTGCGGGTTCACGCCCGGGCTAATCATCTACAAGCCCGGATCGCTGGTCACCACCCCAGTCGCCCGGCTGTCGCAGGTGACGGCGTGGCAGGGCAAGTACTTCCCGCCGGACGGGACGACGTACAACGTGACGTTCGGCCTGCCGACGGTGCGGGCGACGATCTACCCGGGCGACAGCTGGTTCGACGGCGGGCCGACCACCGTTTTCGACTACTCGGAGACCTCGTTTCTGTTCCCCCGATGTCGCGACGAAGTGCGCGAGGTGTCGCCGGGCGTCTACCTGGGCATTCTCTACCGCCGGACCCGATGCGGGCCGAAGATCCGCACGTGGTTTGCCCTCGACGCTCGAGATCGAAAGGGATGCTGCGTTGGCGAGAAGTGAATAATCGCCGGCGGGGACGCGTCGGAAAAGTGCTCCGCTTTGCGGCGGACGCCCCACAAGGGAAGGGCGGGGCCGGGGTCCAAACCCCGGTCCCGCTTGTTTTTGCCGCGAACGACAAGCCTACATTGTCGCCACCACCTCGAACCGTTTCTTGAACTCCTCCGGCGACAGGTTCGTCAGCCCGGCGAGCGCCCGCAGGCGGGCCGGCTCCTCCACATCGGACGGCTCCAGGCGGACCATGTACCGCTTGGCGCACAGGAACGACTCGCTATCTACGTTCACCTTTCGCGGCTTCATCCGCTGCGTCTTTGGGTCGATCATCTGCTCGAACGGCAGCGGCACCATCCGCCCGTCCACGAAGCTGATCACCGCCCCGTACTGCGTCGCCGCGTCGCTGGCGAGGAACTTGACCGCGCCGTAGCCGAGGTCGCGGGTGTACTCCGCGTCGAACGGGATCGGGTCGGCGCTGCGCAGCTCGTAGCCCAGGTCCTTGTCGATGAAGTCCACCTTGAGGCCGATCTCCTTGAGCCGTTTCTTCAAGAAGTCTTTAATGATCCGGCCGAATTCCAGCTCCCCGAGACGCAGGTGTCCGTGGTCGTCGCGCTCGATGCGGCCGTACGCCTTGAGGTCGTCGCCCAGCGCGGCGACCAGCCCCTTCTCGCCGATCGACTCGATCAACCCCTCGGCCAGGACCGCGACGCCGTAGTCGCGGCCGAGCACCCGGCGCTTGAGGATGGCCCCGATGATCAGGTCGGTGACGGCCTCCAGCGTCACCGGGGTGCCGCGAAACTCCTCCGGGATGATCGTGATCGTCGAGGCCGACGACTTGCCGATGCCCAGAGCCAGGTGCCCCGCGGCCCGGCCCATCGAGATGATGATGTACCAGCGGCCGGTCGTCTTCGCGTCCGCGTGCAGGGCCCGGGTGGTCAGCGTGCCGTAGTGCCGGGCCGTCTCGAACCCGAACGTCGGCGTCCCCTCGGGCAGGGGCAGATCGTTGTCGATCGTCTTGGGGACGTGGCAGACGCGCATGAATTTGGCGTCCCCCGGCCCGCGGACCGCCCCGGGGCCGACCCGCTTGGCCACCTGGCTGGCGGAGAACGCGGTGTCGTCGCCGCCGATGGTGACCAGGCACTCGATCCCCATCTCCTTGAACACCCGGAGCACGTTGGCCATGTGTTCTTCCTTCTTGGCCGGGTTGGTCCGGGCGGTGCCCAGGATACTGCCGCCGCGCAGGTAGCTGGCCGCGACCTCCTCGATGGTCAACTTGCGGTTGTGCTGGGCGGAGCCTTCGACGAGGTGCCGGAAGCCGTTCTGGAAGCCGATCACGTCCATGCCGTGGTTGAGGATGGCCTCGATGGTGACGGACGAGATGACGCCGTTGATGCCCGGGGCGGGGCCGCCGCCGACGAGGATGCCGAGTCTCTTACCGTGAAGGGAACTGGCCATGACTGGTTGGCGCGGTGCTGCCGTATATGGTTGGTGGGAAACGAGTTAGCCGTGGCGCGAGGTTGGAGCGCGTTGGGGCTCCAGGTTCGCGCCACGGCTAGACGGTCGGGTTCGCCGGGGATTTAGACTGGGGAATCTTGCGGCGGATTCAAGGGGTGACGGGGGCCGGGACGGTCCCCGCCCACGATTGGCGCTGATCGACGCTAAAAGTCCAAAACGATTCCCGGCCCGGGGAACGTCCCCCAGAATGGGCTATCGTAGGCGCCGTTGACGGGCCGCCGGAATCGTTCGAGGTTCCACGACTCGATGGATTCCGGGGCGGCCGTGGAGGGCTTCCAATCCGTGTCGCACATCAAGTTCAATAACGAGCGGCCGCCGGCGAAGATCGCATTCGTTCGCCTCAGCAGACGGAGCGGGTTTAACTCAAACTGCTCGAACCCGACAAGCGGCGGGTCGTACCTCAACGCGTCGCGGAGCGTCAGCTGCCCGAGCCACTCGCGAACGTCCATATCGCACGGCTGGTCCACTTCGGGACACTCACTCCCGACCGGGATCTTGTCGGGAGCCGGCGAGCTGAGGACGGCCGGGATCAGTGCCTTCAACAACTCTTCTACGGGAACCATGCCCGCGGCCGGGGCGGCCGCGCCGACTTCTCGCGGCATTGGCCCGCGGTCGTCGGTCGTGTCCGGGCGGATGCCGGTGATCTTCCCCTCCGGGGGGACGAGGTCGATTGACGTTTGCTCGGACGACTGTGCGATACCCGTGTTGCCGGCCGTGTCGCTGGCGGACACGCGCAGAAACACCTTCGGCGGCAAGTCCTTCGGGACTTTCCAGGTGAAATGCCCTCCCCCGTCCACTTGTTTGCCGGATGCGATCAGGTGCCATTGACGGGCGTCGAGGCTGTATTCGACGCGAACACTGTCGAGGTCGAGATGTGGGTCGGTTGCATCCCATCTAATCAAAACGGTCCCGGGTTGATTCGGAATCGGACGAACCGGGAACACCGTTACCTTTGGAGGCGTCGTATCGAGCTCCAGCACCTTGTCAGGCAATTGACCCGATTTTGGCTCCGGGGTGCGCATGCCGGACTCACTCTCGAACACCAGCCTGAAGCCGTAATCCCCGTCCGGACCTGACACGCGGGCACGCAATGATGACCGGACCCCTTCGACGCGATCATGCTTCTCCCACGTCTTGCCCCTGTCCCGCGTTATCCACAGTTCCACGGCCTTCACCGGCGAAAGTCCGACCTTCGTGACTTGGAAGTCGAGTGCCACGGATCGGGTGTTGAGTAGCTTCGGCCCCGAGTCCTCAATGACCTTTGGCGGCGGCGCGACCGGGGACCCAGCAACATCCAGATCCGCGATCCGCGGCTCCGGCGGCCGCGGGTCGGCCGGCAGGGGCGGCTGGAATTCCGCCCCCCCGCCCTTCTCGGGAATCTTGATGCCCGGCACTGGCACCGCTGGCACATCGTCCTTGCCCGCCTGAACCAGCACCGCCGGCGTCGGCTCCGACTTGTCCACGACCGTCGTATCTTTCCACAGCCCCTTCTCGATGATCTTGAAGTTGAGGTCATTCTTGTTGACCTCGATCTCGTCGGGCGACGTGGCCTGGCCGACCGGCGGCATGATAGCCGGGGGCTCCATCATCGGCGTCTGAATGGACCGCTCGGGGACCGGGGCCGCGGACACGAGGGTCACGTTGGGTGGCGTGGTCGTCGGCGGGCGGGTGAGGAGCTGACCGAGGAAAAACGCAGCGGCGAATCCGGCGCCGAACAGCGCGGCCCGAAGCCAGGGGGACATGAGTCGGTCCTCGTCCGTGAGGGTCGCGGCCTGGGAGAGGCCGCGTGTTCCGAAAGCGGTCGGAGTATAGGGGGATCGCGGGAGGGGTGTCGAGGTCAAGCGTGCCCTGGGAAAGGTTTCCCAATCTGCCCTACGGGACGTTCGGTGCAATTGAAATCACTTCATGCGACGTAAAGGACGTGCCAAGGACAAGTTGGGAGGAGGGCCTTCACCGTACCTGTAGCGGCTGCGTGACAGCTACAGTTCGCACGTGGGCACCGGCCGACAAGATCGGAATCTTGTCGCCACAACCCGTGGCACAAGATTCCGATCTTGTGCTCTCGCTCAACCGCCGAACAGGCGAGCAGATTCGCCGTCGGTTTGCAGTTCGTCGAGTTCCTTTCGCACCCGGTTGAGGCCCACGGCGCAAAGTTCAAACTCGACCCCGAGCCGCTTGAGCACCGCCGACTCCTCGCGGTACATGTCGTCGTCGAACGACCCGGCGATCAGGTACGACCTCTTGCCTTGCAGGGTGTAACTGACGAACGAGTCGCGGGACCAGCCGGCCTCCTGCCGCTTCACCGCCTCCGGGAACAGCCCCGTCCAGAACAGGGTGAAGTCACCGATATGGCGGTGGTATTCGCGGCGGGTGCGGCCCTCCGGTGGGATTTCCTCGGCCTCCATAACCATCTCCGCAACTTCGGTCAGCGGCCGGCCGTGCGGACCCTGCAGCCGGTATACGGCGTTGAAGTGTGTGAACCGGGTCAGCAGTTCGGACACATAATCGATGAGCGGCGGGTCGGTAACGCCGATCGCGGTCAGGAAGGCGTGTTCGGTGAGGCCGGCGAACAGCCGGCGCAAAGGGTGGTTGGGCGGCGTGGACCACATGGCGCGTGCCCTCGGTCAGTCCCGGGATCCGGGCCTCGCGGAGAGGGGACGAGGCTATTTCATTATTCGCCATCCACATAGAAATCGGCGTGCGGGCTGTCAACGAGAGGTTGGCCCATCTTTTTCTTGTCCGCGCCCGTCTTAATTCTGAATTACCCCTATTGACCAGACGCGAAAAATAGCACACCCGGCACAGAACTTCTGGGCGTAGCTGATTTTTGCAGATTACCCAGCCTTCGACAGGCCCGGAACATTCCGTTCCATCGCTACAACGCGATTTGACTTCGATCTCGCATGAACTAAGTAGCTTTAGGCGGCCGCCCCCCTTCGGTCCGGCCTGAACAACCGGTTCCGACGGCGCGATCGCCCGAGAAGAGAGCGAATCTGTGACGGACAGTGGGGTTCCCGCCCGGGTGTCGTTTCTGACTCGACTGCTCGGATCATCCGACGGTTGGGCAAATGCCCCGGAGATGCTTACCGACTTTTGCACCGCCTTCGGGGCGAAGGCCGCCGGCTTGCGATGGCCGGCCGAGGGCCCCGCGGTGCTGCTGGCCCAGACTGCGGTGATGCCCAACCCCCCGTTTCAGTCCCCGCTCCAAATTTCCGGGCAGCCTGCCGGCTCCTTTTGGGCGGATGTTCCAGGCGACAGCGACCGGAATTTCCTGCAGCTGGCCGCGAACGCTGTCGCGAATTCGCCGGCGCTAACGCGCTTCCTCGGCCCCGTCGCCGAGCAGGCCCGGATCGCCCAGCGGCTCGAGGATGCCGCCCGCGTGGCCGGCCGCGTCGCCCACGACTTTGACAACGTTTTTCAGGGGGTTACCGGTTTCGCCTCCCTGGCACTCGACCAGTTGCCGCCGAACACGCCGGCGCACCAGAACGTTCGCGAGGCGGATAGCGCCGCCCGGCACGGGATGAAGTTCTGTGCCCAGCTTCACCAGCTCAGCCGCGGCGGGCAGGCGAAGCCGCTGCCCGCGGGGGTGTCCAACGCCCTGGCCCGCGAGGTCGCCCGCCTCGTCAATACGGCCCCGAACGTCCGGATCGAATCGGAGGTCGCGGCCGACCTGCCGGCGGTGGCCATCGAGGGCGGCGGATTGCAGATGATCCTCGGCCACCTACTGGATAACGCGGTCGAGGCGAGTCCCAAGGACGGGTTGGTCCAGTTAACGGCCCGGCTGGTGGAGCTCGCCCCGGCCGACCTGGCGGGGTTTCTCGGCCGCCCAGCGACCGGGCCGCACGTCGAGGTGCGGATCGCCGACTCTGGGCCCGGGTTGCCTGACGAGGCCCGGCGGCGGGTGTTTGTTGAGCCGTTCTTTACCACGAAGTTCCGCCACCGCGGGCTCAGCCTCGCGGTGGTTTACCGAATGCTGTACGCGCACCGCGGCGGGGTCCAGGTGGACGCCGCGCCGGGCCGGGGGACGACGATCCGCGTCGTGTTCCCCCTGGCCGCGGCGCGGGTCCCGGCCCTGGAAGCCGGCCGCTCTTCCGGAGGCTCTGTGAAATGACCGTTCGATCCCCCGCCCCGCCGGCCGAGGTGAACCGCCACGCCGTGCGTGTCTCCCCGTCCGCCGGGTTGGCCGATTTCCAGGCCGCCGGCGAGATCCGCATCCTGATCCTGGACGACGACCCCTCGGTCTGTACGTTCATCCAAACTCTGCTCGGGAACGACGGGTTCATGATCGACACCCTGTCCGACCCGTCCCAGGTGGAAGGCTGGCTCAAGGGCCAGGGCTACCACCTGATCATCATGGACTACATCCTGCCCGGGCTGAACGCCGAACAGATCTTCGCCTGGGTCCGCGACCACCAGCCGGACGCGAGCGTCATCGTCGTCACCGGCTACCCGTCGGTCGAGAGCGCCCTGAGCTGCCTGCGGGCCCGCACCTACGACTACCTGACCAAGCCGTTCCAGCCCGAGCAGATGCGCAACCTGGTCGTCCGCTGCCTGGAGCAGAAGGGTCTGTTGCGGATGACCGAGGAGGCCCTGCGGGAGACCCTCGGCTCGGTGATTCGCGAGCGCCGCAAGAGCCTCAAGATGACCCTGCAGCAGATGTCCGACCGGACCGGCGTCTCGCTTGGTTACCTGTCGCAGATCGAGCTGGGAAAGAACTCCGCGTCGATTGAGACCCTGTACAGAATCTGCCTGGCACTTGGGATGAAGATGTCCGAGCTGTTCCAGGCGGTCCAGGGAAAGGACTAATGGCGGTTGAACTGAGATAGCAACTCCTTCCCGTCCTCATCGAATTACCCTTCCTTCGCCGCCGTCTGGGACGCACGAAGCGTGTCCGGGCGGCGGCGAAGTCGCGCGCACGCCAGTCAGAATCCGTTTCGGTCGGGCGAGCATCGTTCGAGTTGGTGATTGGGCGCCGCACTGATTTCCAATGCGTCGTGAAGCCGCGACGCGGAGGCTCTGCGCAGCGGAGCGCGAACGCTGAACGTGTCGGGGGGCTCATGGTGAGCGCCCCGGGGCAAGTGACGCTTCGCGCTCCGCTGCGCAAAGCCTCCGCGTCGCGGCTAACGACGTCCCGGGAACTACATTTCCTGCCAACTTCCGTGACGCTCGCCCCCTCCAGCCTCTCGCCGGGATGTGTAGAACGATGAGGGCGTAGACGGCGGAAGCCTCACGACTCCCGCTACCCCAACCATCGCCATGTCTACCTGGACACTCGCCGCCAAGGACTTTCGCCTCCTCAAGCGCGACTACCGGTCGGCCGTCATCCTGCTGGTGACGCCGCTGGTCTTCGTCGCGGTCCTGAGCGTGGTCGTCGGCGAGGGTTTCGGCCAGAAGCCGGACGACCGGCTCCGCGTGTCGGTCGTCAACCTGGACGAAGGATTGCCGCCGAACCACGGCCCCTACCCGCCCCAAAAATGGTCCGAGGTGGTGATCGACGACCTCGCCGGGACCGCGGATATCCGCATCGAGCTGATCGAGTCCCGCGAGGAAGCCGAGCGGCTGGTCCGCAACGGCCGGCGGTCCGCGGTGCTCGTCTTCGAGCAGAACTTCAGTGCCGAGATGCACCGGTGCTCATTCCTGACCAAGGCCGACCCCGAGCCGCTGAACCCCCTCTACCGCGACGGGATCAACCCGGGCAAGGTCGGGCTGACCATCCTCAAGGACCCAACCCAGTTGGCGGCCGCGTCGATCATTGAGCAGGTCGCCCAGGTGACCCTGTTTCGCGTGGTGATCCCGTGGATGATCGGGAAGGCGTTCGAACGGGTGGGAGATGAGGAGTTCATGCGGCTGGTGGCCGACAAGCTGAAGGCAAAGAAGGACATCCCCGGCCCGGTGCTCGCGGAGCTCGACCCGGTGCTCGAAAAGCTGCTCGCGAATATCTTCGCCGACCCGAAGTTCGACGAGCTGTTGAAGAAGAAGTTCGGCGGCCTGGCGGCGGTGATGAAGCCGCAACTCCCCAAGTTCCAGGAGCTGATCCGGGAGCTGTTCCAGGACGAGGAGTTCGCGGCCCGGGTCGGGAAGGGGATCCCGTTCGGTGAGGTGCTCCAGCCGAGCGTCCAGCGGGAGGTCGGCCCGAAGGTTCAGGACGCGGTCGCGGAAACCTTCAGCCACTACGACTTCAAGGCATTCACCTGGGCCGGGCTGACGCGGAACGACCCGAAGACGGACCGGCAAGGAACCGTTTCGACATACGAGGAGGAGGGCGGGCTGCCGAAGCGCGGGGCCTTGCGGTTCCAGATCCTGGTGCCGTCGTACACGGTCACGTTCGCGTTCTTCCTGGTCCTGACGGTGGGCTGGCTGTTCGTGTCGGAGCGCCGGCAAGGCACCCTCGTGCGCCTGCGGGCGGCCCCACTTACTCGGGGACAGCTCCTGCTGGGTAAATTCCTCCCGGCCCTCGGCGTCTCATTGTTCCAGGGCGTATTCCTGCTCGTGGCCGGGAAGATTATGTTCGGCCTCCACTGGGGGTCGCACCCGGGCTGGCTCCTGGCCGTGGTCGTGGCGACCGCGTTGGCCGCGACTGGGCTGGCGATGCTCGTGGCCAGCATCGCCCGGACCGAGACGCAGGTAGCCGTTTACGGAACACTCCTGGTGCTGGTGCTGGCCGGGATCGGGGGGTCGATGATGCCCCGGGACCTGATGCCGGAGTCGATGCGCGAGATCAGCCACATCACCCCGCACGCCTGGGCCCTCGACGCGTACCAGCAGCTCCTGCTCAACCCGGACCCGAATATCGGGATCGTCGCGGGGGCGTGCGCAGCCCTGATAGGCTTCGGGACCGGGTTCCTGGCGCTGGCGTGGTGGCTGATGCGCGTGGACTGATAGGACGGAAAGGTGCCCTATGCCGACTCTCACGCTCTCCCCCAACTCCATCGTCACCGCCTGGGACTTCAGCACCGGGGCGGTCAAGTGCCTGGCGTTCGACTTGTCGGGGAAAGTCGTTGCGGAGGTTCGCTTCCCGACCGACTTGTGGACGGAGGGGGGAGTCTCCGAGCTGAACTTGATGCAGCTTGAAGGACAAGCCCGGGCCACCACGCGGGCGATCGCCGCGCAATTGCGCGATCTCGGCCGGCTCGACGACTGGGTCGCCGGGGGCATCTCGGCGACGCACCACACCGCGGGGCGCGTCGATCGGCTCGGCAACCAGGTCCGCCGGGCCATCTGCTGGAACGATCAGACGCTGGCCGTCTACCACGAGAAGGGCCAGGTGCGGCTGGGCGGACCGGAGGCGGTGAAGAAGTTGATCGGCGGCCCGTGGGCGGTGCGGTACACGCTGAGCCATCTCGTCAAGGATGAGGAGACGCTCCCCGAGGAGGCGTGGAAGCAAACGGCGTTCGTGCTCCCGCACGGGCCGTGCGCGGCCGGCTATCTGACCGGCCGTTTCGGCGTCACGAGCGTCTCGTCGGCCGCCTCGACCGGCATCATGGACCTGCGGACTAATCAGTGGCGCCGCGAAATGCTAAATTGCCTTGCGAAACCCGAGCACCGCGAGCTGGCCTGGCAATCGCTGCCGGCGATCATCGAGGACATGAACGAACCGGTCGGCAAGCTTGCCAACCACGTCGCCCTGGAGGCCGGCCTGCCGGCCAATCACAGGCCCCTCATCTTTCCGACCCTCGATGACCAGGCGGCCGGGCTCGTGGGCGGCGGGGCGGTAGACGCGGGCCAGGTCGCGATCATCCTCGGCAATTCGGCCGTGGTGAACTCGTGCGCGGCGACGACCCCGCAGTCCGGGTCGCTCGACGCCATGAAGCTCAACTGGGGCCCGTATCTCTGGATGCGCTGCTACAGCAACGGGGCCCAGTTCCTCGACCGCGTCGTCGGCCCGAAGCCGCAGTGGGATGCCCTCGAAAAAGCCGCCCGGCCGGTGCCCCCGGGGTGCAATGGGATTGCGGTCCTGCCGTTCGTCCTGTCCGAGCCGTCGATCGGCGTGACCGTCCCGCGCGTACAGTGGTTCCCAAGCGAGCCGAAGGACCCGGGCGTCCGGTTCCGGGCGTCGCTGGAGGCATTGGCTTATCTGATCGGGCTCGGCGTCCGCGAACACGAGGCAGCGGGCCAGAAGATCAGCCGGATTACCGTGTCCGGGG
>DATFWZ010000733.1:0-47336 GCA_035258765.1 Gemmataceae bacterium
GGCGGAGACTCATGTTCCCCCCCGCCAGGTGGTGGACCGGCGTCGGCGGTCGCAGCCGCCACGACAGCGGCTGGTCGCTCATATTGCCGTAGGGTTTGCCGTACCAGGTGATCGTCCCAACTGGCTCCGCGGTGCGCGTCGAGAACGGGATGCCATCAGAACCCACATTGGTGAACGGGCCGCCGACCGCCCCGACCCGCGGATTCCGGTAATGGTCAAGGTGTCGCGCCAACCAATCGGGCGGGGCGACTGCGTCGTCGTCGATGAGTAAGACGATTTCTCCGACCGCCGCGTCCAGGGCGGCGTTCTCGGCCGGCACCACCCCGATATCGGGGCTGTGAACAGTGCGCACGGGAAGCCCGGATCGTGCGGCGGCAAGGGCCGCGTTGCGTGTGGCCGTATCGCCGCCCTGCCAGGCGACAATCACTTCGTCGGCTGGCATTGCCTGGGCGGCCAGGCTGTCCAGGCACCGGGCCAGCGCCGCGGGCCGGCAGCTGGCAATCAGAACACTTGTGCTCGGGGAGCTCATGGACTGAACGCCGCGGCATTCTGAGCGGCGACGGGGACCTGTCGGGCGGCGCGGGCCAAGAGGGCTGACACCGCCGCCACGTGGGCCTCTCGGGAATACGAGTGTGCCATCGCACGCGCCCCTGTGGCCAGGCGGGCCAGATGAACCGGGTCCGCCAGGGCGCGACAGATCGCATCGGCCAGGCCCGCGGCCGTCGGTGGATCGTCGGGGGCGAGTTCCCCGGACACGCCGGGGGCGAGCCAGTCCAGGAGGCCGCCAACCGCGAAGCCGACCGCGGGCAGCCCAAGACACCCGGCTTCAGTCCCCGACAACCCAAACGTCTCCGGGCAGACACTCGGTATGGCGAGCAGATCGGCGCCGCGCATCAGATCGGCCCGGCGGTCAGGTCCAACCCACCCGTGGAACTCCGCCGGTACACCGCGGCGGGCGGCCAGGGCCTCCATTCGCGGCTGATCCGGCCCATTCCCGGCGACAATCAGGCGAAGCGGGCGGCCGAGCCGGGCGGCCGCCTGATCCATTGCTTCGACGAGGAGACAGCCGCCCTTCTCGGGGTACAATCGGCCGACCATCAACACCCGGCCGGTTCCGGGGCGCGGCGTTGGGGCCGAGTCGGGCGTAACGCCAGTTGGGAAGAGCGGGATTCGGTGGAGCCGGTCTTCCGGGACGCCGTGGGCACGATATTCGTCGGCCATGGACCGACTGGCGACCACGACAGCCGCGTATCGCGAGAGCAGCTCAGCTCGGCGGCGCGCTTGCCGATAAAGGCCGATCATGGTGAGCGGGTTTCGCCCACCGCATCGGCGCGGGAAGTAGTGGAACAGGCATGCCGGACCGAATTGCCGGTTACACGGGCGGTATGTGGGGAAGGCGTGTGTCCGGCTCCCGCTCACGCACGTCGCGTTGTGCCCGTGTGCGAACAAGACTGTCGGGAACCGCTCGACCAATGCCTCTTCGTCCGCCGCGTCTTCCAAGCCATGCAGGTAGGCCACGTCCGGTCCCCAGGCTTCGACAGCGTCGAACACGACCCTCGGGTCTGCACCAGCCAGCTCCCACGACGGGACTTCCGGGTCGGGTGGATAGAGCCTGGGTCCCTCGGCACAGTTCCCTGTGGAGGTAAGTATGGCAACTTGATACCCCCGGTTTCGCAGGGCCGGGATCAGTTCGCACAAATACGTTTCAATTCCCCCGACAATGGTCGGGTGGGTAGTTGCAACGAGAATCCGAATACCGGGCATGAAGTCCGTCCCGGACCAGCTTCAACCGAACAGCCGCCGATTAGTTCGTAGCTCCGCGACCATGCTCATCGTGTCGCGATCCAGTTCAGAAAAACGATCCTGATGTGCGGACGACCCAAGTTGTGGCGCGAGGTTGATCGTTAGGCTTCGGCAATTCTGGTCAGGCAGACCATCGCGCCCGGAGAAGTTTGGGAAGTCGCGGGAGCACATACGCCCACGCTTTCGCCCGCCGCCAAAAGTCCCAGAGCCGACCACGAGCCAGAGTCTTTGCCAGGGCCCAGGGTCCGTACCGCAGGACGAATCCCGGCAGTACAGCGTACCGGGCATGCAGAAAGTAGACCGAATATAGGTTCTTGTACTTGTGATACTCGACGAGCGCCGACGCAGTGTTCGGCGGGGGCTCCGCGTGATAAGCTCGGGCCTGGGGCACGACTACCACGGGGCGGCCGGCCCGGCGGGCCCGGTGGGACAGGTCGAGGTCTTCGTAATACAGGAAAAAGTCGTCCCTGAATCCGTTCAGCTCTCCGGCCAGGAAATCCCTCCGGGCGAATACCACGCTTCCACTAATGAAGGGAACCTCAACCGGTGCCCGGAACTGCCCGTCTGCCAACTCTCCCTCGGAACGAAATCGGAATCGAAATATAGGGCCGAGGTCATACTCGCCGCCTGCGCAGAGTACTGTTCTGGACTCGCGATTGACGAGCAGCCCGCCAGCCAATCCGGTGTACGGGTGGCTGGTGAAGTGTTCCACAAGGGCTGATACGTACGTTGGCTCCAGGAGGAGGTCGTCCTCGGTCAGACAGACATACTCTCCGGTCGCCATTCGGATGCCCAGGTTCATTCCGCCGGCAAATCCGGCGTTCGCGGGGTTGGGGATGAACCGAAATTGCGGGAACCGACGGGCAACCTCGGCTACCATTGCGCTCCGAGGGCTCCGGTTGTCGATGACAGTGACATCCAGATTCGAGTATGTCTGGGTGCTGAGGCCGGCGAGGGCATCGGCAAGAAGGTGTGGCCGATTGTAGCTCAGACAGACGACCGACACTCGCGGCATCGTGTCAGTATTCAGTCTCATGACAGGTCCGACCCGACGAGGAGCTGGCGGCACACCGTCACCGGGTCGAATCGCGGTCGCCAGGTGGCGGCAATCACCACCGGGTCCCGCCGACCGTCATCCCAGGCCTGCGTCTCGTTGAGTATTGCGGTTGCCAGCCCGGCGGCGGTCCGAGCGCGGGCCACAACCCCGAATGCCCCATTCCGGGTAAACGAGCAGACGCTGTTCACGCTCGCCGGGGCAATCAGCGTACAACCTCGGCACAGGGCCTCATTCACCACGACCGGTGCCCCTTCCCAACGGGATGACATGACCAGGGACCGGCTCCCGCCCAATAGTGCCGCAATGGCTTCCGGCGGCTGCGGGCCAAGGATCTGGACTTGCGGGTAGCGGCGGGCGACCGGGCCGAATGCCGATTCGCCGCCGGGGCCGACGAGCACGAACTCGATCTCCGGACGAGCGGCCAGCACCCGCCGGACAGACGCGGCCAGCAATGGAGCGTCCTTCTGCGGGTCGTCCCAGCGACCGACGGCCATGATCCGCGGCGGCCTCTCGCGGGCAACTTCCCCGACCAAATAGCAATCGTCCACCGGGTACGGGATCACGGCCAGCTTGGCCGTCAGGTCGGCTCGCTGATGGTGCCCAAAGAAGTGAGCCAAATCCGTCCGTGCGTGTTCGCTCCCCATGGCGACGACGTCGGCCAACTCGGCGCACTCCAGCACAGGCCGGTCGAAATCGGCGGAATGACCCAGATATCGCTGCGCCCAATACTTGGCAGCCCGTAGCCGGTCGAGCTGCCGCGGGTGCTGCCAGTAACTCTTAACGAGCGTGGCGGCCGGAAACACGCGCGCCCCAACCCGCCCGTCGCTGTCCGCGACCGACGCAACCCATGGGCAGGCCGCCTTCAGAGCCCCGACTATTTCCGGGAGCCTGAGCCAGGTCACGACGACGGCGGCGTCCAGTCGCAGGGCGCGGTAGAACTCAGCGGTCCGGAGGGCCGCTTCATTCGGAGCAATGACCATCGGCTCGGTATACCCGGGTGCTGCGGCCGGCAGGCATACCGTGACCGGATTGTGCCCGAGGGCCCGAAACCCGCGGCTGTACCGCTCGTACCGTACCGAAATCCGAGTCAAAGGTTGCTCGGCAGCCCACAGCAGGGCGACCCGCATGTTGCTCTCCCGGCCGCGGTCAGTGCACTGGCCCTCGAATCCACCGGCGAATGGAGGAGATGGCGGCGGCCCGGTAACCGGCGAGCGGCTCGTGGGCGAACAGGGAAAGGACGACCGCGGCGTATGCGGTCAGCCCGCCAACCAGCAGCCCTCCGGCGACGGCCGGCTCGGCCGCGGCCGGGGTAAACGACACGGCGGCTACCGGCCCGGCGACGGCGACGAACCGGATCAACCACGGCACGGCCCATCGAACCGCCCCGGCCGCGGAAACACCTTGTGCCGTCGCCAGTGTGACGACGGCCGACGCTCCGGAGGTCAGTACGAGCCCGGTGAGCGAACCGAGGGGGACACCAATTGCCCCGAAGGCGGTCACCCACGCGACCATCGCGGCCACCGTGACCACGCCGTCGGCCAGGGCGGCGACCGCCAGCCGACGGTCGTACCCGAGAGCGAACACCGCCTGGTTTAGTGCGTACACGAAGTGACGGGCGACCATGGCCAGCACGGCGAGTAGGACCAGGGCTGGCCCCCCGAACTGTTCCGGTCCAACCCATCGCGGGACGAACGCAGCGCTCACCGCCAGGACGGCGATTGTCAGTCCGCCGCTCAACAACATCATCCCGAGGCCGGCCGCCCGGCACGCCCGCCACACTCGGACCCGATCCTCGCCGGCCTGCAACTCGGCCAGGGCGGGCAGAGCCGTTGTCCCGATTAGGTACGGCTGGTTGTTCACCACCGCGACCAGTTTGACCGTGCAGGCGTACACGACCACGACGGTCGGCCCCGCCACCCAGCCCAGGACGATCAGGTCCACTCCGTTCAGGAGGAGCAGGGCCACTTGACGGACGCTCGTCCACCCGCTCGGGGCCAGCCCCCCGGCGAGTGCCGCCCGGCCCGGCCACCCGCCGGGCCCGCCGACAGATGGAAATCGCGTCCGCAGTCGTGCCCAACAGGCCGCACACCCAGCCAACTGCCCGGCGGCCCAGCCGACCGCCAGACCGTAAAGCCCACACCCTGCCAGTACCAGACTGACCGACACCGCGGTGGCCACCGCCCACGTCCCAGCCTGGACGACCCCACCGAAGGTTAGATCCTGGAGCCCGGTCAGGACTGCGCCGGGAACCCGGAGCGGAAATTGAACGACGAACCCGCCCAGAATCACCGCCAGGGGACCGGCCAGCTCCGGGCGGGCGGCGGTGACTCCAGCCCAAACCCCAGTCGCCACGACGGTGACCAGCGGCATTTGCAGCCAGACCAGCCAGGCCGCTCGGTTCACGACGGCCGCCAAGTCACGCCCGGCCGACCCTGCAGCCGCCGCCACTTCTCGCGGCAGGACGGCCGTTACTCCCAGATCAAGCAGTCCGAGCAGGGCAAGTACCTGCCCGACCGACAGCCACCGGCCGTAGTCGATCGTCCCGAGCTCGCCCAGCAGGACCGGGGTGAGGACGAGCCCTGTCAGCGCGACGACGGCTTGATACCCGTACCCGATCGTGACGGCCCGGGCGATGCGCGCGGACCTACTCACGGTCTCGCCCCGCCTCTCGGACCCGGACCAGGATGCCCATCATGACGAGTAGCATCACTGACTGGGGGACCGCGCTGAGGGCTCCGGTCCCGATAAAGCCCGTCACCCAGATCGACACACACAGCCCATACATGATCATCACGCCAGCGCCCCAACGGGCCCACAGCAGAAGTGGTGGAGGGGACCGAAGCAGCCAGACCAAAAACGCCAGCCAGCCAGCCAGCCCGACCCATCCCTGATCGACCAAGATGCGGGAGAACTCGTTCTCAAGGCCCACTTGCTCCGGTGCACGGTCAGCCAGGAAGAATGGAATACTCGTCCCCACCGACGACCCCATGCCGGCCCCCATTGGATACGTGGTCAGCAGTTCCAGGAACGACTCGTTGGCACTCCCCTTGACGCGCCCCGATATTGCCTCAGTGTCCTCCAGTGTGCCGGCTCGCTGCATCCGTTCGTCGGTCAACGCGACCCCGATCGCGGTTGCTATCAGGCCGATCGCGACAAGCCCAACCTTCGGGTCAAACCTGGTGAAAACCCACGTCGCCAGGGTCGTAACGGCGAACATCACCACCGGCATGCGGGCGGCGCAGAGAAGAATGCCGGCCGCCGCCGCAGCCACACCGGCCGCCACGAGAACACGGTCCGGCCAGCCGACCCGTGGCCCGAAGAGGTGGCCGAGTAGAAACGGCAGCGAGTACAGCATCGTCCCGCCGTAGGCGTGTGAGCTCAGAAACGTCGACGGAATCCGATAGTACTCATAATTCCCGACGTCCTTTGACTTGTAGATGATCTGGGTGACCGCGTTCTCTGGGTACAGAGCCTCCACCCCGTTGTGGTACACGTAAACCCCACCGGCGAGGGCAACCAGGTTCATTACTGCGAGTACTCGTGTCACCACCGTGAGGTCTGTGGAGTTAAGCCGAGAGGCGATCAACACGACGGGAAGGAACCAAACGGTCCCCCGGAGGGCGACCAGTTGAACGAGCAGATCGTTCACCGGCATCAGGGTCATCAGTGTCGGCCAGGCGATCAGGAACAGTAGGTACTTGGCTGCGCTCCCGGACCAAACCCCGGCAAACCGCCGCGAGTGGAACAGATATGCCCCGGCGTAGAGTCCGAGTAGTCCGCCGTCAAACGTGAACGTGCTGAACACGCCGAGAAAGTTCGCCCGAGCCACGCCGTTGACGTACCCGACAGCGATGGCCGCGCCGACGCCCAGTCCGAGCGTCCGACAAGTGGCCATCAAAGTGACCGCCAATGCGGCGAGGGGGAATACGGCATCCATTCAAGCGACCTTGGCGGCCGGCACGCCGCGGACGCGGGCCCGCAGATCGGACGCGAGCTGCCCGACCGGTCCGACGCGCGCCGCTGCCCGGACGCGAATCGACGCCGGCGGGCCGCCCGGCGAAACATTCCGGCCGGCATACGCGAACAGGTGGTGCCGAAAAGTCGATACGAAATGCACCGCGACCGACTCGTTGCCGTACCCAGCCATGTCCGCCGTCGCCACGACGAGTTGGCGCGGATCCCATAGCCCACACCTGGCCCGCCCGGCCAGCGCCGCCCAGCATGTTTGCTCTGCCCAGTACCACCGCCGGCCCCAGACCGGATGGTTCCCAAGCCGCCCGAGCAGCCACTCCAGGAAGTCCAAGTCGAGGAACGCCGGCCGTGCCCGGACGACTCCGGTATTCACCCGCGAGCCAAGCCGGACCGGTCCGACCGGCCACAAATGCCACGGGCGAACCGCGTACGCCTCCTTGACGTCCGCCATGAATACTGCCGGGAACGCCAAGCTCGCCCCCCCAAAAAGCCCCGCGTACCGTCGCAGGAACAATACGTCGCTATCCGCGTATCGGAGTTCGCCAGTCTCCAGCAGGGCGATGTCGAACACCTTCAGGAAGAGGGGGCTGCTCGACCGCGCGGCGAGGCAGCGGGGGTACTTGGCCAGCCGCGGAACCACAGCCGCGTCCGACTCCGCTCGACCGACGAACTCTGCTCCGGGGAGGGCTTGCCGGAGGGCGTTCCGGCCGGCATCGCCCAGTGTCCCGTCCTCGTGTACGATGAGCCGGACCGGGTCGGCCGAATACCGAGCCAGTGTTGGCAGACAGGTCAGGGAGACCTCGAGGGTCTTTTGCCCAAGCAGGGTCCGCACGGTCACCGGGTTTGTGGCGAACATCCCGTCTCCTCGTGAAGCAACAAGCCCCCGGCGGACTGAGCCACGTCGTTGACCAGCAGCACCTCGAACTGGAGCACCCGACCTGTAAGGTGGTCAACTGCGACGGTGTCGGCTGAGAATACTCCGAAGCCTCGCTGGGCGAGCCAGTGGACCACTTCGGGCAGCAGGCCTTCTCCCCTATATAGAGGTAGCGTCGACAGCTCGACCTCGACGGCCAGGACGTGCCCGAGGATCTGCTCGGCTCCTGCGAGAGCCTGCAGTTCGTACCCCTGAATGTCCAGCTTCAGATAGACACGATCGTCCGGTCGAACGTGGTCCAGTGCGATCGAGTCGAGCCGCCGGAGGGGCACGCGGCGCTGACGAGTCCTGGTCCACTCCCCGGTGATCGACGCCCCGGTCGCCGGTAGCAGCGAGCTGACCTGGGAGAACTCGGCGACGTGGAAGTCAGCCTCCCCGTCCCGCTCCCCGAGTGCGACACGGATCGCCTCCCACTTGGGGTCACCCGCGACCGCCGCTTGCAGTTCTTCGAAGACTTCCGGAATTGGCTCAAACGACGCGATCCGCCCCGTGTACCCGGCGGCCCGAAGCTGCCGCCCGTACTGGCCGGCATTGGCTCCGCCGTCGAATACCAAGGTGATGTCCAGGTCCCGGAGGAGCTTCCGCTTCCGCAGATCGTGGACTCGCCGGTGGTTGTACGCGAACACCTCGAACCCAAGCGCGCGGGCACCACGCCGGGCTAGATCTTTCATCCTGCTCAGCATCACGCGGTTCCCTGAGCCCGACTCGGAGGGGAGGAAACGAGGGCCGCAAGGCGCTGAAGCCGGACGGCCGGGTCGCACAGGGCGGCGGCCCGCGCTCGGCCGGCGGCGACCAGCTCCCGCCTGCCGGAGTCGGTGATCAACGAATGGAGCGCGGCGGCGATTGCCGCACCATCCTCCGGCGGCGTCAGCACGCCGCATGTCTCATCCACGATTTCGGTCGCGCCGCCGAATCCCGTCGTGACTACCGGCAAACCGGTGTAGAGGGCTTCGACCAACGCCAGCCCGAATGGCTCGGGCGCAGTGTTCGGCTGGCAATAGATGTCTGCCGCGGCCATCAGCCGGCGGACATCCGATCGCTGACCGAGGAACCGCACTCGGCCAGATATGCCAGTCCGCCTGGCCGCGGCTGCCAGTTCGCCCAAGAGTTCGGACTCACCGGCCTTCTGCGGTCCCCCCACAATCCACGCCTCCCAGTCGGGAACTTCTTTCAGTCGGGCCAACGCATCCAAATGGATCGCGTGCCCCTTCCAGCGCTCGAGTCGACTTGACTGAAGAATCACCACGGCCTCGTCGGGCGTTCCCAGCTCCTCCCGTGTCCGTCGCCGGGCACCGGGCCGATCGCAAAGGTCCGACGCAGGAACTGGGAGATACACGACCTCCACCTGGGACCGAGAGAACACCTTCGCCGCCGGTCCGGCCGTGAATCGACTGTTGGCGATCACCAGGTCTGGCCGCGTCCGGGCGGCCCAGTTGTCAATCCAATTCGGCGTGGACAGGTCGCCATGGACGGAGTGCACCAACCGTACGTCCGCCTGGCGGGCGACCGGGGCGAATACCGCGTGCGGCCAACACCCATGTGTCACCACAGCGTCGAACCGTTCTGCCCGCAACACGCGCTTCAGCCGCCGGCGGGCCGCGAGCACGGTCCACGGCCGACTCAGCCGGACCGCCCCCAGGTCGTGAACCGGCACACCCTCCGCGACTAACTCATTCCGCAGCCGGCCGGCGAAGCAGAGGCCGAAGTGCGGCCCCATTTCCGGGGCCAGGTGGCGGCAGTGGGCCAAGGTCCGCAGGTACGTCTCGATCCCGCCGTACAGGTTCCCCGCCGTCAGGTGTAAGACGCGCACGTCTTTGCCCCCGAGCCCAGGACTGCCCTGTAGAGATCCAGGCTCCTCCGGCCCATGACCCGCCAGTCGAACTCGGCCGCGGCACGTTGCCGCCCGCCGGCCGCCAGACGTACACGCAGCTTCGGTTCGGCCAAAAGTCGGGTGGCCGCTACGGCGAACGCTGCCGGGTCGCCGACCGGGACAGTCAGGCCCTCTCGCCCGTCCCGGCAAACCCACGCCACCCCGCTGCCCGGGATGGCGGTGTTCACCACCGGGCAGCCGGCCGCCATTGCCTCCACTTGAACCAGGCCGAACCCCTCGCTCCGAGCAACGCTCGGGAACCACAGCGCGGTCGCCGCGTGATATGCCCCGACCAGCTCATCCGCCGATGCACGCCCTAACCATACCACTCGGTCGGCCACTCCTAGCTGCGCCGCACGAGCCCGGAGGTCCGACTCCAGCGGTCCACTTCCGATCACCACGAGCCGCCCCGGCACTGCCCGCAGCGCCGCGAGTGCGACGTGGAGACCCTTGTAGTAGATCAGCCGTCCGACGCTCAGCCAAAGCGGGGCCCCATACTGGTCCCGCAGCCGTGCGGCATGTCCGAGGGCGGCCGCCGAAGGCTCCTGGAATGGGACCAGATCGATTCCAAGTGGCAACAGCTCGACCTTGTCGGCGTGCTGCCGCAGTATCGACGACCCGGCTAAGTACCCGGGACTATCGGACAGGACGCGAGCCGCTCGTCGGTAGACGGCTGCTTCGACCGGTCGCACCGCATACTTCGTCAACCGCTGGCGGACGATGTCGCTGTGGTGAGTGATCACCAACGGGCGGACCCGCGGCAGGCCCATCATCGCCAGCATCATCGTCACGTTCGGGGTGTGCAAGTGCCAGACATCCGGGGGATCCGCGGCCAGCCGCCGCAACACCCCGGCAAGCCCTGGTGCCACGTCGAGCTTCGCCACGTTAGCCCAGCGGCCCACCCGAGTGACATGGACCGGGCCGTCCGTCTCCTCGGTCGGCCAGGTGCGCGTGAATCGTTCGAAAGTGGCGTCCTGCCCATCGGCGGACGCGTGATTCACTACCACCACGCGGACGTCGGCGCCGAGTTCGGCCTGAGCGCGGGCCAGCGTCTGCGTGTGGGTCTCGATTCCCCCGGCAGACGGGGGGTAGTACTTGCCCAGATGCACGACCCGAAGTCGGGTCCGGCTCGTCCTCGTTCGGATCAGGTCAGGTCTCCGAAAGAGCCACGCACCGGTGCCGACAATTATGCGGCGCCGGTGCGGCGTATGATTCTGCTTGAACGGCCCACCGGACGGGGTCCGGTCGGCCGGCGTGGGTCAGCTGATCACTGACTTGTTCTTCGTCCCGATGGTGTTGTTCGACCAGGAGTTCAACACGGTCGTTGGCGTACCGGAGAGATCGTTTGCGTCGAACGACCCGTTGTTCCCCTTGTTGTTCAAGGTCAAGGTGTTGCCGGAGAGCGTGTTCCCGGTCGAATTGGCGTCGAGCAGGATCCCATTGGAACCATTCCGCTGTGCGGTGTTGCCGGTCACCGAACTGCCGCCGGTGTTGACGAAGCTGAACCCGTTCAGTCCGTTCGAGGCCTTGTTCCCGGTCGGGTTCCCGGAAAAGTTGTTACTGATCGTCAGGCCGGAGGAGTTCTCGAACAGGAAGCCGTTGAGCGAGTTCTGGGCGGCCTGGTTGTTGGTGATGGTCACCCCGGTGCTGCCGGTGACGTAGATCCCGTTGGCCCCGTTGCTGTTGGCGTTGTAGTTGCTGACCGTTATGTTCTGGCAGCTCTCGATCAGGAAACCGTTGGCGCCGTTGCCGTTGGCGTTGCCGTTGGTCGAACCGTCCATCCCGTTGACCGACAGACCAGAGCTGTTCTGGATGTGGTAGCCGTTGCCCCCGTTCCCGTTCGCGTTGCCGTTGGCGGACATAATCCAGGTGCCGGCGGTGTCGGCCGCGGAGAGGAAGAAGTTGAACCCGTCCCCGGTGTTGCTGCTGGCGTTGTTTTTGGTGATCGACACCGGGTTGGCGGCGGAACTGTGCAAATACCAGATGTCGAACCCGTCCGCCACCGTGCCGCCGGCCGAGTTGCTCGACGAGTTGTTGGTCACGGTCGCCCCCATGGTGACCGTCGTCCCCCCGTCGGACGAGTCGAACCCGATCCCGTAGTAGGTGCTCCCGCTGATCGAGTTGTTCTGGATGACCGGGCTGGTCCCATCCATCACGCTGATGCCGAAGTTGTTGTTCGAAACTGCGTTCCCGATGATCTGTACTCCCGAGGCGGCCTTGTACAGGAAGATCCCCACCGACACGAAGTTGCCGTTCTTCTTCCCATTCGCCGAGACCGCGTTCCCGGACACGGTCCCGGATGCCCCGTAGCTGATCTCGATCCCGTTCTGGTCGGTCTTGGCCGGCGCACCCAGGCCGGTCACGGTGTTGCTGCTCACGGTGCCACTGGACCCGACATTGGCAATGACGATCCCGGCGTCGCCGTACCCGGTCACGACGTTGCCGCTGACCGTGGCCGTCCCGGTGGTCGGCCCACCGACTGCGAACGCGCTGCGGCCGACGCGGATGCCGATCCCCTCGCCGCTGCTCGGGTTGATGTTCTGAATGACGTTGCTCTGGATGGTCGCCTGTCCGCCGTTTTTGATGAAGATCCCCTGGTTCGCAGGCGTATTCGAGCCGTCGAACACGAGCGAATTGATCGTTACCCCGGTCTCACCGTCGACGGTCAGAATGGCCCCGGCGCTGGACGCCTTGATGGTAGAGTTGCCCGTCGAGTTGGGGGTCTTCTGGATGAGGAGGTTGGTGAGGTTCGCCGAGTTCGGGATCACCAGGTTCCCGGTGTAAGTTGCCGGGGCGATGTTGATGATGTCGTTGCCGTCGTTCGTGGCGGCGGCCGCGTCGATGGCGGCCTGGATGCTCCCGCCCGCGGCAACGTTGAACGTGGCCGGGACGGTCCGGTCTTCCATCCCGTCCACGCGCAGGGCAGACCGGCGGGACAGGCGGGCGGCGGTACGGCGGGTTGGGCGAACTGTCTTGGTGATCCAGTCCAGTCGCATGGCAAAGGTCCTTCTCAATGGGGTCGGGTCGACAGCCATGGCCCGGCGCAGTCCGGACCGGTTCAGTGGGCGAGCTTGAGAGGCGTGGCTTGTGCGCCCGCCCCAAGCGGAACCCGGCGCGGTTCGGAACGAGTCGGACTGGGCGAGTGCGGGGGAGAGATTAACGACGGCCCGTCAGGATTTGACGGCGGGCCGATGAGGGTTCAATAAAAGTCGTGAATCAACCCTGGCCGTGAGCGGACCGACGGTGGCCGTGTGACCGCGACCGCCCGCTTCATTCGAAGACGAACGGCGTGTCCGTGCTATTAGCCGTCACCGTCACGCCGGTCGAATCGGCGCTGACGAAGCCCGACCCCTGCTGGCTGTTCGTGAATTTGTTGTGCGCGACGGGGGTGTTGTCGGCGTTCGCCAGACGAAGCCCATACCCGGCGTTGGCTTGGAATCGGTTGCCCGTCACTGCCGTTCCGGCCGCGTCCTGCAACAGGACACCGTCCGCGGCGTTCGCCGACAGGGAATTGTTCAGCAACACGTTATTCTGGCCGCCGAGCACCTGGATCCCGGACAGGACGTTCCCGGAGCAGCGGTTGTTCGACACCCGGTTGTCGCTCGACTGCTCAAGGAAGATGCCGTTGCCCCAGTTGCCGTGCGAGTCGTTGTTCTTGACCACGTTGTTGACGGTCGCCCCGGCGGGGGCGGCGCTCGAGAACAGGTAAATGCCGTCGCTGCCGTTGTCGTGCGTGCGGTTGTTCGCGATCAGGCCGGAACTGGAAAACACGGACGCGATGCCGTTGACCGTACTGGTGCCCACGTCATTGTTTTTGACGGCCACATGATCCGAGGTGTCGATCAGGATGCCGGCGAATTCGCTGTGAGTAACCGTGTTGTTGGCCACCGCGGCCGCGCGGTCGGCCGTCCCGCCGGACTGGTAGAGCCAGACCCCGGCCTCGTTCAGGTCGAGGACATTGTTCTTGATCACGTTCTGGCTACCGGGTGTCTGGTAGAACAGGAGCCCGGCGGAGCTGTCGGTCGCCGAGTTCTGGCTGACCCGGTTGGCCACGACGCGGCCCGTCGCTCCGAAACTGATCTGGATGCCGTTCTGGGCCAAGGTGCCGTTGGCGGCCCCGCGGCCGACGACCATGTTCCCCTGGACCGTGGCCGACGATCCAGCCCCGTCGACCACCACTCCGGCCCCGACATAGTTCGTAATCCGGTTGTTCAGGACGGTGGCAGTGCCGACACTCCCGGTCCCCCGCCGGGTCCCCACCTCGACCCCGATCCCGAAGTTCGTGTCGCTGCTCGTGGTCAGCCCGGTGATGGTGTTGTTCTTGATGGTGGCCGACCCGCCCTCGACTACCCGGACGCCCGCATACAGGTTGCCGTCCGTGTTCGTTGACCCGTCGAAGTTGAATCCGGTCACGGTCACGCCGACCCCGCGGAGGTCGAGGATCGCGCCACCCAGGTTGAAGCCGGCCACCGTGTCCGGGACCACGGCCGCGGGGGACTTGACGAACACCCCGGACTGGGCGGCCGTCAGAATCAGCCCGGTGTCGGCGGCCGGGACGTGCAGCTGCTCCGCGTACGTGCCGGCGTACACCTTGATGGTGTCGTGCGGGTGGGCGGCGGCGATCGCCGCGGCGATGGTCGTGAACTGCCGCCCGCCGCTGTCGTCGACGGTCAGGACGGCGGGGACGCAGCGCTCGTCGAGTGGGGTACAGGTGAGGGCGGGGCGGGGCGTCCGGCCGAACCGGTTTGGCATACAAGATCCTGAGGCACGGGGTCGCCGGCGGCGGGCGGCGGCCTGGTTGGGGAGCGCCGGCCGCCACCGGCCGCGGGCGTCGGGCGAGACTCAGTCGGCCAGACCAGCCGTAGCCGCGTCTGCGGCCGCCACGGCTGAAGTATAGGCCAGGCTGGTGCCGGCAGCCCCGGTAGTTCCTTCCATGACCGGCGGAGTATCCGTCCGGTTGCCGATCTGCACGGTCCCGGTCGAGTCGGCGCTGATGAACACCGACCCGGCCGCGTTCCCGGTGATCAGGTTGAAGGCGACGAGCGTGTTGTCCGCGTTCAAGAGCCGCAGGCCGAACCCGGTGTTGGCCAGCAGGGCATTCCCGACCACGGTGTTGTTGGTCGTGTCCTGGAATAGGATCCCGTCGGCCAGGTTGGAGCCGCTGCTGCCGAGCCAGATGTCATTACTCGTTCCGCCGAGGACCTTGATGCCGTTGGCGGCATTCCCTTGGGTGGTGTTGTTCCACACCTGGTCGTTGGTCGACTGCTCGAGGAAGATGCCGTTGAAGCCGTTGTCGTGGCTGTCGTTGCACCGGACCTGGTTATTGGCCCCCTGGAACACGTAGATCCCGTCGGCGTTCGGGTTGCCGAACACGTCGTTGTTCTCGACCTCGACCGTGTTCGAAGTCAGCAGAAAGATCCCATTGAGCGCTGTGTTGTTGAACACGTCGTTATTCTTCACCTTGACCCTGTCGGATTCGGTTATCGCGATGCCGGCAGGGCCCGTATTCCCGGTGACGTCGTTGTTGACGACTTTGATCGTGCCCGCTCCGGAGGCATTAGACGACTCGACGAGGATGCCGACGTCGTTGCCGCTGACCGTGTTCTTGGCGGCGACGCTATCCCGGCTGCCGTCCTGGAAGAAGTAGATCCCGGCAGAGTTCGCGAGCAGCGGATTGCCGCCGACGGAATTGTTGCTGATGGCGTTCTTCTCGACTCGCGCCGTGGCCCCACGGCTCACTTGCACCCCATATTGTGCAACCCCACCATTGGCCGCCCCGCGGCCGGTGATCGTATTGCCGGTGACGGTGGCCGACCCGCCGACGCCGTCCACCAGGATTCCAGCGCCATAGTACCCGGACACCAAGTTCCCGGTCACCTTGGCCGTTCCGGCGCCCGCTGACCCGGCCAGCCGGTTGGTCCCGATCTGAACGCCGATCCCGGCAGCCGGGTCCGACGAGTTGGTCGGCCCGACCACCGAGTTGTTGCTGATCGTCGCCGATCCGCCATTGCGGACCCGGACTGTAGCAAACAGATCGCCGTCGCTGGTCGATCCGTCGATCTGGAATCCGCTCACTTTGACGTTGGTGGCGGTTACATCCACGAGGGCACCGCCGATCGTGGGCGAGGTCGGGACCACGTCGGCCGGGGCGGAAATCACCACATCCATGCCGCTACTCGGCTTGGCCAGGAGTTTCAGCCCGTTCGTGGCAATCGTCAGTTGTTCCGCATAGGTGCCCTTATAGACCTCGATCGTGTCGTTGGGGTTGGCGGCGTTCAGGGCCGCGACAATGGTGGTGAACGCGCCCGGCTTCTGGACCCCGTCGTCGTCGACGAACAGGACGGCGGGAACTTCTCGGGCCTCGAGCGCGACGCAGTTCAACGCGGGCCGCGGGCGGACGGACGCACGGTGGTTCCGAAGCAGGCGAAAGACCATGAGCGGCGACCTCAATGGAGAGAGAAAGAACGGATCTGGGTTCGACGGATGCGAGCAAAATCAAATAACAATTGTCTGATGTTCCCGTGGTAGGGTGTGACCTCCTAATCCGGACCGGATCGGACTCGGACCAGGGCCGCGTTGAGCGCGCGGGCGCCTGCGTGGCCGGGGGCATCTCGCAGTACGATCCGGACCTGGTCCCTCGCGGCAGGTAAGTCGCCTCGCTGGAAGAGGAGCTGGGCAAGTTCAAACCGCCACTCGACCCGATCGGGTGCGCGCGCCACTGCTTCGTCGTAAGCCAACACGGCGTCGGCTGGCCGGTCTGCCTCGAGCAACAGTCGGGCCCGCCGGTACAAGTCTTCCGGACGGCGTGGGTTGCCTTCGGAAAGATCAAGGGCCCGGGTCAGGAGCACCGGGCGGTCAGGTGCCGGGACAAATCGCGCGGCCTCGACGAGCATGTCCGGGTTTCGGGGAAGGACGCGGTCGGTCAACCCCCCGGGGCCGAGTTGCGCGTGCACAATCGGAATGATCTGCGGCAGGTAGGCCGATGAGCAATCGAGCGAGCACCGCCAACAGTGCCAAGCCTGACCCGGGTCGCCCTCTGTTAGATGGGCGAGTCCGGCCAGGTACCATGCCCCGCCGTCCGCCGGGGCCAGCCGGCAAGCCCGGTCGAGGTACCCGGCCGCTGTATCTGCATGGTGGAGGTGCTGGCGACCGCCGGCAATCCGAGCGTGCGGGCGATAATAGAGCGGGTTGCCAGCCCGCACGCGGAGATAGTCCCGGAGGGCCGGCCGGAGGTAAGCATCGTCCATGGCCGCAGTCGGCCCGGTTACCTGGGTGTGGGCCAGGTACTCAGAGTGACGGACCTCCGCCAACCGGAGACGCAGCCGCGCGTCGTCCGGGACGCAGGCGACCGCTGCCTCCAGATAGCGGATGACCACGTCGCGCTCGCCGTCCGGAAGGCGGACCACGGCGTGCTCCGCGGCGAGCCGGAATCGCTCTGCCCGCTCTCGTTCCCAGGCGTCCGCGGGCAGAGTGAGCGCCAATACCAGGGCCGTGGCGGCCGCTAGGAGCGCGGCCCACCGGCCGGGCGGAGCCGGGGCGCCGCCGGCCGCGGTCAGGTGCGCGGCCAGAACCGTTGCCAGCACTACGATGGCAGGCATGTGCATCCCGAAGTCACCAAAGGCATGAATGACCAGGGTGGTCAGCCCGAACAGCCCTCCCAGCACGAGCGACCCGTCGGGTCCGAGGGCAGACCCGCGGTAGGCCCTGACGCCCGCTCGATACACAAGGGCGATTGCAACTCCGACCAACGCGAGCTGGAAGATGCCACCCTCGATCAGCGATTCCAGGTAGTCGTTGTGGGCGTGCTCCCAGGATAGGGTGGAGTCGTCACCCGGGACCCGCTGCATCGGCTCAACCGACTCGAACGTCCCATATCCAGTCCCCCAGAGCGGGAACCTCTTGGCGAGTGGCGCGACTCGCTCCCACAGGGGTTGGCGACCCTCTTCCAAGGCCCCGTCGCCGAGGGTCCGCAGGCGTTGGCCGACTATATCGGCTCCGAGCCAGGCGAGCAGGCCGAGGGCAAGTCCGAAGGCGAGCGCAGGTCCGGCAAGTCCCCGAATACGTCTGCGAGCGCACACAGCCAATAATCCACATCCGACAGCGGCCCCAGCCAGCGCCACGGCACCGCCGCGGGACAGACTGTAGATGCTCGCCGCAAGCATGACGGCGAGGGCGGCGACAAGCCAAAGAGCGACCGGACAGCGGCCCAATTCAGCGGCCAACTCCAAGACTGTCCGGCCTCGCCGGAACGGCGGACACGGGAGCAGCAGGCCCAGGCCCAGGCCGAAGCACACGTTGATGTAGAAGGGGAAATGGTTCCGGCAGACAAACGGTCCGAACGTGTGCCCCTGTGAAACGAACCGCCAGTAAAGAGTATCGGGGGACGAGCTAAGGTTCTGGGTCAGGGCAAAGACCGACAAGAGGGCCCCATTCACCACACACACAATGGCGAAGCGGCGGAAGGAAGCTGGTGTCGCGATCCTATACCGGACGATGGTGAAGAGCCCGACCACGGCGAGCAGCTTGATCAATTGCCGGCGCGTGGTCCCGGGGTCCAGGCTCAATGTGGCAGACGGCCGGGGAACAGAGTCCTCGCCAGTCAGTCCCTCGGAATCAGCCGGGATCAAATCGGCCCGCAATTGTGCCGTCGCGGGCGAGAGAACCGTCAGTGTGGTGTCTGGGAGTGGAGCGAGTTGCCAAAGCCCAAGGATCACGATGCCGATCAGACAAGCAACCACTGGGCAGAACCCGACCCCGAGCCGGCGGTCGATCAATAGCACCGCCGCCCAGAGGAGCAACGCGATGCTGAGCCCCACCGACAATAGGAGGAGCGACAGCGGGTGGACGGCGGCAAAGGCCCAGGGTGCGAGCGCGACCATCGCCAGCACCAGGATCTCAATGCCGGCGCGAAGCCATCGCGCGACCTTGCCGGCGACCGGCGGTTCGTCGAGCGCTCGCAAATGCTCTGGGACCATCTCCGATTTGGTAGTTGGCAAGAGATCGAAACGTGTCGGGGCGCCCGCGGCGAACGCCCCGACGGCAATGGTTAGCCCTTCGGTGACCCGTGAACGCCGGTGCCGCCGCCAGTCCCCGTCGGGGTCCAGGTCTGCACCTGACGCTCCAGATTGCCGATTTGGGGCGGGACTGGCGCGGCCGACTGGGCGGCATTGGCGGGTTCCAATACGTCGATGCCCACGGAGTCCACCGGGGCAATTTCTGTCACCGGCGCGCGGCCAGGCACTGGACCGACCGGAAGGGCTGCCGCCACCGTCGCCAACAGGCCGAGGATTAATGTGACCCAGAGGGCGAACCGGGTGAACCGGGCCTGCGGCACTTCATTCACCTTGCTCATGTTTCCCCTTTCGTCGGAAACACCAGGGCGGACCGCGGGAACCACTCCCGAGAGGCGCCCCCCCTGGCTCAGTGCTCGTCTTCGGTCAACCAGCCCAGGGCGTTGGCTCGCAAGAATGCGTGGATTTCATCGACGTGGACGTAGTAGCCGACCGTGCCGTCGTGTCCGCTGGCGATTCCGATGATCCGGCCGGCCTGATCCATGAGGGGCCCCCCGGATCGCCCATTCGTCGGCCGCCGGGCGACCTCCCAGCAAAGAACCGCGTTGGAAGCGCCCGGCCGCCGGAGCCGGACCTTGCCCTTCAACTCCTCCGCCAGGTCCGTCGATTCTCTCCCACTTTCCCACCCGGCGCTAATCACCTGGTCCGGCGTCGTGCCGACGACCGCAAGGGAGACCGGGAGGGGTCGGTCGGCCGCGGGAAACCGGAGAATCGCGAGGTCAACCTCGGCGGACCGGGCCAGCACCTCTGCCTTCACCGGCTTGCTGAAGGCCGTCGTGACCTCCACCTTTTCGGCCTTGGGCACGACGTGTTGGGCTGTCAGGACGTAGGAGTGCGACGCCTTAAGGGCGATCAAAACTCCACTCCCGCCGGTGGAGTCCGCCCGGTCCTCGACACGAACGGTGGCCGCGACCCCCCGGTCGCGAACTTCCTTCGGGACTTCCGCCGCGACGGTCGGCGACAGAATCAAGACGAGTGTCAGTGCGAGTGTGAAGATTCGATACAAGTGGCCCTACTCCCGTCATAATCGTCAATTTCTTCCCATGCGATGCCGATAACGGACGCCGGGGAATCGTTCCCCGCGCTGGGCGGTGTGAGGGCCCGCGTGCCTCACGGGTCGGCCATGAGACTGCCGCGCATCGCATTGGTCGCATCGATCTGCGTCGCCGGACTTGGGTGCTTTGCCACCCGCCCGTCGGCCCCGGACTCGTTCGTCCACCTGGCCGCCCGGAACGGTGTTCAACTGGGCCTTCACTCGCACGATGACAACCACTTCGCCCACGAGATGAAAAAGCACGCGGAGACCGCATTTGCCCAGCGGGGAGCCGACGTCGGGGCGGCCAGTGAAGCGTTCCACGATGGATTCATCGAGGGCTTCATCGATTACGTGGAAGCCGGCGGGTCCGGAGAGCCCCCGTATCTACCACCGTTTCATTTCCGGTTGACCGAGTACCGAACGCCCGAGGGGCATGCGGCTATCGGCGACTGGTACGCCGGATTTCGGGAAGGCTCCGCCGCGGCCCGAGCTAGTGGCCTGCGCGAATTGAACTATGTCCCGCTGCCCGGTCCGGCGGTCCCCGCTGATGGCCAGGTGGCGACTGAACTGCCGGTCGACGTCCAAATAGTCCAGCCCTTCGCCGGCGACCGGGCGCGATCGCCGTGGGAAGCCCCCGGAAGCCCAGTGCTGCCACGGCCCACCGTCCCGGAGCGCGGCCCAGCACCGCGCGTGGTTCCCGAGCTGCCCGTCCGGCCGGCTCACCTCGCCCCGCCCGTCCATTGAATTGTTGACCGAATCGACCCGAAGGCCCGAGATCCCATGCACCGTCCCGATTTAACCCGCCGGCGACCTGCGTTGCTTGCGGCCGGGCTCGGACTGGTACTCCTGTCGGGCGGTTGTGCGGCCGTCACGAACCCGGCGGCCGACGGGATCCCGGTCCGTCGGCTCCCGCCCGAGGCGTTCGGCGAAAGCAGGTCGGACATTCAGCAAGTCCCCCTCGCCGCACTGACTCCGCCGCCAGCAGGGACCTACAAACTTGCTCCCGGTGACATCCTCGGCGTGTTCGTCGAGGGCATCCTTGGCGAGCGCGGTGGTCAACCCCCGGTCCGCCCGCAAGAACAGGGCAACTTGCCGCCGGGGATCGGTTACCCAATCCCGGTCCGTGAGAATGGCACGGTTCCGCTCCCTCTCATCGAGCCATTGAACGTTGCCGGGCTCACGCTCGACGACGCTCAGACCCGAATCACCCAAGCCTATCTCGGAACCCTGCCGGGACTGAAAAACCCGAAGAAGCTCTTGAAGGACGAAACGTCTCGGATCATCGTGACTTTGCTCAAGCCGCGACAGTATCACGTACTGGTCCTGCGCGAGGACGCTGGTGGGACCACGTTCGGTACTGCCGGCGGATTCGGCGCCGGCACGGGCGGCGGCACCTTTGTTACCCAGACGCGTAAGGCTGCTGGCTTCCCGCTCGACTTGCCGGCCTACGAGAATGACCTGCTCAATGCTCTGTCTCGAACCGGCGGGCTGCCGGGGGCAGAAGCCACGGACGAGGTGTTGATCCTCCGGGGCGCCTACCAGCCGGGGACTGACGACAAGCCACCGAAGTTGGCCGAGGACGCGGCCACGCGGGAGACGATCCGCGTCCCCCTTCGCCTGCGGTCCGGGCAACCATTGTCTGTCCGGCCGGAGCAACTGATCCTTCGTACCGGCGACGTGGTCCACGTCCGAGCCCGGCCGACCGAAGTGTTCTTCACCGGCGGACTGCTCCCGCCACGGGCGTTCCCACTACCGGCAGACCGCGACCTCGACGTGCTGGAGGCCGTGGCGCTAGTCGGCGGTCCGCTCCTGAACGGCGGGGTCAATGCCAACAACCTGTCTGGGCAGATCGTTCAAACCGGGCTGGGATTCCCTTCGCCGAGCCAAGTGACCATCCTTCGCAAGCTGAAAGGTGGCGGACAAATCCCGATTGTCGTCAGCCTCAACCGCGCGGTCCGGGACCCGCGGGAGCGAATCGCCGTCCGCCCGAACGACTTCCTCATCCTCCAATCGACTGTGAAGGAGGCGGAGGCACAATACCTGACCTCGAACTTCCGGCTCAATTTCATTTGGTCGTTCCTGCGCAGCCCGAATGCAACCGGGACGGCGACTGCCACCGCGCCGTAGCCTGCTCAGCCGAGCAGCCGCGACGGCCAAAAGCGGCGGCCGGCCGTCGGCGGTGGCACGTCTACTGGTTCCCCGTTGAGGATTGCCCGCCCGGTGGCCCCGCAGATTCGCTCGGCCGCGGCGGGACCTGCCCACTCTCGGATCCGGCCGGCGGCTGCGGATAGCAGCGGCTTCCGTCTCCGCGGCGAGTGCCCGTCCGAGCCGAGCAGGTGAACGCACCCGCGACGGCACCAGTCGCGGACGGCCTTTTCGTCGGCCGAGCTCGCCGGGTCAGTCAGGCTCCGGCTGGAGACCTGCACCAGGCAGCCGAAACCAATTAATTCCTCCAGCCGTCCCGAGTCGTGAAGCAACTCCGGATGCCTCTCTGGGTGGGCGAGGATGAGCCGCACGCCGCGCGCCGAAAGCCGCCGAACGATTGGCCGCAAGTCAACGAACAGCCGATGCGGCATCTCGACCAACAGGAACTGGCCGTGGTCGCCGACGCTCAACAGGCGGCCTGCGGCCCACGCATCCGTCATCTCGGGCGTGGCCATCACTTCCGCGGCCGGGAAGATCTCGAGCGGGGTGTCGTCGGCTTGGAGCCGCTGTCGGAGTTCGCGGCAGGCGGCGCGAATGGCGTCCGCCGATACGTTCCACCGCTCGCTCTGATGGGCCAGTGCCACGGTGTGCCGGACTCCCTCGGCCGCGGCGATCTGGCACATGGCCAAGGCATCGTCCCAGCTTTGCGGACCATCATCTAACCCGGGGAGCAGGTGAACATGAAGGTCGGCGAGCCGGGCCTCGAGGTTAACGCTCACTGGACCTCGTCGTGCGCGGCCGAGCCGTTTGCCGAGGGCTGGAGATTCGAAGGCGGCAGCCGGGACGTCAGAGCCGGTTCGGCATCTGTGCCGCTGGACGTATACTCGCTCGAGTACTCGTCGGCATATTGGTAGTGGTCGTAACCGTACCCGGTCATCGTGCCGTGTTTACCGACGCCGTTCACGACCACTCCCAGGCAGTTCGCCTTGAGCCCGGCCAGTAGGTCACGGGCCCGTTCAGCAGCCGGGCGACCGTTCTTCGATATTCGGATGGTCAACAACAGCCCGTCCATCCGCGGCGCAACCGTACACGGGTCGCTCACGGCCAGAAGCGGCGGGCTGTCCACGAGCACGTAGTCGAACGTCGCGCGGGCGTCATCGAGCAGGTCCTCAAGCCGTGGGCTCGTGAGCACCTCCGCCGGGTTTGGCGGCCGCCGACCGCATGGCAGAATTGAGAGATTCGGGACTGCCGTCGTACACACCGCCATCTCCAGGGAGGCGGTCCCGGCGATCACTTCGGCCAAGCCGACCTTTGCGGACAGGCCAAAGGCCCGGTGGATGCGCGGTCGCCGCAGGTCGGCGTCGATCAGCAGCACCTTCCTGCCGGACTGAGCGATCGACACCGCCAGGTTGGTGATGACGGTGGTCTTGCCGTCGCCCATGTTCGGGCTGGTCACCTGGATGACCTGGTGCCGTTGGCCACAAGTGCTGAAGTACAGTGCGGTCCGGACCCCCCGGAAGGCCTCGGCTCCCGGCGACGTCGGGCGGTGGAGTGCGACCAGGCCGGGATCGACCTCGATGGTGACCCCGTCCGGGCACGCCACCCGGACCGGCTCCGCTGGCTTGTCCGCGAACGGCACGTGGCCGACCAGCGGCAACCCGAGCCGGCGGCGGATCTCATCCGGAGTGCGAAAGCTTGTGTCGGCCAGGTCGAGGAGGTAGGCGGCCCCGGCCCCGAGTCCGAGCCCGAGCGCCGCCCCCATGAGGACGATTTGCCAGAATACTGGCGACACCTTGGTACCCGCCGTCGGAGGGGCGATCGCCTTGGCCTCGAATCCGCCATACCCGCGGACCAGATTGATTTCCTCGAGCCGCTTCAGTGTCTGGTCAAGTACCTTGTTGATTCGCGTGATATCATCACGAAATCCCTTGTCCTGGTCGTAGTACGTCTCCAGGTTCCGGGCGGTGGTCACTGCCTCGTCCAGCAGACCCTTCTTCCAATTGTGGTTGGCAGTCGCGATTTGATGCTCGACCTTCAGGGCCTGGAATGCCGCCTCCACCGGATCAGCACCCGGCGCCTGGTCCCCCTGGCGGGCGATATCGTCGAGTCTCTTGTGGAACTCGCGGGTCATCTCCATTCGTTTGCGGACCCGGACTACCTCTGGGTGGTCCTCGCCGTAGAACTGGATCAAGTCCGCCTCTTGCTGGAGCAACTGAAAGAGTGCCGTCTCGAGGGCCGTAGCCGACTGAACCGGGGCGGGCCCTTTGTCAAACTTGCGGGCCGCGAGCGCCAGGACCATCTCCCGCGTCTTACCGGGGTCTTTCCGGGCCTTTTCAACCTCCTCGATCCGGTTCTTCAATAGAGTCACCTGCTCCAAGAGGGCTGCCTCGTCCTTCTGGTATTCGAGAATTTTCGCCTGGTGAATCGGGACGCCGTTCTCGCCGACCACGACCACGGGGCTCTTCTTGCGAAACTCCCGGTACGCCCTCTCTTTCTCGGCCAGGTTCTTCTGGAGTGTGTCGGTGGCCGTGGTAATGAGCTGGACCGTGGTGTCGCTGGTGTCCTTGTAAGTCTCGTCCAGGAACTCGCGGTAGCTCTCGATGACCGCGAGCAGTACCGTCTCGACGTCGCCCGGGTCGGTCCCGGTGAAAGACAAGTTGATCACGTTGTTGCCGGCCGTCGACGCGGTGTCTTTACTCGCCTCGCGGCTGGCCGACAGGCCCGCCTGAATGATCCCGACCGGGTTGCCGGCGAGAGACCGCAGGCCTCCGAGGCGGCGCTTTTGTACCGCCCGCTCGATCACGAGCGGGCTGCGGATCAGGATCAAATGGGTGGCTACATAATCGTCCATTACAGCCATCCGCGGGTCGCCACCGGCAACCGGAAGTGCGTTGGCCGCCTGCTTCTTGACCACCAGGACTAGCGCGGAAGTCTTGTATGTCGCCGGCCGTTGCGCGTACGCGAATAGTCCGAGCACCCCGCCAACGACGAGTCCAAGGACGAGCAACCACCGCCGCCGCCAGAGGATTTGCAGCAGGTTGCGAGACGTCCCGCGTGCGGGCGGGGTGATCGGCGTCGAGCGATCGGCGAGTACGTCGTCCACGGAGTCGGTTTGGTTGTCTGGTGGCCGAATAATGTCCTGTCGTAAACCGGTCAGTTCACTACTTCCGGAACCCCAACGGTGCGAGCAATCACGCCGATCCCGCCCCGACAAGCGACTCCGGGACCGCCGTCGGTCCGGCCAATGTCGGGATCGGGGCTGACCGGGCGAGTACCGCTTCCACGTCGTCGGTCACACCGGTCAAGACCGCCAACTTGCGCCAGACCGGCTCGGCGTCCGGGCGACCTATGACGATCACCTGTCCGACGGCGTGGCCCCACGCGGTCAACGGAATGACGGCCGACCAGTCCTCAAGAGCTTCACTCGTCGCCGGGCCGGGCCGACGCCAGCGGGCGTGATACACCTCCTGCTGGGCCGGAGCATTCACGTCCAAGGCGATGCTCCGGAGGTTCAGCCGATCCACACAGTCGGTTAACCGGACCCAAAGTCCGTCCCACCCGGCCGAGCCGTGCAGCCGGACCTCCAGCCGCGCGTTGTCGCGGTCAGAACCGAGTACTGACCGGGCCAGATGGCGGCCCGAATGCATGACGAGCCGAAGTTCCGCGTAACCGAATACCTTGGTGGCCACCAGGATTACCACTACCACGAGGGCCGACAAGACTGCCAACCCCTCGTTTTGAAAGGCGATACTCGCAAGAACACCCGCCACAGTCACCGCACACAATCCACCCACGACCAGGAGCACGGCCGGCCCTGACAGCCCGGTCCGCTGGAGACAGTGGTGGATGTGTCCGCGGTCGGTGGAGAAAATGCTCCGCCCGGTCAGCTTGCGGCGCACGACCGCGGCCGCCGTGTCGAAGAACGGGATCGCGAGCAGGGCCAGGGGGGCCGCCAGGGCCGCCGTCGCCGGCCCCTTGAGGGAACTGCGAATGGCCAGAACGCCAACGGCCAGGCCGATCAACATGCTCCCGGCGTCGCCGAGGAACACGCTCGCCGGCGGCATGTTGTAGCGCAGGAATCCGGCGAGTGCCCCGGCCAGCCCAGCAGCAACGCACGCTTCGGCCGGGTGGCCGGCGTAAACGGCCAATACGGCGATTGCTCCGCAGATGATCGTCCCGACCGTTCCGAGCAGGCCGTCCATTCCGTCGAGCAGATTGAGCGAGTTGATCGCACCGAGCAGGAATAGTGTGGTGAACGGTATCGCCGCCCAGCCGAGGTCGAATTCCCGGCCGAAGATCGCGAGCACCTCGATCCGGCTGCCGGTCAGAAGGACGACCCCGATCGCCGCCACCTGCCCGCAGAGCTTGTACCGGCCGCGGAGGCGGTAGCCATCGTCGGCTACACCGACCAGGCAGATGACGGCCGCCCCCCCGAGCAGGCCTAACAGCTCCCAAGCGTGCTCCCTGACCTCCTCTGCCACCGGCCCTCGACCGGCCACGCCGAACACCCCGAGGACGAGGATTACGGCGGCGAACACCGCCAGTCCCCCCGCCACCGGCGTCGTCCGTTCGTGCACCTTTCGCCGGCCGTCGGGCCGGTCAACGAGCCCGAGCCGCCTGCCGAGCCTGCGGGCAACTGGCGTGAACGCCAGGCCCGCGGCCAGGCCGCCAATGAACAGGAGGAGCAGCGCATCGCGGACGGGACTCATCCGGGTTCCTCGTCGGATTCCGCTGGCGACGAGCGCGGACTTCGTCCCCGTGGGTGCCGGCGGAGCCGTTACCCGGGGCTGCCCGAGCCCAAGAAAGTTGGTCATCCATAACCGTCAATCGAAGCGGGGACCCGGCCCATCCAAGGCGCGGGCAACCGGAGAGGTCGATCAGTCCGCGGTGTCGAGCGGCCGGAGGGCCATCCCCTCGCAGGTCACGGACGCCCCCTCGCGGATGAAATCAACGGCGACGACAAATCGGGCCCCGGCGGCCGCCCGGACGACGGTCCCGCGCAGGCCAGCCAGCGGGCCCGTGGTGATCTCGACTGCCTGCCCGGCCCGGAGGTCGCGCTCGCGCTGGACGGCCCGCCCGAGCCCGAGCAGAGCGTGAAGCCGCCGCAAGTCCGACACCAGCGCGGCCTGGTCCGACACGACCAGGGCCCGCACCACTCGCCCGGTGTGGAACGCGTCGAAGTACTGGTCCTGGTCGGCCCGCAGGAACACGTACCCGTCGAAGAGCGGGACTTCGGCCACCCGGATCCGGCCGGCGGACCGGTGCGGGCGGCGGATCGTTGGGAGGAAGAACGGGACCGCGCGGGCGAGCAGGTCGCGGGCGAGGCCCTTCTCTTGCCGGGGCTTGGTGTGCAGGACGCGCCACTCGACCCCGGCTGTCGGGCCGACAGGCGCGTCCAGCACGTCATCCGGAAACAGGGCCGGCTCGGCAGGCAAGATGGGCATCGGCGAGGTCCGGTCTCGTCGGGGTGCGGTGTCAAGGTGTGCCGAGGCGAGGAGAGTTCGCGCGTCGGCCTCCCGGGCCTAAGGGTGGGGGCTATCTTTACCGTCCGGGTGTGAGGATTATGTGTCGGCCGAAGGGAGTTTTCCCAAAGACTCGCGGCATGCGTTGTGGACCAGACCGCCAGTCCGCACGGAACTGCTGGCGCGCCCGCCACTTGCCGGGCCGGGGCGGCCGCCCGCCAAGGCGCGCGGGGACCAATGATTTTCTCGACATTACGGTGCGTCAATCGATCAACGAATCTTGATATGTAGTGTCCTCATTGGATACTCGGGGGCGGCCGTGAGTCTCTTCAATTCTTCATCCGCCGGCTAACTGCCGGTCCGTGGATCGGTTGCGTCCGGCACTCGGTGGCCGGTCGGGGCGAGGCGAAGAATCCATGTCACAGGTTCCACGGGATTACGTTTTTACACGGGTAGAGCGGGCGACGTCGGCGGAGAGACCGCCCCCGGTCCGGTGCTCGCGCGCCGGCCCGGGCACACCGCCCATGCGCCCTGACGCGCCGGAGACGGCATGTCGAACGGGATTCACACACCGGACACGGATTCTTCCGGTAACCCCCGGGGCAATCTACACCCGACCGTGGCTAAGCTTCCCCGCTGTCGACGTCGCGAATTCGCCCGGATCGCCCTGCCGCTGTAGTCGGCACCTGAGAACGGACACCAGGCACTCGGCCTCGGGCGCATCCTCCCCTGGGCTACCTGCCTCCTCGCCGTAACCCCTTGACGCCCCGCCGACCGCGGCGGGCCCGCTATCGGACTGCCTGTGCGCTCGCTGGTCGGACCCAACGGAACAGAGCACCCCTCGCAAGACCACACGGAGAGCGGCGATGGCCCGGAAGACCTCGACGAAGCGGCTGGACCGGACGATCAATCGACGGAAGCGGGCGACCCGCGACCGATTCGCCGCCCGGCGGCCTCGACTCCGATTCGACAACCTGGAAGCCCGCGAGATGCCGGCCGCCTTCAGTCCGGGGAACCTCATCGTCCTTCAGGCCGGCGACAACAACCAATACGCGACGCAGGCTCCGCTCTACCTGAATGAATTGACCCCGGGCGGCAGCTCGGTTCAACAGGCCGCAATCAACAATACCAACGCCGTGGGCGGGACCGGCAATCAGCCGATCACCATCGACCTGACGGCCGCGGCTGGCAACGGTCAGCTGAACCGCACCTACGACGGGGCCGGACTCGTCTTCGGCGGCGTCGACTCGGGCGTGAACAACGGCGGGTACACGCCGCCCCAGTCACCCACGGGGAATGCGAACCGCGTGATCGCCGTCGTCGGCAACGACCCCGCGGCTGCCACCTTCGTCAACACCACGACCTACGGCCCGTTCTACGTCGGCGACGACAACCGCGGCGGGGTTGCCGAGGGCCTGACCGGCCCGGTCTGGGCGTTCGGCCATCCAAACCAAGCCGGCGGGGCCGTCTCCCAGGGCGTCCTCTACTTCCCCGGGCCGAACGGGGACGGATCGCTACAGCCGCCGGGCACGGCCGGCATCACCTCCCAGAGTGGCGTCCAGGTGTCCGGCCAGACCAACATCCGGGGCGGGTTCATCGGGTTCGACAACCGGGTGTACTGGACGACCGCCGGGTCCACCAGCCTGGGCCTGGCGGGGGTCTACACGTCTACCGTCAAGGCCCTGCCGACAGACAACTCCCCCGGTAACGACCAGCCGATCGTCAAGGCCCTGTTCGCCGCCTCCAAGGTGGGCGGGATGTACCTGGCCGACGTTAACGGCGACGGGGTCCTGGACAACGGCGACCGGATCTACCTGAACGACGACGGGACGGTCGGCGGGGCCGGGACCGGCGGTCTGTACATGGCCGTGTTTGACACGACCCGGTGGGGGACTCCGGTGACGGGCCAGGCTGCCGGCTGGAGCCCGATGGTCCGGATCGCCGAAGGCGTAATCGACGCCCAGCCGACCCCGCAGAATACCGCCCAGCTTCGCGGCCTGGCCGGCACCGTCCTGGCCAACAGCAGCGTCCAGTTGTACGCCAGCGAGTTTGACAACGTCGCCGGAAACAACAGCTACGTGCTTGGCTGGAACGACGCCACCGGCGGCGTCTTCCGGGTCCAAAGCGCTTCGATCAGCGGCACGACTGCGACCATTACCCTGTCCGAAGCTGTCCCGGCCGCGATCCGCGGTACGACCACCTGGCTGTCGGTCAACTCGGTCGGCAGTGGCAGCGGCACCTTCCCCACCGCCGGCGGCTACAACGGCGTCTGGAACGCCACGGTCAGCGCCGACGGTCTCAGCTTCACGTACACGAACACCAACCCAGGCCTGACCAATCTGAGTGGCAGCGCCATCGGGAACGGGACGGTCGGCCAGTGGCTCAACACCGGTGCGGTCGGCGGGGTGCTCGACCCGCAACCGGTGCCCGCGGCCTCCCAGATCATCCAGACATTGGCCGACGGCACCTTGGCGGCGAACCCGGCCAAGGCCCAGAAGGCTCTCCGCGGTGTGGCCTTCGCCCCGGTCGCGGCCACGACGCTAAGCAGCCTCGCCGTGGATGGCCTGACGTCGGAGACTGTCCCCCCCAATACCTCAGTTACTTTCAGCGTGCACGTGGCGAACCCCCAGGCGGGGGTGACTCTGACCGGCCTCAAGGTCACTTTTGTCGACGTGACCACAAACACCGCGCTCGGCCAGGGGACGATCAACGCCAGCGGGGACGCGTCGCTGGCAATCCCGGTGGTCGGTCAGCACATCGTCAAGGCGTACTTTGCCGGCGGCGGGGCTCAGGCTCTCGCCCCGGTCACGACAGCTTCGACCGTCACCGTGAACGCGTCCGGGGCAACCGCCTCGTCCACTTCCCTAGCCGTGACCATCGGCGGCGCAGCGACCACCCAGGCCGCCATCGGCCGGGCGGTCACGCTGACCGCCACGGTCACCTCCGGGGCGACCGGGACCGTCAGCTTCCGCAACGGCACCACCTTGCTCGGCAGCGCGACCATCAGCGCCGGCTCGGCCGTCCTGACCACGTCGTTCTCCGTCGCCGGCCCGGCCAGCATCACCGCCACGTACAACGGCGACGCCACTTTCGCCACCAGCTCCAGCGGCGCGGCCTCCTTGACGATCGGGAACAACGCCACTGCAGCCATCACGACATCGGCGAACAACGTCGCCGTCGGCGCCACCCCGACTTACACCGCGACCCTGACCGGGCCGCTCGGGACCGTGGCCGGGACCGTTCAATTCCTCCTGGACGGCGTCAACCTGGGCTCGGCCCAGACGCTCAATGGCAGCGGCTCGGCGTCGGTTACCAGCACGGCCCTGACGGCCGGCAGCCACGTCGTCACGATCAAGTTCACCCCGGCCGCCACCAGCCCGTATAACGCGTTCAACGTCGATACCGTGACCGCGGCCAACGGGGTGGCCCTGATTGAGACGGCCAGGCAGGCGCTGACCCCCGGGAATCTGCTCGCCGTCCAGCGGGGCGACGGCACCACCAACCTGGGAAGCTCGGGCTACCTCGTCTTCCTCGACGAATACCGGCCGGACGGCACATTGGTCCAGCGGATCGCCCTGCCCAACGCCGATAGCGGCACCACGCACGCCTTGCTGTTGAGCGGTCAGAACGGCGCAGAAGGCCTGCTCCAACAGTCCGGTAACGGCCAGTACGTGACCATCGTCGGGTACGACGTGCCGGTTGGCCAGCAGTTTGTCACCTCGACCCAGCCGTACCAGTTCGGCCGCACCATTGCCCGCATCGACGCGGCCGGGAACGTCGACACCAGCACCAGCATCACGACCAGCCAGACGGCGATCACGGCCGCGACTTGGGCCGGCGGCGTCGCCACGATCACGGCGGCCAACACCCTCAAGGTGGGCGACCCGGTGACGGTGTCGGGGGTGACGCCGGCGGGCTTCAACGGGACGTTCACGGTCTCCGCGGCCACCGCGAGCTCGTTCACCTACGCCCTGGCCACCAACCCGGGTGGGGCCGGCACCGCGTTCGGCACGGCCACCGGCCCGTCGGTGCCGTTCAACCCGGAAGACGTGGTCACCAACGACGGAACTGGGTTCTGGATCGCCAGCAGCACCGGGACGGGCGACACGGTCGACAGCGGCATCCTGTTCGCCCCGCTCGGGGCCTCGACGGCCAAGCAGGTGGGCCCGATCAACCACGGGGCCGCGTCAATCGCCATCTATGGGACCGGCGCGAGCGCCCAGCTCGCGGTGGTCAACCGCGGGGCCGGCGAACTGGGCGTGCCGCAGGGCCTGGCGACTGTGGGCACGGGCTTGCCCCAGACCGGGCTCGGCGTCCAGGCCATCACCACCCTGGTGAACGACGGGACCGGCACCGTGACCGTGACGCTCGGGGCGGCCCCGAACTTTACGGCCGGAAACCAGGTCGTGATCTCCGGCGCGTCGGTCGCCGCGTACAACGCCGCCTGGCAGGTGACCGGTGTCAGCGGGAATACGTTCACTTTCTCGGGCGCCCCGGCCGGGGCGGGAAGCGGCACCGGCGGGACCGCGACCGCCAACCAGCTGCTTGCCAACTTCCCCAACCTGGAGACCGAGTACGAAGCGGTATTCCCGACCGGCCGGCAGCCCGAACAGTTCGTCTTCCTGAACACGAATGACGGCAGCACGAACAACCCGAACCTGGCCTACCTGGCCGACCAGGCGTACGGGCTACTCAAGTTCTGGAAAGCCAATGATGGCAACTGGCACCTGGGCCAGCTCGGGTCGCATGCCTTCGGGCAGAAGCTGGTGTTCGCCGGCGGGGCTACCGGGGTCATAGCGACCATCGTCAACCCGGGCACTCCGCAGGCAAAGGTCAACATCTTCGTCACCGGGAGTAACGTCCAGCAGGCCAACCCGAACCAGATCGCCGTCTTCCAGGACCAGAATGGGGCCCCGGCGGGCACGTCCGGAACGGGCGTGGACCAGGGCTTCAGCTCGGGCAATTTCAACACGCTGGCATTCGTCGGCGGCACGCCGGGGCTAGGGACGCCGGCCAGCCCGAACGGGAACATGAACTTCGCCGGGCTGTCGTTCGTCCCTGGCTTTGTGAGTGGCAACCTGGTGGTGGACCGGGTCGGCACCGGGACGGGCACGCTGTCGAGTAGCGCGACGGCCGGCTTCCTCGACCAGTACGACCCGACGCAGCCCAACCAGACGGCCACCAAGGGGTCGGTCGCTCTGCCGACCGGCGGCGACGTCTCGACGATCACGGGGGCGACCTGGTCGAACGGGGTCACCACCATCACCGGTTTCAACGACTACAAGGTCGGCCAGCAGGTGACCGTCTCCGGGGTGACCCCGAGCCTTTACAACGGGACGTTTATCGTCTCGGGTTTGACCGGCACCACCACTTCGACGATTACCGGGGCCACGTGGGCGAGCGGCCAGGCCACGTTTACCGCGAACAACAGCTACGTGGTCGGCCAGACCGTCACGGTGACCGGGGTAAATCCGGGCGGCTACAACGGGGCCTGGACGGTGACGTCCGCGACTGCCACGACCTTCACGGTCGCGATGCCGAATAACCCGGGCACATTTGTGTCCGCCCCGGCAAACGACGCCGTCGGCAGTGCGACCGGGTTCACGTACACGCTGCCGCTCACGGCCGTCGCCACGGCCTCTCGGGCCACCGACGCGGTGAATATCACCGCTGCCACCTGGGCGAACACTAACGGCGGCACGGTCACCATCACCGCTGCCAACACGTTCACGGTCGGGCAGACGGTCATCATCTCGGGGATCACCCCGACCGGCTACAACGGGACGTTCGTGATCGCGTCCGCAAACGCCACGAGCTTCACCTACCTGCTGCCGACCAACCCCGGCACCGCCACGGTGACCGGGGCCAAGGCCACCCCCGCGTCTCCGGTCACCAACCTGGCCGACGGGGCAACGTCGACTGCCATCACGGCGGCGAGCACGGCGAGCCAGACGGCCAACATCGCCTCGGTCAGCAAGGCGGCCGTTGCCGTAAACATCACCGCGGCGAGCTGGTCGGCCGGCAAAGTGACCATCACCGCGGCCAACAGTTTCGTCGTGGGCCAGGCGGTCACCATCGCTGGCATCACCCCGGCGGGCTTCAACGGCACGTTCACGATTGCAACCGCCACCAGCTCAAGCTTTACGTACAACCTGGCGGCGGACCCGGGCACGCCTGTCACCTTTGCGTCCACCGCGACCGCGACGGGATTCACGGCCACCATCACCACCGCCGCCAGCCATAGTTTCATCGTCGGCCAGAGCCTGACGATCGCGGGGATCACCCCGGCCGGGTACAACGGGACCTACACGATCGCGTCGGTGCCGTCCGCCACGACGTTCACTTACAACTTGCTCGGCGGTGACCCCGGGGCGGGGACTTCGACCGGCACGGCCGCCGGCCTGTTCGCCACGATCTCAGCCAGCACCGGGGTGAACACCGCCCTGGTCGGGCAGAGCGTAATCGTCGCCAACGTCAACGGGAGCATCAACGGCAACTACAACGGGACCGTCAAGATCACGGCAGCGACGGCCACCACGCTGACGTACGCCGTCCCCACAGACCCGGGCACGGCCGACCTGACCGCCGGCCCGACCGTCACCTTCAACACGGCGACCGTCACAGCGGCCAACTCGTACGCGGCCGGCAACAGCGTCGCCGTCGCCGGCGTCACCGGGGCCACGACGTTCAACGGCGCGTTCCCGGTCGTCTCGGCCAGCCCGACGAGCTTCACTTACTACCTCCCATCGAACCCAATCGCGGGCACCAAGTTCGGGGCGGCCAACGTCCTGGGCGCCGTGACGGAAAGCGGGTCGGCGACCGGCGAAGGCTACCTGAGCAACTCGGCCGACGGGCACAGCCTGGTCGTCGCCGGCTACAACCAGACGCCCGGCGGCAGCACGTCGGCCAACAACACCTCGGTCGGCGTAGTCAACCCGGCCGGCGTAATTGACGTGACCACGCAGATGCCCTCGCAGGGCGGCAGCGTCCGGGCGGTGGCCTCGGCCGACGGCCTGGGGATGTGGGTAGCCACCAACACCGGCATCCGGTATGTGCCGTTCGGCAATACCCCGGCTCAGACGGCGATTTCGGCGGCGAGCTGGTCGCCCACCGGTGGCGGGACGGTCACGATCAGCGCGGCCAACAACTTCGTCGTCGGGCAACTCGTTGCCATCACGGGTGTGACGCCGAGCGGCTACAACGGGGCGGTCACGATCCTGTCGAGGACCGCGACGAGTTTCACGTACGCCCTCGCCACGAACCCGGGGACCGCGACGAACCTCAGTAGCGCGTTTGTCCAGCCGCTCCCGACCCTGATCACCAACGAGATTGCCTCGGCTCAGGGCCAGGCGCCCACGGTGGTCGAGATCGGCGCCAGCAACCCGTCCGCCCTGGGAGCCGTCCCGGGCCAGCTGGTCGGCACGGCCGGGGCGCAATTCCAGAACAACGGCGTTCCGTCGGTGGACGGGCCGTTCTACATCGGCAGCGGCCTCGGCCAGTCCGCCGGGCAGGCGGTCAGCATTCTTGGCACCGGGACGGATCCGAACTGGCCGGCCGTCCGCGACATATTTAACAACTTCCCGAGCACCAACCAGATCGCCATCAGCCCGAGCGGCAACACCATCGTGGTGGCGGACAGCCGAACCGATAGCAAGGGCGGTATCCTGGTTTATTTCCAGGCGCTCCAGAATAGTTGGGTCCGGCTGGCCAACCTGCAGCAGGACAACTTCGCCATCACCGCGGCGAGCGAGCCGGTCACCACGGCCAACATCTCGGCGGTCAGTTTCAACAGCGCGACCATCTCAGCCGCGAACTGGATCAACGGCACCGTGACGATCACGACGTCCGCGGCCCACGGCTTCGCTGTCGGTCAGAAAGTGATCATCAACGGGTTCACGAACGCCGGTTACAACGGCCAGTTCACCATCGCCTCCGTGCCCAGCTCGACGACCTTCACCTACGCGGTCGCCGCGAATCCCGGTACGCCGAGCTTCACCAGCCCGACGGCGACGCTGGCCAACGTGACGGTGACAACGTCGGCCGCTCACAACTTCGTCGCGGGCCAGAACGTGACCATCGCCGGGGTGTCGCCGGCGGCGTACGTCGGTACGTTCGCAATCGCGTCCGTGCCGGATTCCACCCACTTCACGTACGTGCTGACCGCGACGACGAACCCGGGCAGCCCGACGCTGACCAGTGCGACTGCCACGGTCAACTCGTCGGCGACCATTACCACTTCGTCGCCGGTCAACTTCACGGTCGGCCAGACGGTGTCGATCTCGGGCGTTGACCTGCCGGCCTACAACACAAATAGCGCTGTCATCACCAGCGTGGCTCCCAGCGGGCTGTCGTTTACCTACAACCCCGGCTTCAGCAATCTGGCCAGCTCCGGGCCAGGCGTATTCGGTGCTTTTGCCAACGGGCTGGACGGCGGGTTCCGGGCCATCACGGCCGACTGGAGCAACCCGACTCACCCGGTCCTGTACGCGACCACGACGGCGAGCAGTGGGAACCGGCTCTTCCGGATCCCAATGACGCTGGATGAGACCACCGGCACGGCGTCACTGGGCACCCCGGTCCTGCTGGCCACCGCCCCGGCCAACACCGCGTTCCGCGGTGTCGCCTTCGCGCCGACGAACCCCGGGACCACCGCGAGCACGACCAGCCTGTCGGTCTCCGGCAGTCCGGGCACTTACGGGGCGGGGGTGAATTTGACAGCGACGGTGACGACCGGCGCCACCGGCTGGGTCAGCTTCCGGACGACGGGGGGCGTCGAGATCGGGGCCGCCCCGCTCAGCGGCAATACCGCGACGCTGTTCACCACGGCGAATCTGCCGCCCGGTGTCTACACCAACGGCATTGTCGCCGTATACACGGGCGACAACACGTTCGCCCCGAGTACGTCGGCGGCGCAGTCGGCGACCATCAACAAGGCGGACACCTCAGTCGGGCTGGCGTTGACCCCGCCGACTGTCGGAACTGGCCAGACCGAGACGCTCGCGGCAACCGTCACGCCAACGTCAAGCGGTGCCCCGACGGGCACGGTCACCTTCACCGATACCACGACGAGCACCGTGCTGGGCACGGCCCCCGTGACCCAGGTCATCGTGAATCAGGGTGGCTTCCCGGTGATCACGTTCCAGGCCGTGCTCGCGACCACGTTTGCGGTCACGGGCAGCCACAGTATCAGTGTTGCGTACAGCGGGGACAGTAACTTCAATAGCAGCACCGGGACGAACACGCTTCAGGTCGTCCAGTCGACGACGACCACGGTGACGTCTGACAATGCCAACCCGGGCAACAATAATCAGACGCTGAATCTGACGGCCAAGGTGACGGCCTCGAGCGGGACCCCGGCAGGTTCGGTCCAGTTCTACGACGGCTCCGTCCCGATCGGGAGCCCGGTAACCCTGAACGTCAGCGGCGTGGCGACGCTCGCGGTCAAGACTGCCGCCGTCCAGTCGGTGACGATCAAGAGCATCTCGCAATCGACGTCCGCAGGGACGACCACGGTCACGGTCACGACCAACACGACGAACCCGTTCACCGTCAGCCAGTCGGTGACCATCGAGGGCGTGGCGACCGGCGCCTCGCCCGGGAACCCGGTCCAGGGCGGCTACACGGGCGGCTACAACGGCACGTTCACGGTGGCCAGCGTCAGCGGGAACCAGTTCACACTGGTGAACAACGCCGCCGCCGGCCTGCCGACCGACACAGTCGGCGGCATGGCGATCGGCCGGGGCGTGTTGACTCCCGGCATGCACTCGCTCAGCGCGATCTACAACCCGGGTGCAAACGCCTTCGGCAGCAGCAACGGCATCCACCAGCAGTCTGTACAAACGATCGCCTTCGGGGCCAACGATCAGTTCATCGAACGGCTGGGCGACGGCCTGACCGCCCTCAACACCCAGCCCCCGCTGACTTTCAACGGGTCCGTCGGGGCGACCAACTTCATCGACGAGTTCACCGCGGCTGGTGTTCTGGTCCAGTCGATCGCGCTGCCCAGTGCCGATTCGCAGAGCTTCGCGATTGCCAGCATCAGCGGGGATGGGACGACCGTGACGGTGACGACGTCGGCTGCCAACGACCTCGCGACCGGTCAGAAGGTGACCATCGCGGGCGTATCGGGCGGGACCGGCACGTTCAATGGCGACTTCACAATCACCGTGACCAGTAGCACGACCTTCACCTACTTGGCTTCCGGCAACGGGACCGGGACCGCCACGGGGGCCACGGCCCAGGGGGTAGTCCACGCGGTGGTCGGCCACGGACAGCAGTCCACCACCGGCCAGGTGACCCTGTCCGGGGACGGGGCATACCTGTTCGTGACCGGGTACGACCAGAACCCGAACCCGGCGAGCCCGGGCTATGGCGCGCTCGCGTCGGTGTCGGCCAATACCACTCCGCGGTCGATCGCCCGGATCCGGTTCGACGGCCTGATCGAAACCGAGGCGTTCACCGCCGGCTCGACCGGAATCGCCACCACCGGCAACTTCAACGCCATCTACAGCCCGGATGGCAGCCGGTTCTATGTCGGCAACGCCGGTACCGGCAGCATCTACTACTTCTCGTCGTTTAACACGTCCGCCACGCCGCAGGGCAGCAACAGCCTCATCTCGGCGGGCGGTAACTTGTTGAGCACGCCGGGTTACAGCGTCATTGGCCTGGAGTCGTACGGCGGCAATCTGTTCGTGATCGGCGGCGGCAGTGGCGCCGGCACCAACTTCCGGGTCGCACAGGTGGGCACCGGATTCCCCACGACCAACACGGGGCTGTCCGTCACGCAGCTGCCCGGCATCCCGACCGACACAACAACGCTTGCCCAGCCGATCTTCTTCCCGGTGGACGCCTACTTCACCCACCTAAACGGCGCCGGCACCGCACTAGACACCATCTACGTTTCCGACAACGGCAGGAACTTCGGCCAGGGGTCGATCACCAAGTGGTCGCTGGTCGCCGGCAACTGGGTGGAGTCGACGGTCTCGCTGCCGTACTCGAACACCACCGAGCAGCTCGGCTTCTACTATCTGTCCGGCGCCACGAGTGGGAATACGGTCACTCTGTACACGAACTACGGCAACGGCGGGAATGCCGACTTCGGGCCGGGCTTCCTGTATTCGATGACCGACGCCTCGGGCTACAACGTCAACCCGGGCATCCCGATCTCCGCGGCGAGTTGGTTGGCCGGGACGGTCACCATCACCGCGAACAACAACTACGCCGCCGGGCAGTTCGTGACCATTACCGGCGTGGCGAATGCAGCCTACAACGGGCGGTTCGTCATCACCTCGGCGAACGCCACCAGCTTCACCTACGCCCTGGCCTCGGACCCGGGTGCGTCCGGCAGCGTGACTGGGGCCAAGGCCCTGTCGATCAACACGGTGTCCAAGGTGGCCCCCGGCCCGGTCGGCGGGCCGTGGTACGGCAACGAGACGTTCCGCGGCGTTGCGGCCGCCGCGAAGGCGATCGCCACGACCTCGACCCTGACGCTGAACGGTATCTCGCCGACGACAGCTGGCCTGTCCATCGAGATCGGGTACAACCCGACGGTCACGGCTCAGGTCACCCCGGCCGGAGGGCCGGTGTCCAACCTGAGCGGGCTGACCGTTCAGATCCTCGATACCAGCAACGGCAACGCCGTGGTCGGCACTGGCACCCTGGACGCAACCGGCAAGGCGACGATCACCCTGACGACCGGCACCGGGGCCGGCCAGTTGAACACCGGCAGCCACAACCTGGTCGTCTCGTTCGCCGCAGCGTCCACGTTCGCCGGCAGCCAGTCGGCCCCCCAGAATCAGGTGATCGACGCCGTCTTCAAGGTCGACACCCTGGTCCAGACGGCCACCGGGTACGTGGCCACGTTCAACGCCTTGGTCAACCCCGCCAACCTGAACATTAACGCGGCCACTGCACCGTCGGCCAAGCTCGTGACCGGGTCGACCCCGGTCGGCGGGTCGGTCGTGTTCGACAGCGTCCCGACCCAGGCGACGTTTGTCGGGACCGGGACGTTCGTCACGGGTGTGCCGCTGGCCAAGACACTGACCGGCGGCGCCAGCTACACCGCCACCGTGGCCGGGACCGGAACCAACGCCTTCTTCGACACCCTCGGCCACGTCCTGGGGAGCAGCACCAGCACCGGCGGGTCCGATTTCATCAACACCTTCACTTCCTCGAACAGCACGACGGCCGCGATCGTTAGCGCCCCGTTCCTGGCCCGCGGATTCCACCAGGCGGTTAACCTCCCGGCGAACACCTCCAGCGGGCTGCCGATCAGCATCAGCATCCCGGCCGGCGGGTCGGCCGTGACGTCAGCCTCCTTCGACGTCTTCTTCAACACGGCGGACCTGACGGTGACCGGCGGGTCGATCACGGCCGCGGGGTTCACCGGCACAGTGACCGTCGTCACCCCCGGCCAGGTCCACATCACCCTCAGCGGCGGCAGCCTGGCCGCCGGCACCACGACGACCGTGGCCAGCCTGACCGCCAGCGTTCCCGACACCGCCCCGTACAAGAACAAGGAGATCCTGGACGTCCGCAACATCTCGATCAACGGCGGGACGAACAACGGCCTGGACGGCAGCGCGGTCCACGTCGCGGCCTTCGTCGGCGATACCGACGGGTCGAAGTCCTACACCGCCCAGGACGCGTTCAACGTCAACCAGGTGGCGGTCGGGACGGCCCCGGGCTTCTCGGCTTACCAGTTGCTCTCCCCGATCATCATCGGCGACACCAACACGGATGGGGCGGTGAACGCCCAGGACGCGTTCAACGCCAACCAGGTGGCGGTCGGCAACACGAGTGCGGGCATCCCGGCCCTGCCGACCTTCAACATCACCACCGCGACCGAAGCCGGCACGACGGTGACCATCACGACCTCGACGGCGCACAACTTCACCGTCGGCGAGCAGGTCACGATCAGCGGCGTGTCGGTGTCCGGGTACAACGGCACGTTCGCGATCACCGGGGTGACGGCCACGACCTTCACCTACACCGCCGCCGCCGGCCTGGCCAGCGGCACCGGGGGGACCGCGGCGGCTGCCAGCCCGGCCGCCGGCGGCCCCGACCCGAAGCTGTATTTCCTCGACGTGTCCGCAACGCCCGGTTCCACGGTCACCGTGCCGGTCTTCCTGGACATCAACGACCCGGCCGGGCTCACTTACAACTCGGACGACATCGGGATCATCTTCGACCCGACGAAGTTCTCCGTGTCCAACGTCCGCAGCGGTAACTACTCCAGCACCCTGATGCCGGCGTCCAGCATCAGCACGGCCTCGAACGTCGATAACGTGGCCGGCACGATCCGGATCGGCCAGTTCTACAATCTGGCCACCGCCCCGTTCCTCCCGAACGGGACGAGCGGGCAGATTGTCCTGATGGACGTCACAGTCCTCGCCGGGGTTACGGCGGGGACGAACACGCCGCTGAATTTGGCCGCAAACGTCTCCGCCACCGTCACCGAGGTCAACGGCGGGGCGGCAACGCTTAATCCGGCCCCGACCAACGCCTCGAACGACGCGGTAGACGCCACGTTCCACGTCGTCGCCCCATCCGCCACCCTGTCCTTCCCGAACGCCAGCAGCAGCGGCGGGTCGACGATCACGGTCCCGGTCAACCTGACGTCTGGGCCGGGCGGGTTCACCTACAACTCCGACGACCTGGGCGTCACGTTCGACCCGACCAAGCTCCAGGTGCAAAGCGTCAGCAGCGGCGACTACCCCGGCATCGGGTCGACTAACATCAGCACTGCGTTTAACATCAACAACACCGCTGGCACGATCCGGATCGGCCAGTTCTTCAACCAGGCCACCGCCCCGTTCCTGCCCGCCGGAACGACTGGGCCCATCGCCAACATCACGTTCATGGTCCTGTCCTCGGCCCCGGCCGGGCCGACGTTCCTGGACCTGGCCCAGAACGTCTCCTTGACCTTCACCGACGTCAACGGCGGGGCGATCGTTCTCAACCCGGCGCCGACAAACGCCACCAACGATCCGGGGGTGGACGGCGTCTTTACCGTCACCGTCCAGCCGAATCAGCCGCCGTTCGACTCGGTGCCCGCAGCCTCGGCGATCCCCAAGACGCTATTCAACCCGCAGGCCATCACCGGGCTGACCGACCCGACCCCGAACGTGCTGACGCTCTCGGGCAGTAATGCGATCGTGGTGTCCGACCCGGACGCCGGGACTGCGAACGTGACGACCACCGTCAGCCTGACCGGGAGCCCGGTCCTCGGATCGACCGGCCCGGTCGGGATCCTGACCCTGGCCAGCACCACTGGTTTGACGGTCAGCGGGAACAACACGGCGTCAGTCACGCTGACCGGCAAGATCACCGACATCAACACGGCCCTGAATGGGCTGAAGTACACGCCGGGCGCCGGGTTCTTCGGCACCGCGACCCTGACCGTCTCGACCAACGACAACGGCAACAGCGGCTTCGGCGGGCCGATGACCGATACCCGGTCCACGAGCATGACCGTGGTGGGGCTGTTCTTGAGCGAGATCGACCTGAACTCGAACAGCACCCTGAGCGCGCCGAGCGCGAACCAGTACCTGGAAATACTCTCGTCGGTGCCGAACTACACCATCCCGAGCGGGGTGTTCGTGGTCGGGATCGAGGGGAACAATTCGCAAGTCGCGGACGCGTTTGGCAATAGCACAACCAACAACCCCGGGGCGGTGCAAGACGTTTTCAACCTGACCGGGTTCACCACCGGATCGAACGGCTACCTGGCGCTGCTGGAGAAGGGCCAGGCGTACTCCTCCGCCGCGGGGGTCGTCAACTCGGCCGGGAATGTCGTGACCAACAGCGGCACTCAGTCGGGCTTCGGGAACGGCGGCGGGTCGAGTGTATTCGGGTCGCTGACCGGGGTTCACACCGGTAAGGACCAGAACGCAGTGGGAGTCCGTCTGGGGACCAACCCGGACCTGCCGGGCGACGGGGCGACCGCCGCCGGGGAACTCTCCTGGGATATGGAACAGGGCTCGGCCAGCTACCTGCTGATCCAGGCCCCGAGCGCCCCGGTGGTGCAGACCTCCACCACCACGGCGACAGACATCGACGGCAACAACGATGGCGTCCCCGACGGCACGGCCTACGCCTCTTGGAACGTGATCGACGGCGTCGGCGTTCTGGCCGCCCCGCTCTCCCCGACGCTCGGAGGGACGTACACCCAGCTCGGGAACGACTTCACCTACGCCCCGCTGACATTCAAGGACAGCACGAACACCGGCGCCGTGCTGACCGGCTCGAACCTGGTGACCGTGCCATTCACGGCGAGCTACCTCGGACGGATCAGCCAGTTCACCGGGTCGTCGTCGGCCGACTGGTTGGCCAGCGTCCCGACGGGCTCGGCCGGCCTGTTCACGCTGGGGGCTGGGACCGCGACCTCGAACACGAACTACTCCGGCCAGAGGCTCAACCACATCGGCGGCCCGAACTTCTGGGCCGACCAGATGAAGGTGGTGGTGAACGACGGGACAAACGCCCAGCACGCACAGGTCGGCGAGTTGACCCTGACCTTCGCGGCGCCCGTCACCCTGGCCGGGACCCCGGACCGGTTCCAGATCACCTCCGCGGTAGATAACGGTGCCACGCTCAATACCGCGACGGTCACCACCTCGGCCGCCCACGACTTCCAGGTCGGCCAGACGATTAACATCATCGGGGTGACGGGGACCGGTTGGAACGGTAACAAGGTGATCACCGCCCTGACCTCCACCACGATCACGTTCGCCCGGGGATTAATCACCGCGAACGGGACCACCGGCGCCTCTTCGTTCGCCCAGGCCACCGGGTCGCTGAACACCAGCTTCCGGAACATTTTCCAAGTGCTCTCGACGGCGAGCATCAGCACGCTGAGCGAAGCGGGGACGACGGTGACCGTCACAACCACGGCCCCGCACAACTTCTCGACCGGCGAGCAGGTGACGGTCAGCGGGGCCAGCGTCTCGGGGTACAACGGGACCTTCACCATTACCGGGGTGACGGCCAACACGTTCACCTACACGGCCGCCAGCTCGGGGCTGGCCCCAGGCACCGGTGGCACGGCAGGCGTCCCGGTGAACCTCACGTTCACCATCCCGACCGGCGGGGGGACGTATATCAGCGCCACCGGGGTGGCAAACAACGTCACCGTGCTGGTGGTTCGGTTCCTGGCCACTGACAATCTGACGGTCAACTTCACGAACGCCGATCCGGGCGGGAACAAGGTGGGCCTGGCCGACGGCAACTACTTCCTGAAGACAGACGCCACCAAGGTGACCGACTCCCAGGGCAAGCAGCTCGACGGCGACCGGGACGGGAACTTCGGCGGGAATGGAAACGACGAGTTCTGGCGGCTGTACGGGGACTTCGACGGCAATCGCCGGGTGGACGGGTCCGACAACCGGATCTTCAACTCGACGTTCAACACTGGTACCGGCAACGCGGCCTATTTGTGGTACGCCGACTTCGACCTGAGCGGGCTGATCGACACGACCGACCGGACCCAGTTCCGGAATCGGCTGTTCACGATCCTGAATCCGTGATGAACGGATCGACCTGTCGCCCGGTGCCGGTGCACCGGCACCGGGCCCTGGAGTCGCAAGCGTTTGGAGTGAACTTCACCCGCCCGAACTTGATTGAGACCACCGCGGCTTCGACTATCCAAGGACGACATCCATGCGAACTCGTTTGCTGATCGTGCTGGCCGGTCTGATCTGGGTGTTAGCCGGCGGCCGAGCCGAGGCGGGCTACCAGTTCCAGTTCACGAACTCGGCGGGGGTTGCGACCAACGCCTTCGTGATCGACCAGGGTTCGACGATCGACATCCGCGTCTACCTGGTGCAGACCAGTCCGGACACCGGACTGAGCGGCAGCGGCCTGGACGCCGCGGGGACCAGGTTGACGTTCAACCAGACGATCGCCAACGTGGCGAGCACCGGCGCGATCACGGCAAACCCCGCGTTTGACTTCGCAACGAAAAGTACGGGCACCGGGTCGGCGTCATTGAACCTGACGCAGGACAGTGGCTCGGCCCCGGTGACCGCTCCGACCAGTGGAGCCGACGCGAACCGGATCCTGATCGGGACGTTCACCTTCACAGGAGTGAACGCCGGTACCACCACTGTATTGACGTCCGACCCGCACCTCCTGAGCGACGATAACGTCTTGCACAACGGTTCGGTCCTCGATTCGATGATCGCCAACTCGAGTGCGGCCATTACCGTGAACGCCATCCCCGAACCGGGCACCCTGGTGCTAACCGGGCTGTTCGCCGCCGGCTTGGCCGCGGCAAGTATCCGCCGGCTTCGTCGTCCAGCCGTCGGCTAAATCGTGCGATCCCTGTTGCCCCCCTGCCGATTGGTCCGACCCCCGGCAGGGGGTCATCCGTTTTCATGTGGGCGTCCGGCTCAGTCCCGTTTTATCAACGGTGCAACGCGATTCACGCGACCTTCACGCGATATTCACTTGATTGGGAGGTGAATTGTTAATTAGAGCTACTGGGTTGCGGCAATATACGCGGTCCCGCCGGCATCATGCCGCCCGGCGGGTACTTCATTCCCGGGGTCGACCCATGCCACGCCGCGGTTTTACACTCATTGAGTTGCTCGTCGTCATCGCCATCATTGCGATTCTCATTGGCCTCTTACTCCCGGCCGTTCAAAAGGTCCGCGAGGCGGCCAACCGCATGAAGTGCCAGAACAACCTCAAGCAAGTCGGCCTGGCCGCGCACAACTACCACGACACCAACGAACGGTTCCCACCGGCTGTCAACATCCCCGGGGAGGAGAATTTTGGCTGGCCGGTGGCGCCGGACCGCAACAAGTGGTATGGGCTGTTCATGGCATTGTTCCCGTACTTCGAGCAGGACAACCTGCGACGGGGCCTGATCGATAATGTGGCCAACCCGCACTTCCAGAACTGCATCGGGCCTAACTCGGTCGGGGCCCAGGTGGTGAAGATTCTAATTTGTCCGTCGGACGGCAGCATGCCCAACCCCCCGGTCGGGACGTACCTGAATCAGTACTATTTCGGCCTGTCGAGCTACGGCGGGTGCTCGGGGACGTCGGCCACGACAACGAACGGGAACCAGTCCTTGAAGAACGGCATGTTCTTCATGAATAGCACGGTGAGGATCAATTCGGTCACCGATGGGTTGAGCCAGACCCTGATGTTCGGCGAGCGGTCCCGGCGGAACTTGCCGGCCACCAACTCGTACCAGGCGCTGGGGGGGTGGGCCTGGGCGAACTTCTTTGCCCAGGAGGACAACACCATGAACGCGTCTCAGCCGATCGAGGGGGTCGCCCTCCACGACCTCAACCAGTTCGGCAGCCAGCACTCCGGCGGGACAATCTCCAACTTCTGCTTCGGCGACGGGTCGGTCCGGTCAATCCGGAAGTCGGTCGACATCGTGACACTCCAGCGGCTGGCCGCCATCGCTGACGGGCAGGTGATCGATGCCAGCCGGTATTAGTCTGCGGGCCCGCGCGGCGGCCGCGATCGTCCCGATGGTCATCCTGGCGGCGGCCGGCTGTGGCGGGCCGAAGATGGCCCCCGAGGTTTCCGGGACGGTCACTATGGGCGGTCACCCGCTAGAGGGAGTAGTCGTGACTTTCTACCCGGTGACTGAGGGGCGGGACGGGCTGCCGTTTTCCAAAGGCACGACCGACGCGGCCGGCCACTACACGCTGACCCTCCCGGACGGCAAGCCGGGAGCGGTGGTCGGCCAAAGCCGAGTTGTGGTGAACTGGCCGCCCCGGGAGCGGACTGACACCCCGGCCACCCAGCCGAAGCGGCCAGTCCAGCCGTTCATCCCCGTGCGCTACACCGTCGCCACGGAAACCCCCTTGATCTACGAGGTCAAGGCCGGGACCGCCCAGGTGATCGACCTCGCCCTGGACCCGAACCTCCCTCCCCCGTAGTGGTCGAGCGAAACGTTTCCCCGGCCCCGGGCCGACCCCCGAGCAGGGGACATCATTCCGAAAGGTCGATGGCCATGAATCCATTCCAACACACGCGTCGTGGCTTTACGCTGATCGAGCTGCTCGTGGTGATTGCCATCATTGCCATTCTGATTGGGCTACTCCTCCCAGCGGTGCAGAAGGTCCGGGAAGCCGCCAACCGGATGAAATGTCAGAACAATCTCAAGCAGATCGGGCTGGGGATACACAACTTCGAGGGCGTGTACAATCGGTTCCCGTCTGGGCTGATGGTTCCGGTCGGGACCGGGCAGTCGGGGTCAATCTTCCCGGGCACCTGCCCGCGGTGTAGTCAGTCCCCAATCCTCAACTGCTTCGCCTCCTGGCTGACCATGATCCTGCCGTTCGTGGAACAGGACCCGCTCTACCAGTCGGTCCTCGTCAAGTCACAGTATCTGACCATGCGGGATTACTCCTACTGCACGAGCCAAACCGATGCCGGGGCGAGCATCGTCCCTATTTACATCTGCCCGTCGGACTATGTGCCATCCAAAGTAATTCAGTACACGGTCTACTACTTCGGCATCAACAGCTACTTCGCCAACGCGGGCACCAAGGCGTGGCCGGTGGCGAACGCGAGTCTAAACGGTGTACTCTATTACAATAGCGCCACCACGTTCGCCAGGATCTTGGACGGAACCTCGAACACCTTGCTGGCGGGCGAGCGATTTAGCCGCGACGTGGCATATCCAGACCTGCCCAACCGCCGCGGCTGGGCGTGGACGAACTACAACTCCGGGCAGGACAGTCTGGGGGACACGAGCTGGCCGATCAATTCGAAGGCGTCCGCCATCGGCCTGGACGCGCGGTCGAACAACTTCGGCAGCGGGCACGCCCAGGGAGCCAACTTCGTTCTGTGCGACGGGTCGGTGCGGTTCATCAGGGACACGATCTCAATCGTCACCCTCCAGCGGCTGTCGGTGCCGGACGACGGGATCCCTGTCACTATTGACTGATCCCATCACCCCGCCGACCGGGAGCCGTCATGACTTGCCGCCGAGTGCCGTTCCTTGTCTGCGCCGCCCTG
>DATFWZ010000734.1:0-6818 GCA_035258765.1 Gemmataceae bacterium
CGTTCGGCTGCGTCGCGGAGGACGGCTCGGGGATCGGCATGGCGGATCAGGTACTCAATTGGCCACCATTCCCGCCGCTGCGGTGGAAACAGATCTCCTGGTCCGGCGACGTCGTCCTGCGTTCGTGGGCCGGCTTCCCGACCCGGCGCGGCGCCTCCGACGGCAAGGTCGGGCTGACCGTCATGCCCGCGGACGAGGCGCGCCGGATCCCCCCGCGACCCGGACAGGTGCGGGCGTTCCAGTATCTACTCGATCACGAGCTGGAGATCCGCGACGCGATCGTGCAAGCCATCTTCGACGAGTTCCCGGCAATCCAGGACTCGCTCAGCTACGGTGGCGAGGAAGCGGACATGATGCCCGACATCGACAACCCTGAGCAACTCCGGCCGCTGATCGGGATGTCGACCGTCCATGTCCTGACGATCACGCGGGCGGCGATGGCTTACGTCGGCTTCGAGTTCGGCTGCACATGGGACCCGGAACTCGGGCTCGGGGTGATGACGCATGCGGACCGGGTGGTCGAAGTCGGGGGTGCGGACGTGTCGTTCCTCGAGTGGGTCGCAGAGCGGGACGCGGAGTCGGAGGAGTGATTGAAATTGGCATTGGTACCACACGCGCCGAGCTGGTCAGTCCGTGTCCACCGCCGGGTAGACATTTCCCTCGTCCTCGCGCGCCGGCGGCCAAACGTCCCCGTCCGAAAAGGAATAACGCAGAGCTAGCGTGTCTCGCGGCGACGGCACGGCGCATGCTCGCCTAGGTGTCTTCGCCGAATCGAAGGAGGACCGTCATGACTCGCGCCGTCGGTGTCTCGCAGTTCGGCTTCGGCTGGCTCGTAGTCACCACTTGCGCTGCCCGCGCCGCGGACCCGCCCGCGAAATGGGAGGAGCGCGCCGTTGCCGCCCTCGCGGCCGAAGACCGCAAGGCCCTGAAGTTCCTCGCCGAGGATTTCCAGAAACTGACCCCCGACGCCCGCCGCGACTTGCCCCTCCGCATCCGCGAGGATTCCGTTGAGTTCGCCTTCCGCGGCGAGTTCCCGGCCGACAAGGAGCCCTGGAAGATGCTCGAGTATATGGTGTGCGACCGCGGGCGCGACTACGAGACCCTGCTCGTCGCCCCCGACGCAGAACTGCCTCGCGTCGAGGCCATGCGGCCCTTCTTCAAGAAGCACTCGGGGGAGGGCCGGCGGCACTGGTGGTCGGCCCGGCTGGTTTGGGCCGAGGCGGAGACGCCGCAGTCGGTGGAACTGGCGGACCTGCTCGCCGGTCTGGAGCCAGTCGAGCGCGACCGGTTCCGCGACGAGTTGAGCCCCAACGGCATCGGCCTCGGGTGCGGGACGAACGTCAAGGCCGACATTGCAGCCCTGCCGCGGAAGCGCGTCCCGGCGTTGTTGCTATTGACGTTACGGGTGTCGGCCGAGAAGTGACTTGGAGCGCCGCGGCGGCCGGGGTGGGTCATTTGCCGCCAGCTGGTCAGCGCCGCGGCTCCGGCAAGTCGAGGAGGTCTTCCCACGACTCCGCGGTCAGGACGCGCTCGGTGAGCCGCTCCAACGTGTCCAGGTCGGTGATGCGCTTCAACGTCGTGCGAGCCTTCCGACTCGGGGGCTGCCGGAAACGCAATGCGCCCTGGCGCAGCAGTACTTTTTGCAGCTCTTCGACCGCTCCCCGGCGGATGATTGCCTGATATGTGACGGAGTCTTCCATTCCCAGGATCTCCTCGAGCAGCCCTCGGATCAGGGGTTCCTCATACCGTAGACCCATCAGCACGTAAGTGGAAGTCCAAATCTCGTGGGCCGCCGACCGCGATAGTTTCCGCGGTATTCGCTTTCTCATTTCGCGGAGCACCCCCGGCAAATCGGCCTCCGCGACCGTCCCGATCGGGGCCAGCGGCAGCGTTCCGACGCCTGCCATGAGCCGCTCCGGCGCCAGCTCCCAAACGCGGACCACGTCGTACTCGAATTGCCGATACGGGCGTTTCGCTCCCGGCATGGTCCGCTCGTACCGGCCGGTGTACGCCCGCAAGTAAGCGGCCGGTCGAAGGAGGATCAGGGCTGTCCGCACCGGGAGTTCGGTCCGGTCCTCCAGGACGGCGTTGTAGACGTTGAGCTTGCCCGGTTTCTTGGCGTCCGGGCTGGACTGGAACTCCAGGTGCAGGATCCAATCCGGCGGCCCGGTTACGCGCAGCACCTTGTCCGCCGCCCCGGACACGGTGGACGTGTCGGCGTCGATCACCGCCACCCGCCCGGCCGGGCTTCCGAGCAGCCGCGGCCAGTCGGCCGGGCCGGCTTCCAGCATCGCCTTCAGGGTCGCGTCGAACTGCATGTGAGTCCCGGGGCATGGATTCCCAGATCATCGGCCCGGCGACCCCCGTGACCCCACCCCCTCGCCACCAAACTCCCCTTGCCCAGTTCGCCGCGCACGGTATAGTCCGCCGCCTCTGGAAGTCGGGGCCCCACCCCCCCGGAGACGGCATGTTCGCGCAAACTCTCATCGCGGGCCTTGTCCTTGCCGCCCCGCCGGAGGCGACCGGGCCGCGGCTGGAGAAGGGGCTCGAGGTCCGCTGGGCCGGCACGTTCACCGAGGCCAGCTTCCGCCCCGGCGTCCGCACCGTCCGCACCTACGACGTCGATACCCGGTTGCTCGTCCTCGATACGGGCGACCACGGGGCCGACGCGGTCCTCTTCACGCGCGTCTTCCTCAACTCGGACCACAAGGGGCCGCCGTCCGGCGTCGTCCGGCTCGAGCTCGTTCGCATCGACCCGCGTGGGAAGCTGTCCGTCCTTTCGTCCCCCGCGGACCACGACAACCCGAGCCCGAAGCCCCGGCCGTGGCCGCTCGTCCGGCTTGAGGGGCTGCCGTCGACCGAAGGGGGGATGTTCGTCGAGTTCCCGGACAAGCCGCTCAAGGTCGGCCTGGCCTGGTCCCGCGAAGAGGCCGGCCGACCGATCGTCTCGTGGACCATGGCCGACGCCGACAGCTTCCGCGGGCAGGCGGCCGTGAAGCTCATCGCCGAGCAGAAGACGACCGGGTATTACGGCGATCGTGTTCGCCAAGCCGAGTGGCGGCGGCAGGACAAACTGACCGTACTTCCGGGCACCGGGTTCGCGTCGCGATTGGAGCGGATCGTCGAGCGGCGCGAGCCCGAGGCCGACGACCTGGCGTTCCGCTCGGTGCTCACGCTCGAGCAGCAGGGGCGCGTCGTTTACTCCGGCCGGCTGTTCGACGAGCGCAAGGAGGAGGCGGTGCACGCGGCTGCGTTCACAGCTCAGCTTGATCGTCTATTAGCCGCCGGCGGGCGCGACGGCGGGAAGCCGTTCGACGCGCTAGTCCGGCAGATTGACCGGTACCAGTCGGAGAACGGGTCAAGCGACACGGTCCCGTTCCGCGAGGCAATCGTGTTCATCCGCAAGCGGGCGGAGTCGGCGGCCAAGGGCAACCTGCCGCCCGCCCCGCCGCGGGACGACACGGCCCCGGAGGCGCTGTTGGCTGTTGGGAAGCCGCTGCCGGACGTCACCGCCCCGCTGGTGACGGCTGATGGATCGATCACGGTCAGCCGACTCAGGGGTAAGCCGGTCGTGCTCGCCTACTTCCAGCCGACGGCCGCGAGCGCCCCCGACGTGCTCAAGCTCGCCCAGGCGCTCCAGGCGGAGCGGCGCGCGGGCATCTTGCCCCTGGCCATCGGCGACCCGACGGACGCAAAGGCCCTGCACAAGGAACTCCGGCTGACCATCCCCGTGTTTGACGGGACCGGCGTATACAAGTCGCACGGACTGGAGGCGACCCCCGTGTTCGTGATCGTGGACGCGGACGGGAACGTCCGCCACGTGATCCGCGGCTGGGAAGAGGACACCGCCCGACAAGTCACCGACGAACTAGGAAAAGTCGGAAAGAGAAAAGACTGAGGCAAGTGTGACAGTTTGCCCAGCCGATACCACCTGAAGAATCGTCACACGTTTCACGGCCCGAACGGTCGCTTGACGGTTGTCAGATGCCCCCGGGCGGCTCTACGATTCAACGGGCACTCCGCGATGTCCATGCCCATGATCAACTACCAGATCCACGGACCGGCCCGGACGTGTACGGCCAGCGGCCGCGAGCTGCGCGCCGGGGAGCCATTTTACAGCGTGCTCGTGGACGAGGCCGGCCAGTTCGTCCGCAAGGACTACGCGGCCGACGCCTGGCCGGGCCCGCCGCCCGATGCGGTCGCCTGGTGGGCCGGGCGGATTCCCGAAGCCGGCCGCCCAGCCAAGCCGACGATCAATGAGGAGCTTCTGGTCGATTGCTTCGAGCACCTGTCGGAGACCCCGGATCCGGCCCGGCAGCGGTTCCGGTACGTGGTGGCCCTGCTGCTGATGCGACGCAAGCGGTTCAAGTTCGAGGACGCCCGCAAGCGGGAAGATCAGGAAACCCTGGTGGTCCGCGACGCCAGGTCCGGCCGCCGGTTCGAGCTGGTAGACCCGCAGCTCGGCGCGGCCGAGATGGACGCGGTCCGCGACGAGGTGTTCCGGGTGTTGGGTTGGGAGTGATTCGGAAAGGCAAAAGGAAGAACGCAAAATGACGACCCGAACCGATCGCCGCCGGTTTGCCTTTTGCCTTCTGGGTTCCGGCCTTTGCCTTCTCACGGGCTGTAACCTCTTCGGCCCGCGCCGCCAGCCGCCCGACGACATGCCCGCGCCGACCCCGACCGGCGACCCCACGAAGCCGTCCGCGGACCAGTTGACCCGCTACCTCAGCAACCAGGCCGCGCTCCTGCAGTCGATCGAGTGCCGCGACCTGACCATCGACGTCCGCGCCCAGGGGAACTCGATCAGTCTCGACGGCACGCTCCTGTGCCAGAAGCCGCGATACTTCAAACTCACCGGCAAGAAGCTTGGCATGCAGCAGGTGCTGGTCGGGTCGAACGAGGAGAAGTTCTGGTTCTACGTCAAGCAGGATCCGTCGGACGCGTTGTACTACTGCTCGTACACGGACTTTGAGAAGGGGGCTGAACTGCCGTTCCCCTTCCACCCGGAGTGGGTGCTGGAGGCCCTCGGCATGTCGGCCCCGGCGCCGTCGGAGTCGATGCGGGTGGAGGACGACAAGACCACCTACCGCCTGATCGAGGACGCGACCGTCCGCGGCCAGAAGGTGCGCAAGGTGACCGTCTTCTACAAGGGCATGGCCCGCGAAGGCCAACCGCAAGTGAAGGCCCGAGGGATGTACGACGCGACGTCGAACAAGCTGATTTGTGCCGCGACGGTGAAGCGCGTCACCCGCGTGCCGGCCGGCCGCAGTGGGGAATTCGCCACCTGCCCCGAGGTGATCAAGCTGGAGTGGCCGGCCCAGGACACGGAGCTGACCATCTACCTGGACCACGTGAAGGTGAACAGCCAGTTGTCGATGCAGGACTTCCAGATGCCGCGGCTCGGTAGCAAGACCGTGGACCTGGGTCGTGACCGGCCGACCGGGCGCAGCGTCATGCCGGCCCGGTACAGATAAGCGCAACTTTCCCATTTTGCTTTTTCCTTGGTCTCTGGACCTCGGTCGCCGCCCTGCTATGCTCAACGCTCACGCAAGCGGGGAATAAACTGTACGGGCGTCCCGTACCCACCCGCCGGACACTTCCGTCCGAGCCCCGGCTTGTTCCTACTACCCCGGTATGAGTACCCCGTCCCCGCCGGTCGCGCACCCACCGCACCATCAGAGCTTCTGGCTGTGGGTCATGTGCCTGACCGGCGTCGATTACTTTTCCACCCTCGCCTACCAGCCGTCCATTGCCTTCGACAACGCGGGCCTGCTGGCCCCGTTCGCCACGATCGTCCTTGTCCTGGTCACCCTGTTCGGTGCCCTGCCGGTGTACAGCTACGTCGCCGGCAAGTCCTTCCACGGGCAGGGGTCGATCGGCATGCTGGCCAACCTGGTCAGCGGGTGGGTAGGTAAAGTCCTGGTCCTCACGCTCCTCGGGTTCGCGGCCACCGACTTCGTCATCACCAAGACCCTCTCGGCCGCCGACGCGGCCGAGCACATGATCAACAACCCGCTCTGGCCGCTCGAACACCAGGACCCGTCGGCCGAGGAGCGGCAGCGGCTGTTTGTCACCATGGGCCTGCTGGTGCTGCTCGGCGCCGTGTTCCTCCGCGGGTTCCGGGAGGTGATCGGCCTCGCGGTCTTCCTGGTCGGATCGTACCTGGTGCTCAACGCCATCGTCGTCGCGACCGGCTTAGCGTACCTGGCTACTCACCCGGACCACTTCCAACACTGGACCGAGCGAATCGCGTCCGGGCACTGGTATGTGGAACGTGTGCCAACGTCCGGGACTGGGCTGGGGGCGATCGCCCTGTTCAGCCTGATCATCTTCCCGCGACTGGCGCTGGGCCTGAGCGGCTTCGAGACGGGTGTGGCCGTCATGCCGCTGGTTCGGGGCGCCTCCGGCGACGACCCGAAGCTCCCGGCCGGCCGCATCCGCAACACGCGACGCTTGCTCATCACCGCCGCAGTGGTCATGTCGGTCTTCCTGCTCGGGTCGTCATTGGTGGTGAGCACGCTAATCGAGCCGAACCAGCTGGTCGCGTACGACGCGGCCGGGAACCCGATCGACCTGGGGAAGAAGCCGCCGGCCGCCGACCGGGCCCTGGCGTACATCGCCCACGGCGAGGGCGGGAAGATTGCCCCGTTCTTCGGCCCGGTGTTCGGGACGGCGTACGACGCGATCACGGTCGTGATCCTGTGGTTCGCGGGCGCGAGCGCGATGGCCGGGCTGTTGAACCTGGTGCCGCAATATTTGCCGCGATACGGCATGGCCCCGGACTGGGCCCGGGCCATCCGCCCGCTGGTGATCCTGTT
>DATFWZ010000735.1:0-2622 GCA_035258765.1 Gemmataceae bacterium
GAGCCAGGTCGATACGTTTGACCACAAGCCGGAGCTCAAGAAACACGACGGTAAGCCGTACCCCGGCCAGAAACCGCGCGTGCAATTCGCCCAGACGGGCAACCTTCTCGCCTCGCCGTTCGATTTCAAGCCGGGGGGCAAGTCGGGCCTCCTCGTCAGTGAACTGTTCCCGCACGTCCGCGACCGGGCGGACGACCTGTGCGTCATCCGCTCGGTCCACGCCGACAATTCGGCACACGGCGGGGCGCTGTTACAACTCCACACCGGCAGTGACACATTCGTCCGCCCGTCGATCGGCTCATGGGTCACCTACGGCCTTGGGACCGAGAACCAGAACCTGCCCGGGTTCGTCACGGTTTGCCCGACGCTCGGACACGGCGGCGTCCAGAACTGGTCGAGCGCGTTCCTCCCGGCCGCGTTCCAGGGGACGTCGATCGGCCACGCGGGGATCAAGTGCAAGGAGGCGCAGCTCAACAACGTCACGAATGCGGACACCCCGGCTGGTCTGCAGCGCATGCAGCTCGACCTATTGAAGCAGGTCAATCAAGAGCACCTGAAAGCCAGCGGCCCCGACCAGGCCCTTGAGGGACGGATCAACTCGTTCGAGCTCGCCTACCGGATGCAGACCGAGGCCCCGGCCCTGATGGACCTGTCCGGTGAGACCAAGGAGACCCTGGCGCTTTACGGCATCGACGAGGAGCGGACCGACAACTTCGGCCGGCAGTGCCTGCTGGCCCGCCGGTTCGCGGAGAAGGGCGTGCGCTTCATTCAGTGCACGCATAGCTACAAGTGGGACCAGCACGACACCCTCAAGAAGGGCCATACCCGTAACGCCCTGGAAGTGGACAAGCCGATCGCCGCCTTGCTCACCGACCTCAAGCGCCGCGGGCTCTTGAAGGACACGCTGGTCTGGTGGGGCGGGGAGTTCGGGCGAACGCCGACGGCGCAGGGCAACCGCGACGGCCGCGACCACAACCCGCACGCATTCAGCATGTGGTTGGCCGGCGGCGGGGTGAAGGCCGGCACCGTGGTCGGGGCGACGGACGACTTCGGCTACTACGCGACCGAGAACAAGGTTCACATGCACGACCTGCATGCGACGATCCTGCACCTGTTGGGCCTGAACCACGAGAAGTTGACATTCCGCCACGCGGGCCGCGATTTCCGGCTGACTGACGTCGCGGGGCGGGTGGTGAAGGAAGTGATCGGGTAAGTCATTTCGCAGGCGCGGAGTTCCCGATGGTCCTGAAGCCGTTCCGCGTCGGCATGGCGCAAATTCTTGTGGAAGGCGGGCGGGTGCTTGCAAACCTCCGCCGGGCCGCGACTGCCATCCAGACTGCGGCTGACCTCGGCTGCCGGCTCGTCGTCCTGCCGGAATGTCTGGACTTCGGATGGACCGACCCGTCGGCCCGCGAATTGGCGCAACCGATCCCCGGCATGTATTTCGACCTCCTCGCTCAGGCAGCCAAGGAGGCGAACGTCCATGTCGCGGCCGGAATCGTGGAACACCACGCGGGCCGACTCTTCAATTCCGCGGTCCTGATCGGTCCATGTGGCGATCTTCTGTTGCACCATCGCAAGATCAACGAACTGGACATCGCTCTGGACCTGTACACGGTCGGCGACCGACTCGGGGTGATCCAAACCGAGCTCGGGGTGCTGGGCCTGTCGATCTGCGCCGACAACTTCTCGGACTCGCTGGCCATCTCGCACGTGCTGTGCCGGATGGGCGCGCAGGTGATCGTGTCGCCCTCGGCGTGGGCCGTTGACGTGGACCACGACAACGACCGCAACCCGTATGGCAAGCTCTGGCTCGATGCGTACACGGAGTTGACGCGACTGTACGACGTGACGGTCATCGGCGTGAGCAACGTCGGCTCGATCACTGGCGGACCGTGGCGGGGCCGGAAGTGTATCGGCTGCTCGCTGGCCGTCGGACCGGGCGGCCAGGTGCTGGCGCGCGGGCCCTACGGGGAGGCGGCCGAGGCGGTCATGTGCGTGGAGGTCACGCCCCGGTCGCCGATCGCGCGGGGGACGCGCGTGGCCGAAGAACTGCGGGCCCGTGGATATGTCGGGCCGTAGTCACTTGTCGAAAAACGGGAACAACCGCCGCAGCTCGGCCGGGTCCGGCTGGCGACCGTACTCGCACACCTCGAACCCCTCCACAAATTCCGTCTTTCCGGCCTTCTCCGCCCCATAGAGCTCGGTCAGCTTGTCCTTGTAGAGCTTGACCGCCTGCCGGTCGCGGCCCTGGAGCATGGCCCGCACGTCGGCTTTTCGCTTCGCCTGGGCCGCCGGATCCTCGGGGACGTTTTCCGGCCCGCCGTTCGCCCCGCCCTCGTAGAACTGCGACTCCATCCGCTCCAGGGCGGCCAGCTTTTTCGCGGCGACCGAGTCGATCGCGACGACCACGTCGGCCTTGAACGGATTCGGCTTTTGGAACCGATCCGAGTAAAAGAGGAACACCGGGTTGTGCTTAAGGGCCGGGGTTTCCGGCAGGAACTTCGGGACCGCGACCATGAACGCCGCGTCCTGGACCAGCACGCCCGTGTACCGGTGGTCCGGGTGGTAGTCGTTCGGCCGGTGCGACATGACGATGTCCGCCTTCCACTCGCGGATGAG
>DATFWZ010000736.1:0-10746 GCA_035258765.1 Gemmataceae bacterium
CGCGGCGACCGTGGGTTCGATGCTGGTCGCCCTCACTTCGCTCGTCGGCTGCGATTGTGCAAAACTGGGACTCTGTACGCAGGGGAAGCTCGCCCCGCCGCCGGGGGCTGGAACGAACCCACCGCCCGCGGACGAGCACGAAGAGGACGACGATGGCGACGAGAATGCCTGACGAGTCTTCGTTGAGCACCTCGGCGACTCGTCGCTCCTACTCCTCCTCCCAAACACTCCCATACGCCCCGATCGTCTCGAAGTACGTGAGCAAGCGTTGATAAAACGCGTGGTTCGCCAGCGTCGCGCTGTCGCCGACCACGATCAGCTTCCGCCGAGCTCGCGTCAGGGCCACGTTCGTCCGCCGGACGTCCGCCAGGAAACCGACATCGCCCTCGGCGTTTGACCGCACCAATGAGACAACGATTGCCTCCTTCTCGCGGCCCTGGAAGCCGTCCACGCTGTCAATCTCCAGCCCGGGGACCGTGAGCAGGTCGCGGAGCAATTTCACCTGCCCCGAGTACGGGGCGATCACCGCGATTCCCTCCGCCGGGATGCCGGCGTCGAGCAAGGCGCGCACTTTTCGGGCCACGAGCTCGGCCTCCCGCGGGTTGCGGCGGCTGTCGTTGACTTCCTCCTCGTCGTACCCGGCCCCGGCCGTGTCGATGAACTGAATGGGGGCCTCCGTGAGCACATTCGACACGACTCCGGACAGATCACAGAGCCGGTGACCTCGAACCGACTCGTCCGCGATCAGGTCCGACTCGTAGAACTCGGCCGCGGAGAACCCGGCGATCGACTCGTGCATCCGGTATTGCACCCGCAATCGCCGCGTGACCGTCGGGCCGTACCGGGCGACGAGCCGCTCCATCAGGCTCACGCTCAGACCCTGCCGGCTCGCTTCCAGCGAGAGGACCGTCGGCGGGAGCTGGCAGTGGTCGCCCGCGAGGACCAGTCGCTTCGCCCGGTCGATCGCGATCCAGCACGCGGGTTCCGGCGTCTGACACGCTTCGTCAATGATGACCAGGTCGAACGTACGATTGCCCAGGACGTCCGGATTGAGCCCGGTGAGCGTGGCACAGAGGATCGGTGCGCCGTCGATGATGCGCTCGACCGCCCGGTCCTCGAGCTTGCGGGCGTCCTCGATGAGCGAGCGAGCTTCGCGGCGCAGGTTGCCGCGCTCCCCGGGCTCGGGTTTGGCCCGCGTCCAGCGGCCGGCCTTGCGGAAGAGGGAGTGTGCTTCCTTGTAGAACTTGCGGGCCTGCCGGGCGTCCGGGTGCGTCTCGGTCAGGACGTCGAGGGCGTGCTCGCGCAGCGCCTCGGAGACGCGGGCCGGGTGTCCCAGGCGGACCGGACTTTCGCCCGCGGCCAGGAGCTTTTCCAGCAAGTTGTCCACGGCCAGGTTGCTCGGGGCGCAGGCGAGGACGCGCTCCCCGCGACGGACCGCCTGACGGATCAGCTCGACGACCGCGGTTGTTTTGCCGGTCCCGGGCGGGCCGTGGATGATGGCGAGATCTTTCGCGGCCAGGGCGAGTGCGACGGCCTCGTGCTGCGAGTCGTTCAGGTTTGCGTTCAGAGCCTTCGGTTGGAGTCCCGGCTTTAGCCGGTGTGAGGGCTCGTCGCCGGCTAAAGCCGGGACTCCAACGGGCGCCTCCGGCTCGCGCCGACCCAACAACACCTCCCGCAGCTCCGCCAGTCGGTCGCGCTTGGCCGTCCTGGCTGCCTCCATCGCTGCTTTTTGACGCCGCCGGGAGACCTCGTCCCCGGACAACTCCACCCGCCACGTCTCGCCCTCGGGAAGTGACTCGTCCGAATCCTCAACCGCTACCCGGAGCGAGTTCGCTTCGCGGGCGAAGACGACACCTCGCATAGCCACCGGCTGCCCATCATTCGGGCACTTGAGTAGCACCGGCGACCCGGGTTGCAGGCGCGTGGGCAGAAGCGGGTCCGTCACATTCCGCTTGCCGAACGTGACTAGCAGCCGCCCGCCAAGCCCGGCGTCCTCCTCGCGGACGACGAGGCCGGAGAGAGCCCGGCCCTCGCCGTCGTCAGTCTGGCGCGCCGCCTGCTCGCGCTCCGTCTCGGCTTCCAGGTCGAGCAGGCGGGAGAGGCGGTCGAAGTGGTTGTCGCCCAGTGGGGGCATGACTCATCATTTCAAGATGCGGCGTCCCGTAGGACAGGTTTCCCAACCTGTCCTACGGGACGCATGCAGCGACTTCATTGTCGTTTCGCACAAAACCACCCGTCCCGTCGGACAGGTTGGTAAACCTGTCCTACGGGACGCTCAACCTCTTCAATACGTCGCGCAGCACATCCAGATCGCTCTCCGGCCGCCGCAGCCCCGCCGGGTGCGGGGCGTCTGACGTGAGCCAGCCGCGAAGCTTCAGGAACTGGGCCGCGCTGTGCTTGTACGACGTCACCGGCGGCCGGAATGCGAAGAATCCCAGGTATTGCAGCACATCATTTAGCTCGTAGAAACCGGAATCGCCGGCCACCCACAGGGCGTCGCGCTTCGCGAACAAATCCGGGGCGAAGGTGCTCAGGCCGAGCAGGTAATCGCTCCCGTACATGACCATGTCGATCGCCAGGTCATTGCCCGTCAACACGAGGAAGTCCGGCCGTTGCTCGTCGCGCAGGCGCAGCCGCTGCCATTCGGGCTCGCGGTGAAGCGACGAGTTCTTCACCCCAATGCACTCGGGGATCGACATCAGCCCCGCGTACGTGTCCAGGTCGTAGATTTTGCCGAACGGCGCGAACATCGTGCCCAGCTCGAAGCCGATGAATCGCGGGGCATTCCGGGCGATCGCGCGGTAGGCGTCGAGCAGCTTCTCCCCCGTCAGGGCCGTAAGCCCGTGCGACTGGAAGATCACCGGCGTGCCGCCCGCGGCCCGGATGTCGTCGATGGCGAGCCGGTAGGCATCGAGGTTGAACGTGTCGCCCGCGTGGTCGCTCACGAACGCCCCCGCGACGAACTGCCTCCCGGCGACCAGCGTCTGCGTCTCGGCCAGCACCTGCCGCCGCTCGTCCGGCGTCAGCAGGTTGACGTACCCGGTGTCCATGTTGACGGCCGGGATCAGTCCCGCGGCGAGCGTCCGCGACAGGTGCGCCCGGAACCCGGGCCAGTCGATCCGGTTGCGGGCATCGTACGGGAGCAGGATCGCCGACATGCCCACGATCTGGCGTCGCGGTCGGAGGAGGGTGGTCGGGTCAAATGGACAGGGGGTGATCGACATGACGGTCCGGGTCACGGGGGCGCCACCCACTGGTGTAGGAGTCGGCGCGGCCGGGTGGGAGTCGGGGGGGCCGAGTTTTCGTCAGTCGCGCTCGGCGTGATTATAACGTCCCGGTGTCCCATCCCCGCGATTCGCACGGAGTCCGCTCATGACCCGCGACCCGTCCGCCCTCTTGTCGCCCGACCGCCGGCAGCTCCTGGCTACGCTCGCCGCCATCGGCGTCGGCGGTGCCGTCTTCCAGCGGTCGGTGGTCGCCCAGGCCCCGAAGGAGGGGGCGATCACCGAGGAGATGATCAAGCAGGCGGAGTGGGTGTCCGGGATCAAGCTCACGGACGCGGAGCGGAAGACGCTCGTGTCGCGGATCAACAACAGCCAGCGCGCCTTCGAACGGCTGCGTAAGGTGCCGACGCCGAACGACGTCCCGCCGGCGTTCGCGTTCATTCCGACGACTGCCCCGGCCGAGCCCGGCCCGCGCGGTCCGGTCGAGCCGATCTCGAATGCCGTCCCCAAGAAGCCCGAATCGGGCGACGACCTCGCGTTCCTGCCGGTTACAGTCCTGTCGCAGCTCGTTCGCACGCGGGCCGTTTCCTCGACGGAGTTGACGAAGCTGTACCTGGAACGGTTGAAGAAGTACGACCCGGCACTCAAGTGCGTCGTCACGCTGACGGACGACCTCGCTCTCAAGCAGGCGGAGAAGGCGGACAGCGAGATCGCGGCCGGGCGGTATCGCGGACCCCTGCACGGTATCCCCTGGGGGGCCAAGGACCTCATCGCCTACCCCGGTTACAAGACCACCTGGGGCGCCAGGCCGTACAAGGAACAGACGCTCGAGAGCAAGGCGACGGTTGCCCGCAAGCTGGAGGAAGCCGGAGCCGTCCTCGTGGCCAAGATGACCCTCGGGGCCCTCGCCCAGGGGGACCAGTGGTTCGGCGGCATGACCCGCAACCCGTGGAACGTGAAGCAGGGGTCGAGCGGGTCGTCGGCCGGGTCGGCGTCGGCCGCGGTCGCGGGGCTGATCGGGTTCGGCATCGGCAGTGAGACGCTCGGCAGCATTGTGTCGCCGTGTACGCGCTGCGGGGCCAGCGGCCTGCGGCCGACGTTCGGGCGCGTCAGCCGCTACGGGTGCATGACCCTGGCGTGGACCATGGACAAGCTCGGCCCGATCGCCCGGTCGATCGAGGACTGCGCCCTGGTCTTCGGGGCGATCCACGGGGCTGACGGGCTCGACGCCGCCGCGGTCGATCGGCCATTCCGGTGGCCGTGCCCGCGCGACCTGCGGTCGCTGCGCGTCGGCTATGTCGAGGGGATGAAGGACCCCAAGGAGCGGACCGAGCTACAGGTGCTCAAGGACCTCGGGGTCAAGCTGGTGCCGATCAAGATGCCGGACAAGTACCCGGCCGAGACATCGACGATTCTCAACGCCGAGACCGCGGCCGCATTCGACGACCTGACCCGGCAGGGGGTCTCCGAGGGGATCGGCAGCTGGGCGGTGACGTTCCGGCTGGGGCAGTTCATCCCGGCCGTCGAGTACATCCGTGCCAACCGGGTGCGGACGCTATTGATGCGGGAGATGGAAACACTGTTCGAGCCGGTCGATCTCTACGTCGGCGGCAATGACCTGTTGATTACCAACCTGACGGGTCACCCGACGGCGGTCCTGCCGAACGGGTTCACCAAACAAAAGGACACCGAGACGCCGACGGCGATCACGTTCACCGGGCGGCTGTACGGGGAGACGGAGTTGCTCGCCGTCGCCCACGCTTACCAACAGGCCACGGGCCACCACCTGAAACGGCCGCCGATGGACCAGGCGACGGCCGAGAACGCGGGCCTCAAGTAGTAGGTGATTGGTCGTAGAACGGGAATTCACGATCAACTGGTTCAAAGGAATTCGTTGCCGTGGTGGCAATAGCAGGACGCGACACACAAGCGTCGCAACGACTCAAACGGTTGCGGGCCGACCGAACAGAGAACCTTGGCGAAAAAGGGCGGGGGTATGTGAAAAAAGGCTGGCACCCTTGGCACACTTGAAATGCGCCCTCGAATGTCTGTCAAGCCGCGAAGAGATCGATCCGACGCAGCCATTTCCGAAGGCGATCCCGCCGAAACGCGGTCGCCGCTTCCGCCTCGTCTTCTTTCACTATCGTGAATCGCACCTCGTCACCCGGGCGCAACTGCCCGAGGGCATCGAGGTCGGCGGAGATCACATGGGCCACCTTCGGGTACCCGCCGATGGTCTGTCCGTCCACGCCGAGAATGATCGGTTTGCCGTCGTTGGTGATCTGGACGGCCCCGGGCGCCACCGCTTCGGAGACCAGCTCCCGGTTCGGTAGCGCGAGCGGCGGCCCGTCGAGCCGGACGCCCATCCGATTGCTCGCGGGCGTGACGCGGTAGCTGTGGGCAAGAAACGAGCTGTCGAACCAGTCCGCTTGAGGGCCGGGGAGACAGTGGAGGAGGACGGGGCCGCTTTCATTTTCTTCCGTCTTCTCCGACCGATCTCCCTCCGGTTCGGGGAGATCGCACGGTGTCCCCGATTGTCCCCACCCCAGACTTCGCCCGGGTAACTGCGAGGGCGAACAATCCAGGACTTCCCCGGCACGCACCGGGTCAAATCGCGTGGAACTATTCAACACCTTCGCCACGCGGAACCCACCGGGGACGCACAGGTACGCTCGACAACCGGCCGGCGTCCCGCCGATCCGCAGCGTCTGACCCGCGCGGAGCGTAAATGTGTGCCCGGGCGGGATCGGGTCGCCGTCGCGGTGGATTTGAAACGGGGCGCCGAAGAGACATACGCCGACGTCGGCGTCGGTCATCAAAGTGGGCCCGGCCAATGTAATTTCTAGAGCGGTTGCGAAAGGGGGATTGCCGACGAGGGCGTTGCCGAGTGCGAGACTCGCGACGTCGGCCGGGCCGCCGACCGGGACGCCCAGCCCGCGAGTGCGGGGCCGGCCGCCGTCCACGACCAGGGAGTACGCGCCCGGGCTCAGGACGCGCAGGCTCATGCGAACGGCCGCAGCTCGAACCCGGCCCCGATCAACTCCTCGCGAACCGCCCGGACAAACGCCAGTGCCTCCGGGTTATCGCCGTGGACGCAGACGGTCTGAACCCCCTGACCCGAGATCAGCCGCTTCACCTGTTCGACCGCTTCCCGGGGGCTCTCCACGAATGCTCCCGTTTGTCCCCGCGGGACAAGCGACCCGTCGGGCCGGTACTTGCGGTCGGCGAACCCCTCGGCGAAGAACGGCACCCGGCCGGCCGCGCGGATTTCCAATCGCGACCCCGGCAGGCCAACCACGGGCAGCCCGGCCAGCGCGCAGGCGCTAATGACGGCGTCGGCGTACGCGTCCTCGCGGCACGCCTGGTGGTACAGCCCGCCGTGCGGCTTCACGTACCGCAACGTTACGCCGAACCGCTCGGCCAGGCCGCGCAGAAGGGTGATTTGCGCGTGGGTGTGTTCGAGGACGTCGCGGGCCGGCAATTCCAGCTCGCGGCGACCGAAGTGCTCGCGGTCTGCGTGCCCGGGGTGCGCCCCGACGGCCACCCCGAGCCGGGCGGCCAGTTCCAGGGTGGCAAGGATCTCCGCCGGCGTCCCCGCGTGGGCCCCGCAGGAGACATTGGCGGAGGTAATCAGAGGGAGGATTTGGGAGTCGGAGCCGGCCCCTTCGCCGAGATCGCTATTCAGGTCGATCCACATGGGGGCTACCCCTTAGGATTTGCTTGGGCGCAGAGCCGGAGGTCACTCGGGCAGGCCGCACTCGAGGATTGTCACCGACCCGTGCGGCACCACCTCGCACTCCCCGACTTCGGCCGGCAATAGCCAGACGGACCCGACACCGATCGGATAAATGGCGTCCGCGTGACGCAGGGTCGCGGCTCCTCCGGTCCCGACCAGCACCCGGCATTCGCCGCGGGCGCCAGCACCGAACGGCACGTTGGCGTCCCACCTGCCGAGCGTGAAGTATTCGCACTCGACGAGTGGGTAGAGTCGTACCCGGCCCCGGATCTCGTCCGTCGGGTGCACCGGCCGGCACGGGCCGACGCGATAGTCGACGCTCGCCAGTCCCTTTTCGACGTGGAGCTCTCGCGGCGCGCCCGTCCGCGGGTCGGTCCGGCCCCAATCGTAGAGCCGATAAGTGAGGTTACTCGTCTGCTGGATTTCGAACAGTACCAGCCCCCCGCCGATGGCGTGCACGGTCCCGGCTTTCAGAAAGAAGCAATCGCCGGCGGTGGGCGCATGCGCGTACAGGAGCCGCTCCACCTCGCCGCGGCGGATCGCCGCCCGAAGCCGGTCCGGGGTCACGCCCGGCTGCAGCCCCGCGTACACCCGCGCCGCCGGGTCGGCCGAGATTACGACCCACGCCTCCGTCTTTCCGATCGCCCCCGGCCCCTCGAACTCTTTCGCTTTGTCGTCCGTCGGATGTACCTGGACGGACAATGCCTCCCGGGCGTGGATGAACTTGAGCAGCAGGGGGAATCGCGCGCCCGGTTCGGGCTTCTGTCCCAGCAGCCGCTCCGGGACTTGGTTGATAAGGTCCCGCAACGAGGTGCCCGCTAACGGTCCCTCAGCGACGACGCTCGGACTGTCCCCGTGGTCAGAGAGGACCCACGCCTCGCCTGTCGGCTCGGGCGACGCGGGGGCGCCGAACATGGCCCGCAACGCCGAGCCGCCCCACATGGCCGACTTGAAGAGGGGGGTGAACCGAAGCGGCGTCAGCGCGTCCATCAGAATCCGAGGGTCGGAAACGAGTCGGGCCGAATGGAGCCTTCGTGGCCCTGTGGCCCCGATGAGTATCGTAACCGCGGCCCGCGATGCCGCCAGTGCGCGTCCCGGATTCGCGGCCGCGATCCCCGTTTCTCGAATCGCGTAGCGTCTGCTTGCATTCAAATCGTTAGGGGTGTCACCCTCCTTAACCTTTGGCTAGGTGAGGGATTGCGACGCGCTTTGACTCCCTACCGACCTCCTGGTTCTGTCGCCCGTTTGCTACACTCCACTCACCCAACAACCAGCGCCGAACAAAGGAAATTCACATGATCGCACATGCGCCGCTCGACGGCATGTTGATGAAAATCCTGCCCGGCCCGGACCGCAAGCGCTCGCCGGGCCTGTATTGCTATCGCGTCACCTACCGCAATTCGGAGGGTCGGGAGCCCGGATGCGTGATGACCTGGGAAGTCACTGGCGGACGCGGGGCATACCAGATCGCGCTCGAGCGCGTCGAACCGGGGCGGATGAAGTGGCACTGCACCTGTGCCGACGCCACCTATCGCGGCGACATGGACCCGGGTCACGTATGCAAACACGTCACGGGACTGCTGGAGTGCCTGCCGCTGGCGGCGTGACGAAGGTCTGAGGCGCGCGATCAGATCGCCGATTAGCGCATGAACGTCGAAGCCGGCTCACCCTTCGCGACCACCACAATTCCGCTGTCCGTGACCGTGAACCCCCGCCTGCGGTCATGATCCAGGTCGTAGCCGATCGACGCGTTCTCTGGCACTTCGACCTCCTTGTCGATGATGGCCCGGCGGACGCGGGCGCGGCGGCCGACCCGCACCCCTTCGAACAGGATCGAGTCCTCCACCACCGCGAAGCTGTTCACGCGCACGTTCGGCGACACGATGCTGTGCCGGACGTGTCCACCGGACACGATGCTCCCGGCGCACACCATGCTGTCGACCGCCTCGCCTCGACGGGCCTGGCCGATCCCGCCGGGGGCGAAGTGGACGAACTTCGGCGGCGGGAGCTGCGGTTGCAGCGTGCGGATGGGCCACGCCCGGTCGTACAGGTTCAGCACCGGCACCACCTCCACCAGGTCCATGTTCGCCTGGTAATAGGCGTCGATGGTGCCGACGTCCCGCCAGTACGGTGTCGGGTCGGCGGCGGCGTTCTTGTCGCGGAACGGGAATGCGAACACGCGGTGCGAGCCGATCACGGCCGGGATCACGTCGCGGCCAAAGTCGTGTGAGCTGCCCTCCCGGTTCTGGTCGTCGATCAGCAGGTCGAACAGCCACTCGGTGTTGAACACGTAGATGCCCATTGACCCGAGGCAGTGATCCGGGTCGCCCGGGATCGAAACGGCCGTCGCCGGCTTCTCCTGGAACCCGGTCATGCGACCGTCGGGCGCGGCCATGACGATCCCGAAGTGCTTCGTCTCGCTCCGGGGAACGGGGATGCAGCCGACGGTGAGGTCGGCCCGGTTCTCCTGATGGGCCCGGACCATTTCGCCGTAGTCCATCTTGTAAATGTGGTCGCCGGCGAGGATGAGGGTCAGGTCCTTCTTTTCCGTCTCCAGGCTGTAGATGTTGTGGTAAAGGGCGTCGGCCGTGCCGCGGTACCATTCCTCGTTGGCCCGTTGCTGCGGCGGCAGCACTTCGACCGACTCGCCGAGCTCGGTGCTGAGAAAGTTCCAGCCCAGGCGAATGTGACGGTCCAGACTGCGGGCTTTGTACTGGGTCAGGACGACGATCCGGCGGAGCCCGCTGTTGATGCAATTGGACAGGGTGAAGTCGACGATGCGATACAGCCCGCCGAACGGGACCGCTGGCTTGGCCCGGTGGCGGGTGAGGGGGTCGAGGCGGGTGCCCCGGCCGCCGGCCAGAATGATCGTCAGGACGTCATGCACGGGCGGTGCCCACGTGCGGCGTGAAAGTGCATCCGAACATTGTGTCCATAACCGACGGCGGACGGAAGCAGTAAATCACTCCCCATACACAGCTTCCATCATCGGTACGAGCGTGCTTATTTGATGCCGCTCGCGCGCCGCCCGGGCGGCCGCGGCGCCGATCGGAGCCCGCTCCGCGGGATCCCGAAGGAATTGCCACAGGAGTTTCACGGTCGCGGTGCGGTCGCCCGGCCGGATCAGAAAGCCGGTATCGCCGTGGCGGACGATGGCGGACAATTCCGGGGTCTCGGCAACGACGACCGTCCGACTCGCGGCCATAGCCTCCAGGGCGACGTTGACCCCGCCCTCTCGATTCGGGACATGGACGACGTCCGCCAATCCGAGCAGGGCGGGGACGTCCGGACGGGCCCCGAGGAATCGCGCCCGCGTCCCCTCCGGGGCCAGCTCGGCCGCGGCCAGTTCCATTCCGGCGCGCCCCGGGCCGTCGCCGACAAGCAACAGGTGACAAGTCGAGTCACCATACCGCAAGATCTCGAAGGCCCACAAAGCGTCGAACAGTCGCAAGCGAGTGTCCATCCGCCCGGCAGTGACGATCAGGGTCGCGTCCGGCGGCAGGTCGTGGGCCCGGAGGAACGTGTCCCGGTCCGGTGGCGGCGGTGCCTCCGCGACGGCCGGCGGAACTTGGATGATCTGCGCGGCCGGGACACCCTGTCGCGTCAGTGCATCCACTGCATGTGCGTGCGGAACCAGAACGCGCGCGACGGGTCGCAGCAGCCGACGGTCGAGCCACGTGAGCCGCTCGCGGCCGGTCATGCTGAGGACGATTCGCGGGCGACCGGACCCGGCGGTGGCGATCATCAGCCGCCGCAACACGCGCAGGCCGAATGCGTGAACTACGC
>DATFWZ010000737.1:0-8632 GCA_035258765.1 Gemmataceae bacterium
GTTCGTTTAGCGGCGGCGCCCGCGGCGCCCCCACTAAGCGACGGAGGTGGCCATTTCCTCTTCAACCTTCCGCCGCAATTGCCCGCAGGCGGCGTCGATCTCCGACCCCTTGCGCTTGCGCACCTTAACGCTCAGCCCGGCCCGGCGCAAGTTGTCGATGAACGCGGTCTGGGCCTCGGGGGTCGGCCGCGTGTACGGCAACCCTTCGACGTCATTGAACGGGATTAAGTTCACGTGGGCCTTGCGGCCTTGCAACAGGTTGGCCAACTCCCGGGCCTCCCGGACGCCGTCGTTGAGCCCGCCGAGCAGGACGTATTCGTACGTGACCTGCCGACCGGTCTTGTCGAAAAAGTAGTCGGCCGCGGCCAGGATTTCGGCGATCCCGGTCTTGTCGTTCGTCGGAACGATCCGGGTGCGCAGGAGGTCGTTGGGGGCATGCAATGACACGGCCAGGTGGTACTGCTTCCCCGTGTCGGCCAGCTTGCGGATCTTAGCTGGTAGCCCGACGGTCGAGATGGTGATGTGCCGGGCGCCGATTCCCAGGCCGTCCTTATTTCCGGCGACATCCAACGCTTCGAGCAGGCTATCCAGGTTGGCCAGCGGCTCGCCCATGCCCATGACGACCACGTTCGACAGCCGGCCGTCCGGGGCGGGGGTCAGGTTTCGCAGCCGGACGAGCTGTTCCAGGATTTCCCCGGCCGTGAGGTTGCGGACCAGGCCGTTGAGCCCGCTGGCGCAGAACACGCAGCCCATGCCACAGCCGACCTGCGTACTGATGCAGGCCGTCCGCCGAGGCGGCTCCTGGATCAGGACGCATTCGACCAGGCGGCCGTCGTGGAGCCGGAGGAGGAGTTTGTGGGTGTCGTCGGAGGCCACCAGGTGCCGCTCGACGCGAGTCCCGAGGACGGCCAAGTTTCGGGAAAGCTCGGCCCGCAGATCCCGGGGCAGGTCGGACATCTGTTCGAACGACTCGGCCCGCCCGGCGAGCACCCACCGTCGGACCTGCTTGATGCGCAGGGCCGGCTGCCCCCTGTCCGCGAACCAGGCCCGGAGGACATCCGGGGACTGATCAAGGAGGGCATCGGGAGACATTCGGGGAACTGTCTTCAGCAGGTCCATACCCGCATTCTAAGAGGCGGTTCGACAGTTCATTGCATGAGAACGGGAGCAAGGCTGCCAAGACTTCCAGCTTTTGTCACTTACTCCCGGACCGGTTTTCCGGTCCGGGGGGAAGTTTGGGGACGTTTTTCGGTGTCCCTCGACGCCTCCCGATGTCTCCTTTCGTCTCGCGGCGGGGGTTAAGGCTGCCAAGACTGCCAACATTCTGCGCTTCCCTCCCCACGACATCGCTTCCCCAAAGTTCGCTTTCTCACACCATTCGGTCCGTCGAGTCCCGGGAAAGCGAAAGGGGACAGGGTCAACTTGACTGACCCCTGTCCCCTGACTCCTGAACCCTTCCTGCATGTTGACGCCTGATAAGGACTCACCGCTCCTTGGCGTGAATGCGATACGCCCCCGGGTAGTTGGCGTAGTTGGAGCTGGTCAATCCGTTCCGGGTCGAGCCGACGAACCCGACCGACGGCCCGAGAATGGTCACTTTCACATTCCCGGTCTGGCCGACCTTGAGCACGCCCATGTGGACCGAGGCCGCGGCGAGATTCGAGTCCAGGGTGTACATCCCAGTGCCCCAGAGCGAGCCGTTAGTAGCACCGGTGACGCGGAAGACGTAGGACTTGCCAACGTGTTGCGCCCCCTGGTAGGCGTGCAACGTGCCGGGGTCGGGCAACGCCCCCGGCAGGTCCTTGTCGTCCTTGAACCCGCTCGTGGACATGGCCAGGCAGTCGGCGAGCTTTAGCTGCAAGTCTCCGAACGTGAACGACCGGGCGCGGACGGTCGGGGTCATGATCTTGCCCGCGATCTTCGACAACTCGGTCGTGATCACGTCGTAATCGGGTGTTTCCAGTCGGCCTTCCGGGACCGTGTTTTCGAGCTTCTCGATCAGCTCCTCGGCCCGTTTGGCCACCTCGGCGTCCGGCGACTTGGCGGCTACCTTCAGGGACGGGTACGACCGCTCCCGGTGTCGCAGGAGCGTGGACATCGCCTCCTCCCGCTTGCGGAACTGGCTGCTGCCCAGGTCGGCGATGGCCAGCTGAATCTGCCGGGCCACGTCGTCCGGGATTCGCAGCCCGAGGTCGATCTGTCGGATGTCGGTCACCGGGATATACAGCTTGCCGTACGGGGTCAGAAACTCGAGGCGGTCCTCGAGGAGAGTCAGCTTCAATGTGCTGTCGTCCACGAGGCGGACCTCGAGGACGGCATCGGTCGGCCGCTGGGACTTTTTGGGGTCCTCGTCGGCGCGAAGATTCGAGACCAGCGCAAGAAGGGCGCTCGCGGCGATCAGGAGAGTGGCGGGTAGGGCGGAACGGGTCATGGAGGGAGTCCCCTCGCGAAATGGGAATGTGGGCGATCTATTCCGAGCTTATCGCTAATTTGGAGAATTCCACAAGGTCAGTACGTTCGTAACAGTTGGCGACCGTGCCCCGGTTACAGCAGGATCGGAAAACTCGCGCAATCCGGAAACTGGCGAACCTGCGTGCCCGGGCGAGTCCCGGGGACGCTGGCAAGGCGGTCGGCGCCTGTCGGTTGCCGTCCGGACCGCCATCGCCGCTGTTTCCACGAAAACCGTTAAATCCAGTCGGCGGCCGGTGCCGATACGGGTGGCAGGATTCATACGACCGGCCCGCGACCGGGCCGCTTGGGGCATCGACCATGCAGACGATCCGCCGCGCCCGCCTCCTCGGACTGGCCGCCCTGGGCCTGTCGGTCGGGATGCTCACCGGGTGCCAGACCTGGTACGGTGGGATGACCCTGCCGTCCCCGCACTACCTGGATGCCGGGCACGTGCCGCAGTACTTTCCGGCGGAGCCGGAGTTCCCGCTGACGCGTGAGCTGGCTTACCAGGAGGAGGCGGCCGGGCTGCTGAACCCGCGTGACGGGGGCCCAGTCCGGAACCCGCCGCCGGTGCCTGGGGTCGGCCCGGCCAAGGGCCCGCCGGCGCCGCCGGTGCCCGCCCCGCCGCCGGGTTGATCTCGCCACGACCGGCGGCCCATGTCTCATCGGGGGATCGAGCCATGCGCATCGGGATGTTGACAGTCCGGCGGCGGTCCCTGCTCGCGGGGGCGGCCGCCGGGCTCCTCTGCGGCTGCCAGCACGCGGGGACCCAGTTCGCCACGCCGGGGGTGGCCCGCGGCGACATGCTGCTCGGCAGCCCGGGCCAGGTCGTCACCTCACCCGCCTTCGCCCAGATTGCCGCCGGCCAGCAAATCGCCGCGCGCACGCCGACGGCCGCCACCGGCCAGCCGATGATGATGTCGGCCGTCCCGTCCTACACCGGTCAGCCCGTAATCGTCGGCCCGCCGGTGATGGGATCGGGCGGGTTGGTGTACCCGGTGGCATACGTCCCGGCGAGCCAGCTGCCGGCCGGCACTCCGACGATGGTGACTTCGAGCTCAGTGGCGGCGGTGCCGCAAGCCATGCCCGCAAACGCGGTGGTTCAATCGCAACCGGTCATGCTCTCGTCGGTCCCGGTGATGCCCACCACGGGGACGACCGGGCAGCCGGTGGTCACCGTGGTGAACGGACCGAACGGGCCGCAGTATGTGATCACGACAGAAGTGACGGGGTCGGCGCCCCCGACCCCGTCGCCGGCGCCCGCCCCGGTGGGGACGGTGCCGGCCGCACCCGCACCCGCACCGGCGCCCGCGGCACCCGCGCCGGAGGCGTCCACGCCGGCACCGATGGTCGAGCCGTCGGGAGACGGCCCGACGTTCACGGCCCCGCCGCCGGCGTCGGTGCCGCTGCCGGCCATCCCGCCGGCGCCGACGCCGCTGCCGCCGGGACCGAGCTCCGGCGAACCCGCGGCCCCGAAGACGCCCGCCGCGCTCCCGCCGACCGTCGGCGCCAAGCCGCCGAACGGGCCAGTGCTGCCGGCGGCTCATGCGGCCCCTCCGTCGCTCGGGTCGTTCCCGCCGGTGCCGGCGACGACTCCGCCCGCGACGGCCCCGAAGCTGCCGCCGCCGACGGGAGTGACGGACGAGGAGATCCCGGCGGCCCCGGTGTTCATCCCTGCGCCGCGCTGACGGCGCTGCCGATGATCGGTCGATCAAGGAAACGGCCCGCGCCAACCGGCGCGGGCCGCGGTCTTTGGTTCCCCCTCTCCGAAGCGGAGAGGGGGGAGGAAAGCCAAGCTGGCAGCTGACTGTTACAACCGGTCCAGCAATTCCTTCACCTTGCGTCCGATCAGGTCGCGAACTTCCCGGAACTGCTCCGGCGACAACTCCCGCGGGTCCGGAATGGCCCAGTCCTCGCGGACGCGGGCGGCGACGTTGGGGCATGCGTCCCCGCACCCCATCGTCACCGTCGCGTCGTACGGCCCGGCCGGTACCTCGGCGAGCGACTTCGAGTGGTGCGTCGTCAGGTCGTAACCCAACTCGCGCATCGCCTCGACGGCCTTTGGGTTGACCCGCCCCGACGGCCGCGACCCGGCGCTGAACGCCTCGACCGCCTCGCCGCCGTGCATGCGCGCGAACGCCTGTGCCATCTGGCTGCGGTTCGAATTCTCGACACACACGAACAGGACGCGCTTGGCGCTCATTGAATACCCTCCGCGGACGCGCAACATCCCGGCTTTTGAACCCCGCGGCAGCCCGGGACCGCGAGGGCCGCCCCCAGGAATGGCGCCGTCAGGTAAACCCACAATGATTCCAGATGTCCCGTTACAACGGCCGGTCCGATCGACCGGGCGGGGTTCATCGACGCCCCGCACACCGGTCCGGCGAACAGGGCCTCCAGGCCGATGACCGCCCCGACCACAATCCCGACCACCAGCCCCTTCTCCTTCGACCCGGTCGTCGAATTCAGGATGACGAACATCAGAAACGCGGTCAGCAGCAGCTCTAGCACGAGCGACTGGACGGCCGGGCCGCGCGGGATGGTTGCGCCGAGCCGGTCATTGTCCGGAAAGATCGCGCGCAGGCACAGACTCGCGGCACAGGTCCCGAGGAGTTGTGCAGCGACATAGGGGACTGCCTCGCGGGCGGGGAATCGGCGTGCCAGGACGAACCCGACGGTGACCGCGGGGTTGAAGTGGGCGCCCGAGACGTCGCCGAGGGCGTAGATCAGTGCGAGGACGACGAAGCCGAAGGTCAGGGCCACGCCGACGTGCGTGACGGCGCCGGTCAGGTCGTTGATGACGTTCGCCCCGGTCCCGGCGAAGACCAGGGCAAACGTTCCCAGGAACTCGGCGGTCAGACGCTGACGCATGATTGCGGGACCGAATAGTTCACGTGTCGCCGCCCGTCGAATGACCTGATGCCATGCTAACCGCAGGCCGGGCGCCGGTCAGGTGTGACGCCGGGTTCGGCGGCTGCGCGCGGCCTGCCGGCGCAGCGGCTTGGCCACCACTTGCCACTTGTCCTCGTATAGGACGGTGCCCGGGTCCGCTGTCGTGACCATTTGGACCACGATTCCGCGGGTCTCCCGCAGGGCGACGATGCCGCGCACCTTGTCGATCGCCTGCCGGGCACCCGGCTTGAACCAGCAGATGGCCCGGTGGTTGCCCTCGTCCCGGAGGCAGTCCGGGGACGGCAGGTGCATTCGCAGCCAACCCAGGTCCCGTTCCAGCCACTCCTCCTCATAGGGCTCCAGCTGCCCGGCATCCCGGAGCTCGATGGCCGCCTGAAAGACGCCTTGCGGCGAGTGGGAGTCCGCGTCGCGGCGCCGCAGGCAGAAGCGGACAAGCATGCCCGAACTCCCCGCGCCGCCGAACTGGCTCCTAGTTCTTCGGCTTGATGGCATAGACCTGGACGCTCGCCGCGTACTCGTTCACGTCGTACCGGGCAATCAGATCGGCGAGGCCCGCGTGGACGTCCGGCTCGGCCCCGCAATAGCCTTGCGACGCCGCGACCCGCTCCTCCGCGGTGACTTCCTGGTCGGGCGGAGTGCAACAGGCCGCAACCGGGGCAGATGTCGGCGCGCAGCAGCCGGCCTGGCCTTCTACCTTCGCGTAGGCGTTCAAGTCCTTCCGGGTATCGACAACCTGGACGCTGGCAAAGCCCGCGGCGCGCAGCAACCGTTCGTACTCCGCGATCGCGATCGCGCCGGCGACACATCCGACGTAGGCCGCGACGCTCTCGGCCAGCTCCCTCGGCAAGGGTTGCTTCAGGGCGATGTCGCTGACCGCGACCCGGCCGCCGGGCTTGAGCACGCGGAACATCTCGCGGAACACCGCCCCCTTGTCCGGGGCCAGGTTGATCACGCAGTTGCTGACGATGCAATCAACCGACGCGTCCGGCAGCGGGAGCTTGTCGATCGTCGCCCGGTGAAACTCGACGTTGGCTAGCCCCTGCTTCGCCGCGTTCCCCCGGGCCCGCTCGATCATGGCGGGGGTCATGTCGATGCCGATCGCCTTCCCGATCGGCCCGACACGCGGGGCCGCGAGCAACACGTCCAGCCCGCCGCCGCAGCCGAGATCGACCACCACCTCGCCGGGCCTCAGGTTGGCGAACGCGGTCGGGTTCCCGCATGACAGTCCCATGTTGGCCTCGGCCGGAATCGACGCCAGCTCCTCGGGCGTGTAGCCGAACGCCTCGGCGACGGCGCGGACCCCGGAGTGCTCGCCCGATAGCGAGCTGGCGCCGATGGCCGCGTACTTGTCTCGGACCTGGCCAATGACCGACGACATGAGAGCGCTCGCTTTCGACGGACCGGCGGCCGCTATAGTCCCGCGATCAGCTTCTTCAGCCGAGTCAGCCCGACCGGGTCAACGCAGTAACACACCTTGGGGCCGTCCACGTCGCCGCGAATGAGGCCGGCGTCCTTCATGATCTTCAGGTGCTGGGAGACGGTGGACTGGGCGACCGGCAGCATCTCGACGAGCTGGCCGCAGACGCAGGCGTCTTTTTCAATCAGTAATCGAAGGATTCGAACGCGGATGGGGTGGGCGACGGCCCAGGAGAGGTCGGCCAGGCAAGAGTCGTCCGCCCCCGGCGCACGGGGCCCGGGGGGCGGATATTCACATTGCGGTCGAGTCTTGCGGGCCGTCGGCACGGTTCATCCTTATCGTCAATTAACGATAAAGGATAAGCGCCCGACAAAGGGCAGTCAAGCGAGGTCAGGGCCCAAGCGGCGCAGCGGCGGACCCGGCACGAGTTCGACCTACCCGACCCCGAGCCGGAATTTGGCGCCGCGCGTAGCTGCCACGCCGAGGCAACGGGCGAGGTCGTCGAGGTCGGACAGCAGGGTTTCCAGTCCGTCGGGGTCTTCCATGTTCCAGCGCTCCGCGGCCTTCGGATCCGACCGGATCGCCTGGGCCAGGGACTGAACGGCGTGTAACCCCTCGGCCGCGGGGTACCAGTCGGTCCGCGTGGCGGACCATTCCTCGTTGTCGTCCACGTCATCCGGCATGTCGCGGTTGTCCAGAAAATCCGTGACGGGGCGGATCTTCCGCTTCTTGGAAAACGCTTCAATCCGGTCGACGTTGTCCGCAATCGCTTTTCCCTCGGCCTCGTAAATGAGCCCGCGGACAGGGGGATTGAACTCCGGATAAATCTCTACGCCCATGGAATGACCCTCGGCGTCCATCGCCCTCGCCGGCCCGGCGCGAGGGCTATGGACGCCGAATCCTAGAGCAGAATTGCGGATCGTGTCTCCGACATCGTAGGCCGGAACCAACGCCTTCTGGACAACGAATAGGAGTAGGAGCAGGAGTAGGATTAGGATTAGGAAGAGGAGTAAGAGGAAGATTAGGAGCAAGAGTAGGACCGAACCGGGGGTCCGTTGAATGCTCCTAATCGTGCTCTTGCTCTTACTCTTCTTCCTAATCCTAATCCTAATCCTACTCCTGCTCCTACTCCTCTGCCTCTAACGCTCGCCCGGTGATGCTACTTCTTCTTCAGCTCCGCCTCGATCGCCTCGGTCAGCTCCTTCGACTCCGGCGTCACCTTCGACTTGAACCGGCCGGCCACCTGGCCGTCGCGGCCGATCAGGAACTTCTCGAAGTTCCAGTCGATGTCCCCGGGGAATTTCGGGTTGGTGTCCTTCGAGGTGAGATACTTGTACAGGGGGTCGATCCCGTCACCCTTGACGACGATCTTTGCCATCATCGGGAAGGTCACGCCGTACTTGCTGGTGCAGAACTTCTCGATCTCCCCGTTCGTCCCCGGCTCCTGTTTGAGGAATTCGTTGGCCGGTACCCCGATCACCACGAGACCCTCCTTCTCGTACTTCTCGTAGACGGCCTCCAGCCCCTCGTATTGCGGGGTGTAGCCGCACTTGCTGGCCACGTTCACGAGCAGCACGACCTTGCCCTTGTACTTCGACAGCTCGACCGGGTTGCCCTTGATGTCCTTGAGCGTAAAGCTGAGCGGGCCGGGCACGGTCTTGTCTCCTTTCTCGTCGGCCAGGGCGGGGGCTGACAGCGCGGCCGCAGCGAACGTGGCGATCAGGGTACGCGACACGGTGCAAACTCCTTGGGATACGGGCGACTGACCGGGATCAGTGTACGGCATAGGCGGGCGGCGGGGTTTTCTGTCTTTCACGCTCTCCCCGGCTTCGGCGGAGAGGGCCGCGCCGC
>DATFWZ010000738.1:0-13269 GCA_035258765.1 Gemmataceae bacterium
GCCCCGAGCGATTCGCGCCGAAGTTGAGGCCCGGCTCCACCCGGCCATGCGGGCAATCCTCTCCGAGTTCCTGTTGAGCTTCCCATCCGCGGGGTAAAATGGGAAAGTAACTCGCGCGCCCGATTCCGCCCCGAGGCGGGAGGATTTCATGACCGGACTGTTCTCCGCCCTGATCGACTACATGGAGGACGAGGATTGGAAGTACGAGATCCTCGAGGGCGAGACCATCATCCGGTTCCACTTCAAGGGGAGCGCCGGCCGGTTGTTGTGCTACGGCGAGGTCGACGAGGAGAAGTGTTGGCTGATCTTCTACTCGTACATGCCGGTGAACGCCCCGCCGGACAAGATGGCGGCGGTTGCCGAGTTCATTACCCGGGCCAACCGCGGGATGCGGATCGGCAACTTCGAGCTCGACTTCGACGACGGCGAGCTGCGCTATAAGACAAGCATCGATGTCGAGGGCGGCGAGCTGACCGCCAAGATGATCGACAACCTGCTCCGGGCCAACCTGTCCACCATCAACCGGTACTTTTCCGGGCTGATGGAGTTGATATACGGTGAGAAGCCGGCAGCCGACCTGGTGAAGCGGATCGAGACCCCTCCGGGCGGGTCCGATGCTGTGGACGAGGACGACGACGAAGAGACTCCCTTCGCGCCGGACGACGAGGACGACGACGACCGGCACCGCCGGTTTTGAACCGGGACGACTCACACCTGCTCCGCGTTGCCCCCGACGCGACCCGGCCTTCCTACCGGGCCTGAATAATCAGGTCCGATATTTGGCCCCCGCCGAAAATTGGGCGTGCAGCGGATAATCCTTTGGAACCGGCGGGAAGCATGAACTACATTTGTGGAGCGCTCCGCCCCGGCCACACGCACCCGGGGCGGCAATCCAGCACATTGCAAGTGTCTTCCATGCCGGAGTGGGGCCGGAATCCGGGGAGGCCGGCAACATGCCATCCGTGATTCGCCTGAAGGGGATCAGTGGCGAAGTCAAAGGGAAGGCCTGGGAGTCCTCCAACGTACTGCGCGCCGGCCGACTCGGGACGCTCGAAATCGTTCTCGACGACAGCTCGGTAAGTCGCCGCCACGCCGAAGTCCGCGTCTCCGACAACGCCTGGTGGGTCCGCGACCTCGAGAGCACTAACGGGACCTATGTCAACGGGGTCCGGCTCGGGGCGGGTGAGCGGCAGCTGCACCCGCGCGACATCGTTCAGTTCGGCAAGGTCGCCATGATGGTCGAGTTGCCGGAAGCGACCGTGCTCGACCACCCGTCGTCCGCAGACCAGATCATTGTCGAGGCCGAGGCGAGCTCCTCCTGGCAGGAGGGGTTCGAGCGCCTCCTCCTCGACCGCAACCACTCCCCGCGTCCCGGCGATCAGCTGATAGCCCTCCTCCGGGCCGGGCATCACCTCGTCAGCATCGAGAGCGAGCAGGAACTCCTCGACTCCATCTTGAATGACGCGGTGCACGTGCTCGACGCCCAGCGCGGGGCGATCGTCCTCGCCGAGGGCCCGAACAACGAGCTCAAGCTGAAGGCCCTGGCCACCGGCCGCGACGAGAGCTCATCGCGGTTCAAATACTCCAAGGGGCTGGCCAACCGGTGCTTCAGCCAGTCCCGGTCGATCCTTTGCTGCAGCGTCGAGGAGGACGAAGAACTCCGCGGGGCAGTCAGCATCGCCGATGGGGCCATGGCCTCGGTGCTCTGCGTCCTCCTCCGGACGCCGCGAAAGCACCTGGGCGTTATCCACCTGGACCGGTCGTACTGGCAGAAGGCGTTCAACGAGGACGACCTGCATCTGGCCGACGCCCTCGCGGCCCACGTCTCGGCCGGCATCGAGTGTGCCCAATTGCTCCGGCGGCAGCGGGAGCTCTTCCTCCAGACCATTTCGGCGTTGGCAAGCGCCATTGAAATGCGCGACGCTTACACCGGCGGCCACACCGCCCGGGTGACCGCGTACTCCCTCTTGATTGGCGAGGAGCTCGGCCTCTCGCAGAAGGAGCTCGACCACCTGCGGACCGGGGGGCCGCTACACGACATCGGCAAGATCGGGATCGACGACGCGATCCTGCGGAAGTCCGACCGGCTGACCGAGGACGAGTTCGAAGTCATGAAGTCCCACACCGTGCTCGGGGACGACATCCTCAAGGCGATCCCGGAGATGAAGGAGATCCGGCCGATCGTGCGATCCCATCACGAGCGGTGGGACGGGCAAGGGTACCCGGACCAGCTCGTCGCGGACGCGACCCCGCGACTCGCTCGGGTCGTGGCGGTGGCCGACTCGTTCGATGCCATGACCACCCGCCGGCCGTACAACACGCTGCACGTCAAGACGCCGGAGGAGGCGTTCGCGGAGGTGGCCCGGTGCGCCGGCAGCCAGTTCGACCCGCAATCGGCGAAGGCGTTCCTGGCGGTGAAGGACAAAGTGTACGAGGCGATGCGGATGAGCCGGACGACGGGGACGTTCTTCGTGAAAATGGACGGGGAGTGATTGGCGATCCGCGAAGTGGGCCGGGCGGTATGTACCGCCCGGCCCACTTCGTTTCATACCACCGGCCATGGCGAACCGGGCGGCATTTGTCCGTGTCGTCATTGACGCGCCGGCCGTGACTTGCTTCTATTACCCCAGTCGCGCACGTCGCCGCGCGTTTCCGGAGCCTCCCGAATTGGAAGAGTCCTCGCGCCGGTTTCCCTCCCTCCTCGCTGTTCCGTTCCTGCTCCTGTCCTCATTGGCCGCCGATGCTGCCGACCCACCCCCTCTCCGCTGGGGCGGCGACAAGGCCGGCGGGGCGCCGTTCATTTACGAGGAGCCCGGCAAAGGTGAGGTCGGCTTCGAGGTTGAGCTGGCCCGGTTTCTCGGCGAGAAGCTCGGCCGCAAGCCGGAGTTCGTCCAGTGCGACTGGGACACCATTCCAGATGTCCTGGAGCGCGGCAACATCGACGTCGGGCTCAACGGATTGGAATACCGACCGGAGTGGGAGGCGAAGTTCCCGTCCACGGTCCCGTATTTCGTCTACACCCTTCGTCTCATCGTCCGCGACGGCAATGTGGCGATCCGATCCTGGGACGACCTGCGGATCCCGCGAAACGGCAAGCCGCGGGTCGGGGTGCTGCGGGGTTCGTTCGCCGAGCGCTACATGCAGGACAAGTTCGGCGACGACGTCGAAGTCATAGCGACGAAGGAAGTGGACGAGACGTTTCAGCTCGTGGAGGAGGGCGTCCGGATGGACGCGACAGTCCAGGACTCCCCGGCGGCCGTCTATTACGTTCAGGGCGGGAGGCGCGAGAAGTTGAAAGTCGTCGGCCCGCCGGTGCCGGCGGGGTACTACGTCATCCTGACCCGTCCGAAGGACGTCGAGCTGCGCGAACAACTCAACGCGGTCATCAAGGAGGCGCTGGCAATCGGCAAGCTCGAGGCGATCTACCGCAAGTACGGCCTCTGGGACAAGGACCAGGAGCGGCTCGCCGAGCTGCACAGCCAGCCGTGGCCCCCGGCGGGGGAGGCCAAGAAGGGACTGTCGCTAGGCGACATCGCGGACAAGATCGCCCGCGCCGCGTGGATGACAATCAAGCTCGCCTGTTGCTCAATGCCGCTGGCCATTCTGATCGGCATGGTTGTCGCCGTCGGCCGCATGTACGGACCATGGCCGCTCCGGGTGATCCTGACCGCGTACGTTGAGGTACTCCGCGGCACGCCGCTCCTCTTGCAGATGTACGTCTGGTTCTTCCTCGTTCCCAACCTGGTCCGACAACTCGGCGGCGACGACCTGGCCCAGTGGTTTTCGGCCGCCCCGTTCTACGTCGGCGTGTTCGGGCTGGCGATCAACTACTCGGCCGCGGAGGCGGAGAACTACCGGGCCGGTCTCCAGGCCATCCCACGGGGCCAGATGGAGGCGGCCCTGGCGCTTGGCATGTCACCGCTGACGGCGATCCGACGCGTCATGCTCCCGCAAGCCATCCGCATCGTCATCCCGCCGGTCACCAACGACTTCATCGCCCTGTTCAAGGACACGAGCATCTGCTCGATGATCCTGATCACCGAGCTGACCGGTCTCTACTACCAGTACAAGTACGACCGCGATCTCGTCCTCGAACTCGCCTTGACCATTGCCCTCATCTACCTACTCATCAGCTATCCGCTGTCGTTGCTGGCCGGTTACCTGGAGCGCCGCCTCGAAGGCGGCCGGGAGAAGAAATGATCGCGGTCACCGAACTGCGTAAGTTGCGCGACAACCACCCGGTTCTCGATGGGATTTGCTTGACCGTCCGCCGTGGCGAGGTCGCGGCCGTCGTCGGCCCATCCGGGGGTGGGAAAAGTACACTCATCCGTTGCCTCAATGCATTGGAGACGTTCCACAGCGGGCGCATCGACGTGGATGGGCTGACGTTGAACCCGGAATCGGGCGGTAAGACGCCGAAGGCCACGTTGCTAGCCCTCCGCCGCAAGGTCGGGATGGTGTTTCAGCAGTTCAACCTGTTCCCGCACATGACGGCGCTGGAGAACGTCATGTCCGGCCCGCGATTCGCCCTGGGGCAGCCGCGGGACAAGGCCGCCGCGATCGCCCGACCATTGCTCGAGCGTGTCGGGCTGGCGCACAAGGCGGACGCCCGGCCGGACCAGCTCTCCGGGGGGCAGCAACAGCGTGTTGCGATCGCCCGGGCCCTTGCGGTTAACCCGGCGGTGATGCTGTTCGACGAGCCGACCAGCGCCCTCGACGCGCAAATGGCCGCGGACGTGATGGCGGTGATCGTGGACCTCGCGAAAAGTGGGCAGACGATGGTCGTTGTCACCCACTCGGCGGAGTTCACGAAGCTAGCCCATACCATCCACGTGTTGGAGGGCGGGCGGCTCGTATCCTCTGGACCGCCGGCGTGACCGGTGCGCTATGGCTCAACGCTACCGTCTTCGATCCCTGCTGGTCTTGATCGGTGTGCCGATCGGGTTGTCCGGCATTTGCCCCGGCTGTGCCGGAAGCGGCCCACCTGTGGAAATCGTCTTGCCGGACGGGTACACGGGACCGGTCTATCTAATCGAGGACGAGAAGGACGGGACCGATATCCCCTTGGTGAATGGACGATACCTGGTGGAAATGCCGGCGACTTGCCGGATGCGCGTGAGAAGTCTTGGTCCATTTCAACGGTGGCACAAACAGACCTTACGGTATGCGAGCGGCACCGGCATTCCGGATGCGAAGCTCGTGCCGAGTTCAGACCCAGCACAGGTCATGGAGCGAATGTCGAACTGCGGAACCTGCAATGGCGGCCCGGTGCACATTGAGATTTTCGTCGGAACAGATAAGCAAGTCGACGATTTCATTCGCGGCCCGCGGCCACCACTGGACTGATCGGCCGGGCAAGGTACCACACGCATGAGCACCAACTCGCAATCCGTCAAGCGTCTGATTCGCGTCGGCCACAGCCCGGACCCGGACGACGCGTTCATGTTCCACGCCCTGGCCAACGACAAGATCGACACCGGCGACCTCCAGTTCGTCCACGAGCTGCAAGACATCGAGACGCTCAACCGCCGGGCCATGAAGGGCGAGTTGGAAGTCTCCGCGGTGAGCATCCACGCCTACGCGCTCCTGCTCGACAAGTACGCCCTGCTGCCGAGCGGGTGCAGCATGGGCGACAAGTACGGACCAATGGTCATCGCCCGGCGGCCGATGGCGATGGATGAGCTAACGCAGGTCAAGATCGCGGTCCCGGGCACGATGACCACCGCGTACCTGACCCTGCGGTTGCTTTTGCCGGGGGGATTCGCGTACGACGTGGTCCCGTTCGACCAGATCATCGGGGCCGTGGCCTCGGGCCAATACGATGCCGGTTTGATCATCCACGAGGGCCAGCTGACCTTCCAAAATCAGGGTTTGCACCTTGTGGTGGACCTGGGCGTCTGGTGGCAGGAGAAGACGGGGTTACCGCTACCGCTCGGGGGCAACGTCGTCCGCCGCGACCTGGGCCCGGACTTGATGCACCGGATCAGCGAATACATCAAGAAGAGCATTCGGTACGCACTCGACCACCGCCGCGAGGCGCTCCAGCACGCCCTGCAGTACGCTCGCGACATGGACGTTTCGCTCGCGGACCGGTTTGTCGGTATGTACGTCAACGACTGGACGCTGGATTACGGCCCGCGGGGACGCGAGGCCGTCCGCCGGTTACTCGACGAGGGCCAGAAGGCAGGAATAATCCCGCGCCCGGCGGCCGTGGACTTCGTTGCGTAAGAGGATAGTTGAAGGGGGGCAGAGGACAGAGGAGAGAGACCGGCGGGGATGTCGCCAATCGTCTAAACTGTTCTCTGTCTTCTGTCCTCTGTGTTCTGTCCTCTGCCCGATGATTCCGCTGTACCAATTCACGTCTCCGCCGGCAGTGTGCGCCTACCTGCCGGATCAGCGCTCGTCCTTGCGGTACGTGTTCGTGGCCCAGGCCTCTGCCGCGGACTACCAGGCACACTTGCTCAAAGGCTGGCGGCGGTTCGGCCGGGCGTTCTTTCACCCGGTGTGCAAGAACTGCCGTCGGTGTCAGTCGGTTCGCGTCCCGGTCGCTACGTTCCGGCCGGACCGCAGCCAGCGCCGGGCGTGGAAGACGAATTCCGACGTCCGAATCGAGGTGGGCGAGCCCCGGGTGACCGAGGAGCGGGTCGGGTTGTACGACCGGTTCCACGAGTACCAGGTCGAATCGAAGGGGTGGCCCGAGCACGACCCCAAAGATCCCGCGGAGTACGCCGAGACCTTCCTCGACAACCCGTTCCCGACCGAGGAGTGGTGCTATTACCTCGGCGACCGATTGGTCGGGGTCGGGTACGTGGACGTGGTCCCGGTCGGGCTTTCGGCGATCTACTTTTATTACGACCCGGACGAGCGGGACCGATCCCTGGGCACCTACAACGTGCTCCGGGTGATCGCCGCGGCCGCCGAGCGGGGCCTGCCGCACGTCTACTTGGGGTACTACGTCGCGGGCTGCCGGTCGCTGGAGTACAAGGACCGGTTCCGGCCCAATGAGGTGCTCGGGGCCGACGGCCGGTGGGGGCTGTTCCGGTCCTGACTGCCGGAACGCCAATCCCTACAATCTCCTCCACCAAAGTGACTTCGCGCGAACCCTCGCCCGCGCCGGTCGTAGGACAGACAAGTCGCGCTCGCACCTGAGCTTGTGGAGTCCCTGGCATGGCCGACACCGCCGTCGCGGAGCGTACCCTACCCACCCACTCCGGGGTGGGTGAAGTGATTGTCGAGACCCGGAACCTGACCAAGGTCTACAAGGACTTCTGGGGCCGCAAGAAGAAGGTGGCCCTGAACGCGCTCGACCTGCAGATCAAGCGGGGGGAGATCTTCGGCCTGCTCGGCCCGAACGGGTCCGGGAAGACGACCACCATCAAGCTGCTCCTCGGCCTCTTGTTCCCGACCAACGGCGAGGCGACCGTCTTCGGGCTGCCGGCCGCGGACGTCCGCAAGAACGAGCGCATCGGCTACCTGCCGGAGGAATCGTACCTGTACCGGTTCCTGAACGCCGAGGAGACGCTGGACTTCTACGGCCGGCTGTTCGACATGCCGGCCGAGGTCCGCAAGCAACGCGCCGCCGAGTTGATCCGACTCGTCGGCCTGGAGCCGGATCGACGGCGGACCTTGCGGGAGTATTCGAAGGGCATGCGGCAGCGGATCGGCCTCGCCCAGGCCCTGATCAACGACCCGGACTTCATAATCCTTGACGAGCCGACGTCCGGTCTGGACCCGTTGGGCACAATCTGGATGAAGGGCCTGATCCGCCAGCTACGCAAGCAGGGGAAAACCGTCCTCATGTGCTCGCACCGCCTCGACGACGTCCAGGACGTGTGCGACCGGATCGCCATCCTGGACAACGGCGACCTGCAAGAGCTCGGCGAGGTCGAACGACTAGTCGAGGACCAGGCCCGCGTCGAGGTGCGAGCCACCAACTTGCGGCTGACCGACGCCCTCCGGACCGACCTGGAGGCCGTCATCGGCAAGCACGGCGGCAAGCTGGAGTCGTTCGGACACCCGACGACGACGCTGGAAGAACTGTTCAAGAAGGTGGTCGAGGAGAGCAAGGCCCGCCCGGGCCGCCGTTATCTGCCCCCGGCCGACGGCAACGGCGCCCCCCGCTCGTGATACCAACCCACAGTCAAAGGGACCGACACCGTGATGGCGTCCTTTGCCCCCTTGCTGGGGGTCATGAAATTCGAGTCCGAGCCGCTCAACTTCGAGAACTGGCGGCGCCTGGCGTGGCTGGGGATTGGGTGGCTCCAAGACGCCGGCGGGTTCGCCATGGTCGGCCTGTCCCTGTGGATCCTGAACGGGCTGATCAACCCGGTCTACGACCACCTGCCGGACGGGCGGAAGCGGAACCGGCTGGTCGGCCCGGGCATGCTTCTGGCTGCGGCGGTCGCCCTGACCATCTACCTGGTGGCACTGGGCCTCAACTTCCTGACCGCCGGTGACAACCCGTCCACCCCGCGGAACCCGTTCCTCGGCATCCCCCTGACAAAGATGGAGACGGCGCTCGAGCTCACCCTGGCTCTGGCCGGGCTCGTCGCCATCATCGGCTTCGGTGGGCCGTTCGTCCGCGACTGTCTGCGGCTCCGGTGGGGGCGCATCTACGCCATCGCCAAGCTCAGCTTCAAGGAGGCGGTCCGCCGGCGGGTCGTCTGGGTCTTCCTGAGCATCCTCGTCCTGTACTTGTTCCCGGCCCGGTGGTTCTTCCAGGAGAAGCCGGAGGACGAGCTGAAGAGCATCATCGGCGTGACCACGCGCGGCATGAACGTGCTCTTAATCAGCGTCGGCCTGCTCCTGGCCGCGTTCAGCATCCCGACCGACATCAAGAATCTCACCATCCACACGATCGTCACGAAGCCGGTCGAGCGGTTCGAAATCGTATTCGGCCGATTCCTCGGCTACCTCAGTCTTGTGACAGCCGCCCTCATCGTGATGACCGCGTTCGGGCTACTCCTCATCAACGCCGGCAACGTGTCGCCCGAGGCCGAGGAAGAGAGCTACAAGGCGCGGGTGGCCCGGTACGGCGACCTGGAGTTCCGGTCTAAGAAGACCGCCGACTTCACCGGGATCGACGTCGGCCGCGAGGACTCCTACCGCAAGTACATCGCCGGCCACCCGGAGACCAGCCAGCGGGCGATCTGGAACTTCGCCGACTTCCCGAACAGCTTCACGAAGATGGACTACGTCCCCCTGGAGTTCGCCTTTGACATCTACCGGACCACGAAGGGCGAGGAGGGGGTTGGGGTGTCGGTCTCGTTCGAGCTGCTCACTCACCGCTGGGACCCGAGCAAGGAGGACGAGTTCAACCGGGCCATGCAAGGGCTGACCAACGTCCGGCCCGAGGACGCCAACTGGAAGAAGGTGGACGACCTGGCGGAGAAGTACGGGCGGTACGTGTATCGGAACTGGCAGATCTTCGATTACCACACGTCGGCGATCCCGGTCCCGGCCGGGCTGTTCCGCAACGCCGCCCAGGGGACGCCGTCTGCCCAGGGCCCGCTGCACCGGATGAAGCCGGGGCCGGCGCCCCGCGTCCAGGTGTTGGCCAAGTGCGAAACCCCCAGCCAGTTCATCGGGGCGGCCCGGTACGACCTGTACTTCCTCGAATCCGAGGGCAATTTCAGCCTGAACTACTTCAAGGGCGCGTTCGGCCTCTGGTTCCGGCTCGTCATCGCCATCGCCATCTCGGTCGCCTGCAGCACCTACCTCGCTGGCGTCTTGAGCTTCCTGGCGGCGATGTTCCTGTTCATCGGCGGGTTTTTCCTGGACTTCATCAACGAGCTGGCCCGGGGGGCGAACGTGGGCGGCGGGCCGCTCGAGTCCCTGGCTCGGCTGATCAAGAACAGCACCGCTACCGTCGAGCTGGACCCGACCCCGACAGTCAAAACGATCCAGGTGTTCGACACCTTCTACCGGTGGCTGTTGCGCCGGGTAATGAACGTCATTCCGGACGTGGACCGGTACGGGCTGACCGATTATGTGGCCCAGGGGTTCAGCGTGGGCCCGGACTTTATCCTGTTGAACTTGATTACCCTGGCGGCGTACGTGCTGCCATGGCTGGTCGCGGCGTACTACCTGATGAAGGCGCGCGAAATCGCGGCATGAGGAATGACGACCGGCGGGCGGCGACCCGGCTCGCCCCCGCCCTTCGCCACTCGAGCGGAGCGGGGCCATGGCCAACGTTTACCAGCAAGCGGCTAAGCAGCGGATGTGGATCTACCTCGGGTCCATGTTCGTGCTGCTCGTCCTGAGCCTCGTCGTCCGCGGGACGTTCTTCCGGATCGACAAGAAGTCGCTCGAGGAGGTCAAGGCGTCCGCCGTCCTGTCCCTGACCATGGACGGGCGCGCTAAGGAGCACGAGCTGACCGAGCTCCAGCAGGGCGACACCGAGCTCGGGGGGGCGGCCATCCAACTGCTGCTCACTGGCTCCCGGGGCCTGGCCGTGTGCGCCCTGTGGAACAACGCGATCGACAAGCAAAAGAAGCAGGAGTGGAACGAGCTGGACATCTCGGTCAATTCGATCACCAAGCTCCAGCCGCACTTCACCGCCCCCTGGTTGTTCCAGAGCTGGAACCTGGCGTACAATGTGTCGGTCGAGATGGACCGGCTCAATGACATGTACTTCTACATTGCCCGCGGCATCTCGGTCATCGCCGAGGGCGAGGCTCTCAACCGGAACAACCCGGACCTGCGCTACAACGTCGGCTTCTACTACCAGAACAAGTTCGGCGTGTCCGACAAGGTGACCACGCTCCGGTGCCTGTACCAGCTCTCCTGTATCCCGGAGGAGGACCGGAACCCGGACAACCTGATGACCTTCAACTCGGACGGGCAGAAGGTCGTGAACCTGGACGCGTTCAAGAAATTCTGCATGGAGCACCCGCAGCTCGTCCGCCGCATGAAGGAGACCCGAATCCCGGTGGACGGGTCCGAGGAAAAGGCGCGCCCGCTGGCCCGGTCGCCGGAGGAGGTGGTGGCATTCCTCCGGAACAACCGCAAGGTGCCGACCCGGTATAAGCTCGGGACCAAGGAGCTCAACGACCGGCTTAAGCAGTTCCCGGTGCTGCCGGAGTTGTCCGGGCAGCCGGTCACCACCCGCGAGCTGGACTTCAAGCTGGCGCTGGCCGACTACGAGCAGGACGCGTTCCAGGCCGCCCGGGCTTGGTACACGCTGGCCAACTGCGCCCTTCCGCCGCCAAGCGACAAGCCGACCAAGGACGGGAGCTACAACCCAGACCCCCTCAAGTACCGGATTCCGAAGCGGCCGGCCACGATCATCTTCCGCCAGGGGCCGATGCGGGCGCAGACCTACCACGCCGAGCGCCTGACCAAGGAGGGCTGGTTCACGGCCGAGCCGTGGGAGGTGGACGACCTGATCGACCGGGACCGGGCGTGGATCCCGGAGACCGGGCCGGACGGCCAGCGGGTCAGCGCAAATGTACGGACCGTCGGCAGCGCGCAGGACGCTTGGAAGGAGGCGTTCCGCCGGTGGAACGAGCACGGGATCGCAAACGGACTGCGAATCGCTCCGAACAAGCTGGCGGACTACTACTACCTGGCGCACGACTTCTGCCGGACCCGACCGGGCTTGATGGTCGGGTCGCCGACCCCGCCGCTTACCCCGGAGGAGGAGCAGAACCCGGACGTCGTGGCCGCCCACGAGGCGCACCAGATCATGCACGGGTGGACTACCAACCGGTACATGACCAACTTTGAAGTGTTCGAGATCGAGGCCGACGCCATGCGCACGGACGACGCCATGCACGCCCTGAGCTTCTTCCGCAAGGCCGACAAGGCGGTTCGTGAGGCATCGAATTACGCGGAGGCGGCCGCACTGTTCGAGCAGGGGTTCGCGGCCTGGAAGCGCCTGCTCATCGCCAAGCAGGATTGTCGGGCGGCGCGGAGCGTCGACCCGTCGCGGGCCAACCAGCCGTGTCGGGACTTTCGGGACCTGGACCGATACCAGGAGGATATGTACGAGCAGAACTTGCGCTACACCAAACTGCTACAGGACGTACACAAAAACTCCCTGCGGGGGGCCATGGTGGCGGCCCACGTGGTACGCTACGCCAGCGGCAGCTCGACGGGTAACGTGCTCTTCGGGACCAGCGATGTCGGCGTCTGGGACGCCTTTGCCCCCCAACTCCGGGCGATGCCGCCGATGGCCCTCCCCGGCCCGCTGGACGGCAATGCCCCGGACGGCACGCCGTGGGTCCCCGACGACGTCAAGCTGCGCGTGCGGCAGAAGCTCGGCCTGGTGAAGGCGGCGCATCCGGTCCCGCCGGAGGCGACCGGGGGTCCGCTCCGCCCGCTGCCGCCGCCCAAGACCGGGTCTGACTTCCCGGTCCCGCCCGGTGGCCAGGGCAAATGACGGCGGGCGGCCGTAAACGGGGCGGCCCCAGGGTGCCAAGGGCCCCCGGGGCCGCCCCGGCGTTTTCATGACCGCGCGTCGCGAGGTACTCCGATGACCCAGGTGGCCCTGGCCTTGCTCGCCCACCCGGACGACGCCGAGTTCCTCTGCGCCGGCACTCTCCTCCGGCTGGCCCGCGAGCATGGGTGGGCGATCCACGTGGGCACCATGACCGCCGGGGATTGCGGCTCGGCGGAGCACGGTCCGGTCGAGATCTCGGCCATCCGCCGGGCCGAAGCCAGGGCGGCCGCAGACTCGATCGGCGCGACGTACCACTGCGTCCAGGCCCTCGACCTGCGCGTTTACGTGACCGACGAGTTGGTAGACCGGGTCGTTCGGCTAATGGCCCAGGTCCGGCCGTCCCTGGTGCTGACCCACAGCCCGGACGACTACCACATGGACCACGAGATGACCAGCCGGGTGGTCCGGGCGGCCACGTTCGCGGCCCCGATCCCGAACTTCCTGCACGGCCGCTGGGGCGACCTGCAGCCGCTCGACCGCATCCCGTACCTCTACTACTGCGACCCGGTCGAGGGGAAGGACCTGTTCGGACACCCGATCCGCCCGGCCTTTCGGGTCGACGTCAGCAAGCAAATCGCGGACAAGGAGCGGGCCCTCGCCTGCCACGCCAGCCAGCGCAACTGGCTGATCAAGCACCACGGGATGGACGACTACCTGCGGGCCATGCGCGACTGGTCGGCTCAACAGGGAAAGGCGGTCGGGGTGGCGTACGCCGAGGGGTACCGGCAGCACCTCGGTCACAGCTACCCGCAGGACAACTTGTTAGGCCGGCTGCTGGGCGGGATCGAGGCCGCGTAGAGTCTCCCCCGCCCGCACGTTGCGCCCCC
>DATFWZ010000739.1:0-4733 GCA_035258765.1 Gemmataceae bacterium
CCTCCCGGCCGAGCGCGTCGAGATGAAAATTGACGTCACCGGTCCGGGGGCGGTGGCCACGCAGACGCTGGCCCTGTTCAACTCCGCCGTCCCGGCGCCTGCGGCGACCGGTCCGAAGCCGGTCGAGCCCAAGCCGAAGGAGTCCACGTCCCCGGAGGCGAAGACCCCGGTCGTCGTGACGCCGCCCAACGTCGTCCCGACCGCGAAGCTGGTCACCAACTCGAGCACGCCGCCGCTCGGGCCGCCGGAAATGTCAGCCCCGCAAGTCGAGATTGCGATCCCGGGCCAGCTCCGGGACGTCTGCGTCGGGGGCGCCGGGCGGTTCCTTCTCCTGCACTGTCAGGCCGTCCGCAAGCTGGCCATCTTCGACGTCGGCGCGCTGAAAATCGTCAAGACGATCGCACTGGGTTCGGAAAACGTCTTGTTCGCCGCGGGGGCCGACAAGCTCCTCGTTGTCTACCCGGACGAGAAGTTGATCGAGCGCTGGAGCCTGAGCACGTTCAAGATCGAGAAGGAGGCCCCGCTCGAGGTGCGCCAGAAGCCGACGGCCGCGGCCATGGGCAGCGCCACGGCCGGGCCGCTCATCCTCGGCGGGCCGCAAGCGCAGAACAACGCCAGCAAGATGGCGCTCATGTTCATCGACGTCGCGACGCTCAAGGAGGTGTGGATCGAGAAGGCGGTCGGCGACTTCGGGGTGACGTTCGGGACAGCCGCCCACCTGCGGGCGTCGCCGGACGGTCGGCTCCTCGGGGCCTGGTTTGCCCAGCTCCAGCCGAGCGGGCTGCAGACCGTGCAGTTGAATGGGAACAGCATGACGGGGGCCCACAAGCGCGAGTCGGTTGGCCATGTCGTCCCGGGCCACGACGGGAAGACCGTGTTCACCGAGAAGGGCATGTTCACGGCCGCGGGCGAGCCGACCCGCCGCCGCGAACCGGTCGTCCCCGCCGCCTACGGACCGCAATTCCTGATGATCGCGGACTCGCCAACCGGTGAAGGCTCAAAGGCGGCCCCGGGCGCGAAGCGGGTGACCGTCTGGGAGGCCGACCCGGATCGGCCCGTGGCCAGGTTCGACGACCTCCCCGGGTTCGACGGCCGCCGCGACCCGTTCGAGCGCGACAACCCGGCCCTGTCTCCGGACAAGCGCTTATTCCTGATCGCCCGCGCGAACGTCCTGGTCGTCGTCCCGCCCGCGGCCGACAAGCTGCACGTGTACAAGATCGCGCGCAGCCCTGAACCGACACCGCCCGACCCGCCGAAGACCGAGCCGGAGCCGAAGAAGGACCGGCCGGTCCGGAAGGGCAAGATTGAGCCACCCTCGACGGGCGACGACATCTTGTCCGTGACCAGCACCCCGCCGGCGACCGCGAAGAAAGGGAAGCCGTACTCGTACCAGGTGCAGGTGAAGTCACAGGCGGGCGGGGTCAAGTACCGGTTCAACGAGTGGGCGACCGGGATGACCGTGTCGCCGGAGGGGCTGGTGTCGTGGACGGTGCCGGAGAAGCCGTTACGGACGTTCTTTGACATCAAGCTGCGCATCACGGACGCGAACGGTCACCAGATCGAACACCGGTGGCGCATCGATATTTCGGACTGACGGGGACCCGGCGAGCCGGGAGCGTGAGCGACCGGAGCGCGTTCACTCCGGTCGCTCACGCTCCCGGCTCGCAAAGCACGCCCCCGGCTCGCCGGGTCACGGCCCGTCGGCGTAGAAGTCGGCGTCCTTAAGCTCAGCTTGTCGCACCGCGCGGACCGACCCGTCGCAATACGCCACCTGGAAAACGCCCATGTGCCGCCAGACCGGGTAGTGGATCGGATCTTCCGGGCTCAGGTACGGCTGGGCGGGGTACGCGATCCCGCCGGTCAGGGAGAGCCCGCACGCCGGGATGCCGCCGTGGTCCCAGGCGAGCATCACGTTCGACGTGCCGTTGCCGTTCGTGATGTGGACCAGTGTCTTCCCGCCCGGCCCGCCGGTGACGCCGCTCAGGGCGTAGCCGTTCGTGAGGAGTTCTCCGTACGTCGGGCTGCCCGGCCGCCGGTCCACGCCGGCCGGGCAGCGGAAGACGCCGAGGTTCCGCTCGATGTGCGGGCCGATGAGCCCCTGCGGAATGGTCGCCGCGTCGAGCGGCCGCGTCAGCGTGGACCCGGGCCGATTGTCGAAGGGGGCCCACCAGACCTCGTTCGGCCCGCTCGAATCGTACACGGAGGCGAGCAGGGCGCAGTTGCCCCCGGGCAGGTCCGGGCACTGGCGCGGCAGCGGAATGATCCGCGCGGTGTCGTGGTAGGAGTGGATGGCGAGGGCGATCTGGTGGAGGTTGTTGTCGCACCGGATGCGGTCCGCGGCCGAACGAACCTTTTGCACCGCGGGCAGGAGCAAGCCGATCAGAATGGCAATAATCGCGATGACCACCAGCAACTCGACGAGGCTGAATCCGCGTCGGGACATGGGACGACCCGGGCCGGCGGATGGGAAAGATCGTTTCCGCCGGTGCGAATAGTGTAACAATTGAGGCGGGCCGAAGTTGGTGCCCGCTCCCGAAGTAACCCCCATGCCGCACATCTTCGTCCCGGTCCTCGCCTTCACCTGGATCATCGGGTTCGCGGTCGTCTTGCACGTGGCCCACTACTTCCTCGCGATCGTCGAAAGTTCAGCTACCGGCACGGCCCGAAACCTGTCGTGGGACGGCCGGCCGTTCCGCGAGTGGATCCGCGACGGCGTGAACTGGCCCGACGAGCCGATCGCCGACTGGTTCCTCAAGGCCCTGTTCCTGTCGTACCTGACCACGCTCTGGGTCGGGCCCGCGATGCTCATCGGCTACCTCGCGGCCGGGACTTCGCCGTGGGCGACGGTGATCGCCGCGGCTGCCTTCTGGATCCTGTTCCCGATCGGGCTCTTGTCGGCCATGTCGTCCGAAGATCGCTGGACGCCGTTCCGGATCAGCCTGCTCGGGGCGATGGCCCGGCGACCGATCAAGACGCTCGGGTTCTACCTGCTCAGCGCACCGGTCCTGGCGGTCGTGTTTCTGACGTTGGACCTGATGTTGATCCACACGGAGCGGACCGCAATGACCTGGGCGCTGGCGCTGGCCCCGGCCGCGGCGGCGATGCTCTTCATCTACGCCCGGCTGCTCGGCCGTCTCGGCCTCGTCATGTCCTACATCATGGTGGACGAGGAGGAGCCCGAGCCTCCCAGGCCGCGGAAGCGGAAAAGGCGCAAGCCGCTCCACGCGTATGACGAGCGACACCGGTTCGGCATTCCGACGGAGCCCAACCCGGAGGACGTGCCGACGACGGCCCAACCCGTGGACATGCCGGCCCTCGAATCCCCGATCGACGGCCCGGTCACCGGCTATGACGTGGACTACTCGGGAAAGCTGCCGCCGGACGAGGAGCCCAAGCCCCGCCCGGTCGTCCACAAGTTCGATGACGAGGACGACACGCCGATCACAGTCCTGCCGCCGCCCGACGTGGCGAACACGGACCGCGACCGGCTCGCGGCCGAACTGGCAAAGCCCTCGCAGAGGGAGATCGAGCTGTACCTGCGCGAGCGGCCGACCGAGCCGGCCAACCCGTACGGGGCCGAGGCGGTGACGTTCCTGTTCGACGCCAAGTCCCTGGACCCGTGGCTGCGAATCACGCTCGGGTTCATGGCGCTGGCGGCGCTCCAGCGGGCGCTCGACGCTCTGAGACCGATTTGATGGATCACTTTCCGGGGTTTGCCGATGGCCGTGAAGATCAGCGTGACCGTCTGCCTCATTCCGGAAGCCCGCGGCGGGCCGTTCGTTCTGTGGGGCGACTTGCCCGCCGCCGCGAAGCTCGCGGCCGGGCTGGGGTACGACGCGATCGAGTTATTCCCCCCGGAGCCGAACGCCCTCGACCCGCAGACGGTCAAGGACCTGCTCGGCCCGCACAAGCTCAAGGTGTCCGCGGTCGGCAGCGGGGCCGGGTGGGTGCGACACAAATTGTCGCTGACGCACCCGGACCCGTCGCACCGCGAAAAGGCCCGGGCGTTCGTCCGCGACATGATCGACTTCGCCGCGAAGCTCGACGCCCCGGTGATCGTCGGCTCAATGCAGGGCCGATGGGGCGAGGGGGTCACTCGCGACCTGGCGCTCGCCCACCTGGCGGAGGCGCTCACCGTCCTCGGCGAGCACGCCCGTAATCGCGGGCAGGTCCTGCTGTACGAGCCGATCAACCGCTACGAGACCAACCTGATCAACACGATCGAGGAGGGGGTGCCGTTCGTGCAGGGGTTGCCGACGAGGGGGGTCAAGTTACTGGCCGACCTCTTCCACATGAACATCGAGGAGGCGGACGTCGGCCGGGCGATCCGGGCGGGGGGCAAATACGTCGGCCACATCCACTTCGCCGACTCGAACCGACGTCCCGTGGGATTCGGGCACCTGGATTTCGGCCAGGTGGTCGCGGCGGTGCGCGAGATCGGGTTCGACGGCTACTTCGCGGCCGAGGCGCTGCCGTACCCGAGCCCGGAGGAGGCGGCGCGGCAGACGGTGAAGAAGTTTCGGGAGTTGTTTGGGTGAAGGGTCTGGAAGAGGCGAGCCTTTTTTCCCGCCCGCTTGGCCACATGCACATGCGACCAATTAGACCCGAGGAACCCGGCGCCGCGAAGGATTCTGCCTCGATGGCGGACGCCCTTCCGCCGATCTACTATCCCTGGCTAGTCGTCGTCGGTCTCATACTGCCATACGCCGTTATCATCGCCGGCTGGTGGCTTG
>DATFWZ010000740.1:0-24587 GCA_035258765.1 Gemmataceae bacterium
CGAAGCCGACCACGGCGTCAATCCCCGGGCCGGGCTCGAACCCAAACGTGCGACAGACGCCGGCCGAGCGGTGGGCGCCGAGGTGGTCGTCGGCGAATTGCGGAGTGACGGGACCGAACAGGTGGCGGCGGGTCACGGCCGGGGCCTCGGTGCAAGTTGGCGGCGTGGGGGTGTTATCCCAGGCCCGCCGGCTTGCGGCGAGGGCATGGTGCTTGCGAAACGAGTAATTTCGATGAATCGATGCGCTTGGCAATTTTTGTTCTTGGCGCTTTGAACCGTGCGCGTTCAAATCTCCCCGCCGGTGTTCGGGGATCCGAGCTCCCTTCGCCCTGGCAGGACACAGATGTCCCCTCCATCTGGGCCGCGGAACCGCGGCCGACGACCGCGCGGGCAGTTTTCCCTCAGCAACCTCTTCCCGTTCGCGTCCCGGACGATCGACCCGGACGACGAGCGCCGTCGCCGCCAGGCCCGCCCGGACCTGATCCGGTTTGAAGACCGGATCACCGTGTCCGACCAGCTGGGCGGGCTCGGACTCCCCATCCTTGCAGTGGGCATTGGCTCCCTCGGATTTCACGGACTCGGCCAGGCCGGCGGGCTGACGTCAGCCCCATCGTTCACTGGCCTTGGCGAGAGCCAGCCGCTCACACCGGTGCCGCTGCCAATATTGGGAGACTTGGCGACCTCCGACAGCTCGCGTCCGCCGTCGTGGGTTGCCGGCCAGAGCACTCCCGATGACCCGACGTATTCCGCTCCTCCCGCCGCCGGGGACCTACCGGACTTGGGAATCAGCCTAATTGATTTGCCGCCGGTACTGCCAGTAACGGCCCCGGCGGGCGGCGGCGAATCGGGCGGTGGCGGATCAGGACTTGGAGTCGGAACTGGTCCGCAACTGAGTTCTCCAGTCGCCGAGGCGCCATTAGGCGGGGGACTCGAACCTGGAGCGCTTCCGGGCATTTCTCCAAAAGACCCGACCGGTCCGGTCGCACCACTATCCGCTCGCGATATCGGCGGCCCGGCGGCCGGCGCCGGTGGCGGGCGCACCCGGTGGGAGGGTGAGAACGACATCACCCAGCCTCGACTGGTTGAGGGCGAGGTCCTGGCTCAGGCCCGGGGCGCCCATATCCGCTTCGATCCGAATCTAGGCCAGTTCAAGAACTGGGTGGATTTCACCGCTCAGGGGGGCGGCTACCGGGTGTGGCTGTCGAAGGGCGGGGCTGTCGTCGCCCTGATCAACCCGGACGCACGGCTGAAGAGCAAGTTCGACGACGGCCGGGACGTTTCCTGGCAGGCGGACGTTGTCGGGATGACGCTGGCCGGTGCGAACCCCAGCCCGCAGGTGGAGGGGCTCGAGGAACTCGAAGGGCGGTCTAACTTCTTCCTCGGCAGCGACGCCTCCAAGTGGCGAACGGACGTCCCCGGGTACGCGCGGGTCACCTATCGAGACGTCTACCCGAACGTGGACCTGACGTATCACGGGTCGGACACCATCCGGCAACTCGAGTTCGACTTCGTGGTCCGGCCCGGCGGCGACCCCGGGCGGATTGGTATGGACGTGCGTGGGGGCCAGACCCTCCGATTGACCCAGGCCGGGGATCTCGAAGTTGACCCGGGCAATGGGCGGACCCTGGTGCAGCATGCTCCGGTGGCTTACCAACTCGACGCGACCGGCCGCCGGTTAGCAGTCGCAGCCCGCTTTGTGCTTTCGGGCACGCGCGTGACCTTCGAGGTCGGCCCGTATGACACGTCCCGGGATTTGGTGATTGACCCGGTCCTGAAATATGGGACGTTCCTCGGCGGGCGCGAGTCGGACCGGGCTTTCGCAGTGGCAGCCGACGCGGCCGGGAACAGTTACGTGACAGGGGTGACCCTGTCCCCTGATTTCCCGACAGCGAACGCGATCTTCAACGCCCAGATTATTGCCCCGGACGTCTTCGTGTCCAAACTGAGCGCCTCGTCGGGCGGCCCGCCGGCGCTGGCGTACTCCACTTACCTAGGTGGATCGGGACCGGACTACGGGCGCGGGATCGCGGTGGACGGGGACGGGAGCGCGTATGTGACCGGCACGACTCAGAAATACCTCCCTGGGTATGCCGACAACAACTTCCCGGTCACCACCGGGGCTTACCAGATCCACGAGCAAGGGTCTTTTACGCTCGACGGGTTTGTGACCAAGTTGAGCTCGTCCGGGAGTGCACTTTCGTACTCCACCTACGTCGGCACGGCGACCGACGACTTCTTGTACGGGATTGCCGTTACCGAGGGCGGACAGGCAGTGGTCGCCGGGAAGAGTCTAACGACGGGCACCAGCACGTTTGACGCGGTCGTTAAAGAGTTGAACGCCTCGGGGAGTGCGCTGGATTTCTCCATCACGTTCGCCGGAACCAAGGACGACGTGGCGACCGCGGCGGCCGTCGACTCAACCGGGGGCATCGCGGTGGCGGGGTGGACGGCCTCGTCGGATTTCCCCGGATCGAGCCCGTATCAAGCCAGTTACGGCGGCGGCGCCGCGGACATGTTCGTCGCTCGGCTCGGTGGGAGCGGCGGCGTGGGAGGGGCCACCTACTTCGGCGGCCCCGGAGACGACCGAGCCTTCGGGGTGGCGGTTGACGGCGAGGACTTCGTTTACGCGGTCGGGCAGACGGATTCGAGCCAGTTCCCGACCGTCAATCCGGGACAGTCGTACGGCGGCGCGAAGGACGCGGTGGTTGTGAAGTGGGCCAACCCCGGGGCCCGACCCGTCTACTCCACGTTTTTAGGGGGGTCGCTCGACGACTGGGCGAACGACGTGGCGACCGACTCGGCCAACCGAGCCGTCGTGGTGGGGGCTACAGCGTCGGGCGACTTCCCGGCCGCATACAGCATTGGGGCTGGGACGACATACACCTCGTCGGGGCAGGACGCGTTCGCCACGCGAATCGTGTCGGAGGGCGGGGCCCTCGACTTCTCCAGTAAGCTCCGCGGGCGATTCGACGACGAAGCGACCGGCGTGGGGGTCGACGGGCAGGACACCATCCACGTTGCCGGGTGGACCTTTTCACCGGATTTCCCCACCCGTGACTCAATCAGCTCGATCAACAATGGGAACTCCGCTTCCACAGCGGACGACGCATTCGTCGTGAGGCTGGGTCGCCCGAAGCGTCCCGTTATCACGGCGTTCGCGACCGACTCCGGGGCGGTCGGGGATCACCTGACCAACGACCCGACGCTGTTCATCTACGGCACGTCCGACCCAGGCGTGACCGTGACCGTCCTGTACTCCCCGGCGGGAAACGGCGGGCTGACGACTGCGGGGACAACCACGGCCGACGGCTCCGGGAACTGGACGTTCGACTTCACCGGCACTTCCCTCGCCCAGGGGGCCTACGACTTCTACGCCCGGGCGACCGGCGGAGGCGAGACGTCCGACGTGTCCGACCCTTATCGGATCACGATCGACCTGAGCCCGCCCGTCGTGACGCTGACTTTGCCAACATCGACTTTCGACACGACACCAGTGGCCGAAGTCACAGCCACCGACAACATCGCGCTGCTGGAGCCGGCTACGGCCAATCTGGATGTCGACCTGAACAACGACGGCGACTTCCTCGATACTGGCGAAGCCGGTTACACCAGCGGGACCCTGACCAACGGGTTCGGGCTGATCGAGATCGCCCCGGCGCTGGCTCTCGGCACGGTTCGAGTCCGGGCCCGGGTCAAGGACAAGGCGGACAACGAGGGCACGTCCCCCACGGCAACAACCCAAGTGATTCAGCGCCCGGTCCCGCCGGACCCGGACGCCCCGTGGTCCGTAATCGACGGCACGCAGGTGGGCGTGCCGCCGTCTGGGCGTGGCCCGATCCCGCCGGTGCCGATCCCGGAGACCGAGCAGGACCCGGTGCGCAAAGTGCACGTGGACCTGCCCGGCAGTGAGGACTGTCCCTGCCAGCCGTCGCTCCTGGTGTACAACGCGTCCACGACGTCGCCGACCCCGACCGTCCAGGCCACGGTCAAGATCCCGAACGCCGTCGGCACTACGCTTCCCCCAAACGTCATCGTTAAGCTGATCTGGGACGGGTCGCTTGCGGCGACAACGACCTTCACCACATTGGAGTTCTCCCCTGGCGACGAGGCCACGCTCGCCATTCAGCCGCTCAGCAACCAGTCCACTGGGCGGCACACATACACGCTGGACGTGACGGCCGACTACCCGGGGACGGCCAACGACGTCACAACCAGCGTCGTCGGCAGCACGTTCGCGGTCAACCAGAACAACTCGGAGTTCGGCGCCGGCTGGAACTTCTCGAACACCGACCGGCTCTACGACATCACTTCGTCCGGGTCCTTCCCGGCCGGAAAACTGCGCGCCTACGGCCGCGGGACCGGGTGGGGGTTCTACGAGCAGTCCGGGTCGAATTTCATCAGCCCGCTGGGCGACCCCGGCACACTGTCATCGGTGGGCGGCGGGGGGTATCAGTACGTCTCGCCGAGTGGGACCACCGTCGATTTCAATGCAGCCGGGGTGCAAACCAAGTGGACGAGCGCCAACGGGGCCGAGTCGTTCACGTACGAGTACCAGGACAAGGACGCGGACGGGGCGGTCGACGAATTGGTCAAGATGACCGCCGGGAACGGCACGGTCGTGACGTTCGCGTACAGCGGGACCCGGGTGCGGACGATGGAGGTCCCGTTCGGCCGGACGGTCACCCTTACTCACTCCGGGTCCGACCTGACCCAAATCACCGACCCGGCGGGTAACGCCCACACGTTCACGTACGATGCCGCCCACAAGATGACTGGCGAGACGTACGGGGCGGTCGTAAACGCCTGGACCTACGCCAACGGCGTGGTCGCCACGGTCAAGGACCACTCCCCGGCGGCGGACACGGTGACGCCCGTCGTGGTCCAGGGGCTGACCGCGCTGGTGAAGGGCAAGCCGTGGGCGGTGACGACGGACGCCACGGGGCGCACGTATAAGGCCCGGTACGATCGGCGTGGGCAAATGGTCGAGTACCTGGCCCCGGACGGCGGCCGGACCAAGTACGACCGGGATGCCAACGAGTACGTGACCGCGATCACCGACCCCTTGGGTCGGGTGACCAGCTACACGGTGGACGGCCAGGGGTACGTAACCAAGGAGACGCACCCGGACGGCGGCGTCGTGACGTACACCTACCAGGCCGGCCACCATGCCCTGACCGGAGTACAAGACGAGCGCGGCAACTGGAACACGTTCACTTATGACGCGGCCGGAAACGTGCGCACAGCGACCGACCCGTTCGGGAAGGTGACCACGTACTCGTGGGACAACGGACTCCTGACGAGCGTTCAGGACGCCCTGGGCCGGCTGTCCACGCAGTCGTACGACGCGTACCGGCGGCTGCTGGCCGCCACCCGCCCGGGCGGGGCCGTGACCACAGTTCAGTATGACGCCCCGACTGGGGAAGTCGTCAGCACCATCGACCCGCTCGGGCGGACCCTACTCACGGTCACGTACGACCCAGCGTCCCGGGCGACCAAGGCACAGGACGCGGCCGGCGGGGTGACGACTACCACCTACGAGGCGTCCGGCCTCGTCACCGGCCAGATCGACCCTACTGGGCTCCGGACCAGCGTCGCATACATCGACAGCGGTCAGGTGTCCACCGTACGAGAGGCAGTCGGCACTGGGCTGGAGCGGCCTGTTTCTGCCGGCTACGACGGGGCGGGCCGACTTACCTCGCAGACGGACGCCCTCGGGCGCGTCACCACGTACGTGTACGATGCGGTGGGCCGGCCGACCGGCTCGATTGACCCACTGGGCAATCAGTCCACCCTGGTGTACGACCGAGCCGGGCAAGTAACCCGGACGATCGACGCTCTCGGGCGGGAAACCAAATTCCAGTACGACGCGATGGGCCAGGTGACGGGCGTCACCGACCGGCTCGGGTTCCAGTCGACGGTGGCGTACGACCCGGCCGGGAACCCGACCGAGCTGGTGGACGCCCGTGGGAACCGGACCACGACCGTTTACGACGCGCTGAACCGGCCGGTAGCGGTCGTCGATGCGCTCGCGAACCGGGCCACGACGGTCTACGACGACCTGGGCCGGGTCGTGGCGACTATCGACCCGCGGGGCAACCGGACCACTGTCGCATACGACACGGCCGGGCGGCCGGAGGCCGTAATCGACCCGCTGGCCAACCTGACGACCACGGTGTACGACGCGGCCGACCGGGTACTGGCCACGGTGGACGAGCTCGGGCACCGGACCACCTACGGGTACGACGCGGTGGACCGCGTGACAGAGGTTCTCAACGCCCTGAATCAGCGGACCACAACTGCGTACGACAAGGCCGACCGGTTGACGGCAGTGACCGACGCCCTTGGTCGGCGGACGACCTGGAGCTACGACGCGCTCGGGCGGGCGGAGACAGTGATCGACGCCCTGAACCAGCGGGCCACCACGGTCTACGACGCGGCCGATCAGGTGACCGCGACAATTGACCCGCTCAACCACCGCACGACGCTCGGATACGACGCGGCCGGACGCAACACCTCAATCGTGGATGCGCTGGCGCGGCGGACGACCGTTACGTTCGACGCCGCCGGGAACTTGCGGACAGTCACGGTCCAGGGCCGCAAGCCGACGGAGTGGGTCTGGGACTCCGAGGATCAGCTCATCGCCGCCGTAGACGGCCTGGGCAACCGGACAACCGCGGTTTACGACCCCGTCGGCAACCTGACAGCCGTTGTCAACGCCCGCGGCTTCCGGACCACGGTCCAGTACGACGTGGCGAACCGGCCGGAGGCCGTCATCGACGCCCTCGCCAACCGGACCACGAGCGTCTACGACCCTGCCGGGAACGTGATCGCGACGATCAACGCCCGGGCGTTCCGGACGACGGTGGCGTACGACGCCCTGAACCAGGCCACGGAGGTGACCGACGCCCTGGCCAAGGTGACGACGAGCGTCTACGACGCGGCCGGGAACCGGATTGCGATGGTCGATCCGCGTGGGAACCGGACGACCTTCCAATACGACGCGCTCAATCGGTTCGAGGCGGTCCAGGACGCCCTGACCAATCGCGCCACGACCGTGTACGACGCGGTCGGCAACGTGACCGAGGTCGTGGACCCACGCGGCAATCGGACCACTGTGGTGTTCGACGCCCTGGACCGGGCGGCGGTCACGATCGACGCCCTGACAAATCGCACCACCACCACCTTCGACGCGAACGACAACGTGCTCACCGTGACGGACCCAAGGGGGAATGTCACCAGCCTTGCCTACGACGCGCTCGACCGGTGGACGATGACGACGGACGCCCTGGGGAAGGCGACGACGGGGGTGTACGACAAGGCCGGGCGGCTCGGGTCGGTGATCGACGCCCGGGGGAACCGGAAGCGGTTCTACTACGATGCCGCCGGCCGGCCCAACGACACCGCGGACGGACTGCTAAACCACTGGCGGACCGTGTACGACGAGGTCGGGAACGCGGTGGCTTCCGTGGACCCGCTCGGGTCGCGGACGACTACGGTGTTCGACGCCGTGGACCGGGTCACGACGTCGATCGACGCGCTCGCGAATCGAACGACGGCCGCATACGACGCGGTCGGGAACACCACGACCCTGACCGACCCGCGGGGCAAGATCACCTCGTACAGCTACGATGCCGTGAACCGGCTGACCGAGGTGGTCAACGCACTGACCCAGCGGACGACCGGCGTGTACGACGCCGCCGGCAACCTCACCGAGGTGATCGATGGCCTGGGGCGGCGCACCACGGCGGTGTTCGACGCCCTGAACCGTCAACAGGCCCGCGTGGACGGCCTCGGGAACCGAACGACGGCCGTCTTCGACCAGGCCGGGAACCGGATCGAGTTGCAGAACCCGCTCGGGAACCGGACGTCGTGGACCTACGACGCTCTCAACCGGGCCACGGAGGCGATCGACCCGCTCGCCCATCGCACGACGGCCGTTTTCGACACAGCCGGCAACCTGACCGAGGTGATCGACGCCCGGGTGTTCCGGACGACGGCGGTGTTTGATGCCCTCAACCGCCAGGTAGCGACAGTCAACGCCCTGGGGAACCGGACAACCAGCGTCTACGACGCGGTCGGGAACTTGACCACGCAAATTGACGCCCTGAACTACCGGACCACGGTCGCCTACGATGCGGCCGACCGGCCGGTGACGGTTACCCGGGCGACGGGCGGCGTCGTGACCACCGCGTACGACGCGGCCGGACAGGTCACGTCGGTGACCGACCCATTAAACCACCGGACTACGTACGGGTACGACGCGGCCGGCCGGATGGTGACCCAACAGGACGCCCGGGCGTTCACGACGACGGCCGCGTACGACCCGGCCGGGAACGTGACGGCCCTGGTCGACGCGGTCGGGAACCGGACGACGTGGAGCTACGACGCGGTGGGCCGGGTGACGGAGGAGCGCGACCCGCTGAACAAGGCAACCACGGTCGCCTACGACGCCGCCGGGCAGCGGGTGGGCACCACCGACCGACTGCTGCGGCGGAAGGTATTCGGTTACGACAACGCGGGGCGGAACACGACCGAGCAGTGGTACGCCTCTGGCGGTTCGCTGCTCCAGACCCAGACGTTCACGTACGACGCGGCCAGCCGGCTGACCGGGGCCGCGGACCCGGACGGCACCTACACGCTGACGTACGATGCTGCCGACCGCGTGACGAACGTGCTGGAGCCGTTCGGCCTGTCCCTCACCTTCACCTACGACGCGACCAACAACCGCACCAGAGTCGATGACTCCAAAGGCGGGCTGGCCACGAGCACGTACGACGGGGCCGGGCGACTCACCAAACGGGAGTTCACCGGCAACGGCGCCACCCTGCGCATCGACTACGGCTACACGAATCGCGACGAGCTGAACTCGGTCACCCGCTACTCCGACCTGGCCGGGAGCACGAAGGTCGGCGACACGCTCAACACCTTCGACCCCGGAGGCCGGCTGACCAACCGGCAGCACCGCAACGGGTCGAACACGGTCCTGTGGAACGCCACGTACACGTACGACCTGGCCGACCGGCTGACCGCCAAGGTTGAGAACAACGCGACGACCAGCTACAGCTACGACAACACCGACCAGCTGACCAAGGACGGCTCGTTGGCCACGATCACGTACGACGGGACCGGGAACCGGACGAATAGCGGGTACGCGACCGCGACCGGCAACCGGATGTCGAGTGACGGGACGTGGACGTACACGTACGACGACGCCGGGAACGTGACCAAGAAGTCGAAGGGGGCGAGCGCCGAGACCTGGAACTATGCCTACGACCACAACAACCAGCTCACGAGCGCCGAGAAGCACGCGACCGACGGAGGGGCACTCCAGGGAAAGGCGGACTACGCGTACGACGCGTTCGGCAACCGGCTGAGCAGGAAGGAGTACGACGGGTCGCTGACCCTGACGGCCGAGGAGCGGTACGGGCTGGACGGCTGGGACACGGCCAGGCCCGAGGCGGTCGGGACCGAGAACTTCGACGTCTGGGCCGACCTGGACGGCGGCAACGCGCTCACGGCCCGGCGGGTCTACAACACCGGCTTCGACGACCTGGCCGCGAAGGTGAGTTCGACCGGGGTGACGAACTGGTACCTGACGGACAACCTGGGGAGCGTGCGCAACCTGACGGACGGGGCCGGGGCGCTCGTCGGGACGCTGGCGTACGACGCCTTCGGGAAGGTGACGAGTACCTCCGGGACCACCGACCGGAAGGGATACACCGGGCGGGACAAGGACCCGCTCACCGGGCTCATGGACTACCGGGCCCGGTCGACGTACGACCCAGCCACCGGGCGGTTCTACTCGGAGGACCCGCTAGGGCAGGCGGCGGGGGACCCGAACGAGTACCGGTACGTCCGCAACTTCGTCACTGGAGCCACCGACCCGAGCGGGGATTACCTATACATCGAGAACGAAGGCGACATTCAGAAATGGTCAGACTTCCTGAAGCAGCACGGCGTCGAACACAGTATCTCGCCTGGAGGGATTGTCTATGTGCCGTCCGAGTTTAAGGACGCGCTCCGTCGTGCCCTGGAATCCGAGATTCCGAAAGATGGCCCCACCGCGTGGATGATCGACGCCATCCTGAAGGCGGCGTTTGAGGGAGACCTGGGCGAGAACAACATTTTCCTCTTTGGGGTGCCAGGTAGTGACTGGGGTCCGGCCTTTGGAAAGCGGCGGTTTGACACTGAGGCTGATTTGCGCGCGCTTAGGCACAGGCATAATGAGGCGGTAGACGATTACTTGCGGAAGAAGTACGGCGAGCGTCGCGAGGCCCGGATCGACCCGCTCCCGTCGGAGGGACGCGAGACCGTCAGGCGTTGGCAAAAACAAATCGAAGACGAGGATTACGGCTCCTTCGTATTCGGTATTGATGGAATTGTAAATCACTTCCTGTTCAGCATTGGCGGCGGTCGGCCCTCCGGGCCGATTCGAGCACCCGTGCCTTCGACGAGACCTGTTGCGGTGGCGCCACTGAACCCAGGGAATAAGCCTGCGCCCCCGTCCAGGGCGCCAGTTCCGGGGGGCGGCGGTACCGAATCCCGGCTCAGACCACCCACGGTTGAGCCGCCGGTGGCTCCGAAGCCAAATGGCCCTGTTGTACCGAAGCCGCCGCAAAAGCCTCCACAGGCAGTCCCCGACGAGTGCCTTCCGGAGACCATGCCGGGTTACAAGGATAACAAAGGTGGTGTTCGCCCTCGGCCTCGCGAGAACGAAGTTGCGCCAGGGGAAAGCAAGATCAATTGCTTCCCCGCGGGGACGCCCGTCCTCACGCCGACCGGGTACCTTTTGATTGAGGACTGTCGTCCCGGACAGCTAGTGTTCTCGTTTGATTTCGAGAGCGGCACATGGGTTACCCGCCCCGTGGCCGTGCTGCACGAGCAGAGGTACGACGGAGTCTTCCTCACCATCGCCCTCGACGACGGGATGAGCCTGTCAGTTACGGAGGATCACCCAGTTTGGGTTGCTGAGGGCGACGCGCTAACCGACCGACCACCGTTGCCCAAGACGGAAGCGTTCAAGCACTCCGGCTTGTCCCTGCCCGGGCGCTGGGTAAACTCTCAGGACCTGAGGGTCGGCGATACCCTGGTGGCTCTACGCGGCAAGCGGGTAAGGGTAACCGGCATTGCCGCTGTTGCGGACAGCCGGCCAGTCTACGATTTGTCGGTGCTCGGATGCCACTACTACACGGCCGGCCACTCCGGGGTGCTCGTTCACAATTCGGGAACTCCCAACGACAGCGCGAACAAACCGGGGAATGGGACCAATGCGGGCGAGAATAAGCCGGCGAATGGGCCCAATGCCGCCGACAACACACCGGCACTGCCACAGCCGCCCATTGGTGAATCAGTACCTCCAGTGAATAGGAGGGGCGAGCCGTATCCCACCATTATTGATCCTCGCACGGGCAAACCTATTCCTTATCCGGGCAACGGGCTTCCACGCATTCCTCCGGAGGATAGAGTGCCGTGGGGAGACAAGGAACGTAGAGACTACAAGAGAGAGTACGAAAGGCGCATACCGGAGCCTCCGGGCGGATGGGAGAGATTCTGGAAAGAGCACGAGCTTCACCATATTCGGCCACGTCTTCGCGGAGGATCGAATGACTATGACAACATCGTTCCGGTCCCAACTCCCGAACATCGACAACGAGTGAGTCCATGGTGGAGTGGCTATGGTGACTGACCCTCGTCTACGGAACGGAATTGCGATACAGGAACCAAGGCTGGCTTGAGCACTACTTTGTGACCTACTTCAATGAGCACGCTTGTCGAATACGTCCGTCAGCTACCTCCCCATGTTACACCGTCAGGCTCAGTACTTACTTTTGCAGCGCTGCCAGCAGTCGACTGGGACCCCACGCCGATCGAGGACTTCTTGCAATCACCGCTACCCGGGGAGATTCGTGACCTTTGGAGCCAAACGTCAGAGCTTCGCCTATGCCTTAGCAGTGGTCACTGGGGCTGTGTGATCTGGGGCCCTACAAGAGTGATAACACATCATAGTGAGAGGGCGGGGCCGATGCAGCATTTGCTACGGCCGGGGGAGCTGATCATTGGCGAATTCGAAGGGGATGCTGACATGCTTCTCCTCGAGTGTGATTCGCGCAATCCAGATTCTGGATCAGTCATTGTCGGGTCGATGGATGAGTTCATCCATGTCGCCTCCTCGATCGATACATTTGTGCGAAAGTACATAGCAACGCCGGGTCGGAAGTATTGGGAGGATGACCCGAAGAGCTATTTGTGGGAGTTACGGTAGTTGCGCAAGCGGCCGGCGAGTAAGCGTCCGGTGAATCCCCAATCCGAGCAAGTCCACAGCTGCGGTGCGCATTCCCGTGAGCTGGCGCCTGAAGGCCGGGACCGAGTACATGTTCGAGTTCAAGTGGGGCGATGCCGCCGGGTTGGGGTTCGTTCGGGACGGGAAGTTCACCTACTTCGAGCAGGACGGGGACCTGTTCAAAGGCCGCATCCGACCGGGCAAGGGGGTGCTGCGCGTGGCCGTCCGGTTCCCGGACAGCGGCAAGCGGTACTCGGGCGTCCTCGAGTACGAAGTCGAGTGACTGAATCGGCCCCCCTCTGCCGTATCCCGGTGAATTATTTAGGTGCCAGACGAGGTGACGTCTCAAATGGCTGGTCAGTCCCCGGAGTGCCCAGCCAAGCGGTCGCGGGCCTCCGCGACGACCGACTTCCACGATCCGAGCCGATCCTGGCGCAGTAGCCGAACGGTCGGATACCACGGACTGTCCGGGCGGCCGAGTAACCACCGCCAGTCGGTCATCGCCGACAAGAGCACCCAGGTCGGCCGTCCGAGCGCCCCGGCCACGTGAGCAGCCGCGGTGTCCACCGTCACCACCAGGTCAAGCTGCGCAATCACCGCCGCCAAGTCGTCGATCGTTTCAAACCCGGGCCCCAATTCCAGGAGGCTCATAAAACGGCTGACGGAGCCAAACTGCTCCCGGCCGGGCCCCTGCTGCAAACTGACGAGCGACACCCCGGGAACCCGCGCGAGCGGCTCCAACTCGTACAGAGGCACCGACCGGTGGCGGTCCCACGGGTGGTGCGGGTTCCCCTGCCAGTACACCCCGATCTTTCGCCCGGGTACCTCGTCCAGTCGCACCCGCCAATTATCGATTCGCCCCGGATCGGCGGCGAGGTAGGGGACGTCCGTGGGAACCGTTTCCAACGTCGTTCCCAGCCGGTAAGGCAGGCTCATGAGCGGGCAATGGACGTCGTGCGACGGGAGCGGCTCGCCCTCGGCAATCAAACCGGCCACTCCTCGCAGAGACCGAAACAACCCCAAGAGCGGACCAGGAGTGTGCACTAGCACTCGGAACCCGCGGTCGGCGAGGAGCGGCGCGTACCTGACGAACTGAACAGCGTCCCCCAGTCCTTGCTCGGCCCAGGCCAGGATCGAGCGTCCGGCGGCCGGGGTACCGTCCCACGCCGCTCGGTCGGACGGACACCGGGCCGCCCCTTTCCCCCGTCGCAGACGCCATTCGTACTCGGCCCACCCGCGCTCATAATCTCCCGACTGAAGAAGGGCGAGGGCGCGGTTGTATCGAGTCGATGCCGACTCTGGTTCAAGCCAGAGGGCGATCTCGTAGCAGGCCAGTGCCTCGGCCAGCCGCCCGCGGGCCTTTTGCACGTTGCCCAGGTTGGCATGTGCGTCTGCCGCCCGCGGGTTCAATCGTAGCGCCTCATGGAGTGCCACCTCGGCTTCATCCCATCGACCCAAGGCGTCCAGAGCGATGCCCAGATTGTTGTGCCCCTCGGCAAAGTCCGGCCGCAGCCGAACCACCTGTCGCAGGTATGGGACCGCCTCGTCGGGCCTCCCGGACTCGGTCAGACCCAGGCCCAGGTTGTTGAGCGCTTCGACGTAGTTGGGACGGTGGACCAGTGCCTGCCGGTAATGGTCCAGGGCATCCGCCCTGCGCCCCAAGCCGGTCAGGGCATTCGCGAGGTTGTAGTGGGCCTCCGGGTAGGAGGGGTCGAGCGCCAGGGCCCGGCACAGAGCAGTGATCCCGTCCTCGGGCCGCCCGGCCTGGACCAGGGCCACGCCGAGGTTGTGGTGGGCCTGCGGAGCGTCAGGCCGGGCACCGGTGGCGGCCTCAAACGCCCGGACTGCCTCGGCCGGCTGGCCACTCGACCCGCACGCGATCCCCAGCTGAGTCAGCGCGTCGAACCAGTCCGGCCGGCGAACGACCGCCCGCTGGAGAACTGCAACGGCCTCCACAAACCGCCCCAGCTCGTTGAGTACCGTGCCGAGTTCCCGTTCGACGTCCGGATCCGGGTGGAGGCCCACCGCCCGCCGCCAACATTCGGCCGCCTCAGTCGCCCGCCCACGAGCCCGGTGCACGTGACCGAGCACGCGCCACGCCTCCGCATCACCATGTTCGGTTCCAAGCACCGCTCGACAGAGCCGCTCGGCGTCGTCGTACGCGCCGGCTCGGAGCGCCACATCCGCCCGACGGACAGGGTCGTGGGGAGTTAAAGACTCTGGCATTTCTGAAGACCCGGTTCGACTTGAGCTGCGTGCAACAGGTTCGAAACCGCCTACCGGCTGGTGCTCGAACCCCTGGGGCCGAGAGTTCTGGGCGATCCGCCATTTCGGCCCCGATTCTCCAATGGTCTTCGCATCTCTGCTCGTTTCGCCGCGATACCGTAACGGTTATTCGTACTCGGGGTCCGAGATTAACCCTATGGGTTGGGCACTTGCCTGCCCGCGATGTGGTTAGTTCTCCTCCACAGTGCCGCCCGACACCTTTTCCGCTTGCTCGAAGGCCTTCTCCACCTCCTCGACTTCGTCGTCCGTCATCGTCTGGCTCTGCAGGTATTCGAGGGCCTCGGCATCCGCCTTGTACTCCACCTCCCCGTGGTTCTCCTTGACCGCCCGCACGATCTCCTCAATCGTGATGCGGAAGAACTCCTTCCGCAGGTTCGCCTTGTTGACCCGACGCTTGTGGAACACCTTGTGCAGGGCCCGCTCCAGCTTCGGGGCGTCGTCCGACGCGATCATCATGTGGACGTCGAACGGGAACGGGACGGACGCGTCCCCGAGCTCGTACACCCGGTCCATCGGGTCCTCCCGCCGGGTCAGGCCGATCTTGAACACGTCCCGGCCGAACGAGCCGATGTTCGAGATCACGTACACGTACCCGGACTTTGTGATCTGGGCGAGCGAAATGGCGCGGGCCGACTTGGCCTCCGCCTCGGCCAGTTGGGCGCGCAACCGGTCAACCTCGGCCGCATGCACATGCGCCGCGTCGCGGAGCGCCTGGTTCAGGGCCGCCTCGATCGCCCGCCGCTCGCGCTCGGCCTGCTCGACGGCGGCCTGTGCATCCCGCTCCCGCCGCTGCTCCTCGCGGATCTGCTCGCGAATGCGGACCTGCTCCTCGCGCTCGACTGAGGCCCGGACCGCCAGCTCGTACAGGTGCTGCAGCTCACTTAGGATCTGCTGCCGGCCGGCCTCCGTCGGGTGGACCCCCGCCGTCTCCAGTCGGCGGAGGGCGTCCTCGATCCGCCGCTTGCTCGCCGGGTAGTTGCTGGCGGTGAGGGCCTTGCGTGTGGACGCCCGGACCTCCTCCAGGTACGCCTGCCCCAGTTGCTCGCGCTGCCGGGACAGCGTACCTAGCTGGCCGACCTGGTGCTCCATCTGCGCGACGACCAGGGCCATGTTCCGCAGGTCAGCCTTGACGAGGCGGTTCTCGGTCGCCAGGTCTTCGTAGGCGATGGCCCGGCGGTCGAACTCGCGCTCCCGCCGCACGAGCGCCGCGTCGGCGTCCCGGAGGTCCCGGGCCTGGGCGGCCAGCCTCCGGGCCCGGTCCTCGTTCTCATCGCGCTCCTGGTGTACTTCATTCAGTTCTTCGCGCAGCCGGCGCTGCAGGTCGTTCGCCCGGCGACGGGGGGCGTCCATGATGAAGAAGGTCGCGGCGACGCCGCCGGCCAGGGCCAGCACCGTCAGGGCGATGGTCCACATGGGGTCTCCTTCAGGAGGCTCGGGCCACGATCACGAAGTCCGACGTGGCCCGGCAGTGCGGGCAGACCCTTGCGCCGAGCAGGTCCGCCCAGTCGGCGATGTCCTTGTGGCCGCAGCGGGCGCACTTGCCCAGCGCCTTGCGCTGGGGATGCGTCACGAGCTGGTATTGAGGTGGGTGAGGGGCGGCACACTTGACGACCGCGCCATACCCGATCCAGAAGTCGAAGAGTTGGGCCACCTCGGCGGCGTCCGGCGAGACCCGGTCCGACGCGGCTGCCCGCCACGACGGCCAGACCCGGGCGGCGAGGGCGAGCCTTCGTCGGGCGTCCGTCAGTCGGACCGGCAGGTCCGGGTAGGCACCCCGCTCCGTTCGGCTTGCCTGAGCGAGCCAGGCATCGACAGCATCGAGCGAACGCCGGGAGAACATCGGCGGGGCGTAATGCAGGATGAGTTCAATCGAAGGAAGCCGCGGAGCCTCCACGCCCTGGTACCGTCGCAGGTACGCGATGTACGCCCGCAGCAGGGGCAAGGTCGATTCCGCCCGTTCGAGCACGGCGGCGAAATCCCCATCCACCTCGGCCCGGGCGGCATCCCCGCAGCGGGCCAAACACTCCCGGAACGACGCTTCGAGATCGGCTTTCTTGGCCACGGGCGGCTAGGATGCGGGTCTGGAGCAGCTAAACGCGTCCGGACCTTCTTGCGTGCGAGTGGGCGTCATTCTAGTCGCCGGGACGAGAATTGCGGCCGCACGCTCTGCCAGGGCGCACTGCATGACCTTTGGTCCCAATGCGAACCGCTTCGATTTGCGACCAGATGAGTGCCCGACGCGGGTCCGCGCCGCAGTCCTGGAAGTCCGCTGTCAAGAGGCCGTCAAGTCACCGATTGTTCACATATTCCATTCCATGGACACGATCTCCTGTTCGCCGGACGGCACGCCCGTCGCCGAGCGAAGGCCCATGAGCGCGTCCACGATCGCGATCGCCTTGAACGCCCAGCTCCTCCGCCGCCGCGAGCTGCGGCGCGAACGGGGTGAATCATCGAGCGACATCCTGTCATCCTGCCGGCGGCGGCGGGCAATAAAGCGACCCGGACACGCCGGCAAGGGACGCTCTTGTGCGGCTTACAGAGTCATCATCCCGGTCGGGTGCCGGAGCCAGTGGTCGATGCAGACAACAACCTCGGTCGCCGCCTCTTGGTCCAGACCGAAAGCGTGCTCCACGAGTCGCCGGAGGCGTCGCACGATCGCGGCACTCTGAAGGCCATTACAGACGGCGAACACGAACGCCTGGCGGTGAAGCGGGCTGACGTCCTGTCCCCAAACACCGAGCAGGGATTCGCTCGCGACCCGCAGGGCCTCGCTCCGCCGCAGCCCTGGGCCTCGCAGGTGTCGGAGGACTTGGGGCACGGGCCAACGGGTCAGGTTCCAGTCGGCCAGCACTGCGGCGGCGACCGAGGTCCGCGCGTTCCACTCGATCCCCCGATAGTTCCACCCAACGAGGAGGGCCGTCGCGCGATCGTATTCCTCGTGCGTGAGGGTCCCGTCCTGGACTCGTCTGTGTAGTACGGCTTGCGTCCACATTCGTCTCACCCCGAAGTCGGTTTCCCCCAGCATTCCCACGACGGCGTCATCCGTCCACAGGATTGCCCCGAGCGTGGATGCGATGACGAAGCTCTCGGCGTTGTGCCGGCCGACGTGTCGGAGGGGACCCTGGGCGCGTCGGTCCGGCACCGCGGGCGATGTGACCCAAGCGTGTCGCAATTGGATTCTTCTTGCCTGGAAATGACCGTCCTGGTAAGGTTTTCTTACCATACGTAAGGAGCAGTAGACGTGGCAGAAACGAAGACAGTTGAGGAACGCGTGCGGCGACAGCTCGAGAGATTCTTGCGAAAGTCCGATGTTCGCGATTTCGAGATTCGCGCGGCCACGCGCTTGGTCGAAGAGATAGGTCTGACGAGCTTGCAAGGACTGGAGTTCGTGCTGGACCTGTGCGACGAGTTCGAGTTCGACTTTCCCGCGGACTTCAACCCGTTTGTCGATGACGAAAGGCGTCGGGGCCAGACCCTCGACGGCCTGGTCAAGGCGATTGAGCGGCACCTCGCCGGCGAAGGAGTGTCCAATGGCAAAGAATGACGAAGCGAACCCGACCGCTATCGGCGAGCGACTGCGGTGGGCCCGCGAGCAGGCGGGCCTCACGCAGACGCAGATTGCCCGCATGCTGAACTATCACCGTCCCACGATCTCTCAAATCGAAGCCGGGCAGCGGGTCGTCCGGCCGGATGAAATCGTTCGCTTCGCGTCGCTGTACGGCGTGCAAGAAGCGTGGATCATACAGGGCGACGTGGGTGTTCCGGCGAACCAGGACGCGAGAGTCGAGATCGCGGCGCGAGAGCTGGCCAAGCTCCGAAAGGAAGACCTCGACACGATCCTCAAGGTCATCAAGGTAATGCGCTCAAACAGGGGAGAAGGCGGTGAATGATCGAATCGCTGCTCAGCGAGAAGCGGTGAGGCGCGGTCTTCAACTGCGTCGTTCGCTCTCCATCCCCCGAGAGCACGCCGTCAACGTCTTCGACATCGCAAGCTCGATCGGAGTCGAGGTTCAGTTCTTAGACCTCCCCTCGCTCGAAGGTATGTACTACCGTGGACCGGATCCGAAAGTCATACTCCCGAGCCTTAAGCACCGGCCTCGGGGGCGTGTAGCGTTTTCGTGTGCGCATGAGCTGGGCCATTTTGATCTCGGTCACGGCACGCGAGTGGATCAGTACGTTGGAGAAGAGGACGACCGCCCCCGAGAGTTCTCCCTAGAAGAACTCGCCGCCGACACGTTCGCCTCAACGCTCCTCATGCCCCGCGCCGCGGTCCTGGCGCGCTTCGCGTGCAGGCGCTGGACGGTGGAGGGAGCGTCCGCCGCCGATCTGTACCGCGTCGCGGCCGAGCTCGACGTGGGTTACGGAACCCTGTGCAAGCACCTGCGCTATGGTCTCGGACTCGTCAACGACGCCTGGATGAAGAGTCGGGGAAAGTTCGCACCAAAAGCCCTGCGCGCGGCCATCGCTCCGCGGTCGGAATGTGCCCGGCTTGTGGTCCTCGACCAGCACTGGCCGAACCTCCCAGTCGATCTGGAGGTGGCGGACTGCTTGGCGGTTCCGGCCCTGTTGCGAGCCGAGCTGCCATCGTCCTTGCGGCAGGAAGACGAGCATGACGGCCGGTGTATTCTCCGCGCCGCCATGCCCGGCGAAATGAAGGCCGCCGTTGACGGCCGACCGGTCGCCATCCGCATCGCAAGGGCGGGATACTGCGGAATGCTCAGGTACCGTTACATAGAGGAAGGGGAAGACGCATGAGCATCGCGCCGCCGCGCGTCATTCAATCGTCGAGTATCTCGGAAGGATGGGGACGCGTATTTCTGGACGCCCTCGACGCGACACCGCACAGCCGAACCCCCGTGCTATTGAGTCTTGCCGGATTCTCCCACGAATTACCCGACGAAGACGCGACCATCCGTCAGGCGGTCGATGAAGCGCTGGTCCGGGGCGGGAAGAACACGGTTGCCGTGTCGGGGATGACGATCTTCCCGTACGACCTGTGGCAGCGCCGCGGGCGCCCGCGCTGGGAGAACTTCCATCCCCTCTGCGTGAAGAGGTTCTTCCCCCGGCTCAAAGCCTGCGACGCTCGAAACAGGCTCGGCACCTACTTCGAGAGGATGATGAAGTTCACGGGCCAACGGGGAGGAGAGGGGAAGACGGTCGATCAGCTCGGCTTCATTATTGACTTGCTCAAGAATTCGCAACGGTGGCCGCGGCAGTCGGCCTTGCAACTTTCGTGCTTTGACCCGGCCAAAGACCACACGGGACAGCCGGTCCGCGGGTTTCCGTGTCTGCAGCAAGTCGGACTCTCGCACGATGGGGACGAGCGCATCGCCCTGCATGCCTTCTACCCCACGCAGTACATCTTTGACCGGGGATACGGGAACTACCTGGGGCTCTGCCACCTCGGATCGTACATCGCCCATCAGACCGGGCTGCAATTTGCCCGGCTCAACTGCTACATCGGCGAACCGCACCTCGGCGACGTGAACAAGCGCGACCTTGCGGCGCTCGCGAACCTCGTCGATCAGCGGCTCGCCGCACTCGATCGGAAACAGTGATGGAGACCACTCTCACGTTCCGTGACTACCAGAAGCAGGCGATCATCACAAATCGCGTACAGGGCGAGGATCTGCCGTCCATCATCGTGCCGCTACTGGGCCTCGCGGGAGAAGCCGGCTCACTGCTCTCGGAATACAAGAAGTGGATGCGGGAAGGGGATCGGTACCGCCCATTCACCGACCAGGTTGCCGAGGAGATCGGCGACATTCTCTGGTACCTCGCGAACATCGCGGAAAAGGAGGGCTTGGACCTTCAGGAAATTGCCGAGGAAAATCTGGCCAAAATCGCTGACCGGTTCCACTCTGAGCAAACAGACAGCACGCCGCTCTTCGGCGGCGATCGGTACGACACTACTTACCCCGAGAGCGAGCGGCTGCCGCTGTCAGTCACAGTAGAGTTTCGGGAAATCGAGGTCGACGGAAGGAGGAAGCTGGAGACGAGGATCAACGGAGTGAGATTCGGCGATTCCCTGACCGATAACTCGCACGTGGACGATGGGTACCGGTTCCACGACGTGTTCCACTTCACGAACGCTATCCTGCTCGGCTGGTCGCCGATCGTCCGCAGGACCCTTGGCGTCAAACGGAAATCGGTGCCGCAGGTGGACGAGGTGGAGGACGGCGCGCGTGCGGGAGTGACTGAAGAGGCGATTTCGGCAGTCGTCTTCGGCTACGCGAAAGACTTCTCCTTCTTCCAGGGGTCAGACACGGTCGAGTTCGGCCTGCTGCGGATGATCAAGCAGATGACGGCGCCGTTCGAGGTGCGCGATAAGGGTCTGCGGCAATGGGAGATAGCGATCCTCGAAGGATACAAGGTGTGGCGGGAATTGGTGGCGAACAAGGGAGGCGTCTTCATCGGCGACGCGAAGTCTCGGTTCGTTCGATATGAGCCCCTACCGGGAAAGAAGTAACGGGCCTGTCACGCATCAACAAGGACTGCACGATAGGGTCGCACGCGAGTACTGCCTGCGAGGTATAGAGGGTGCTTTGGATGGCCCTCTTTGGTAATGCCGAGACAGTGGGCAGCGGGAAGAAGTGACAGGACGTGTTGGTCACGATCGAGAAAATACCCCTTTGTGCCCCAAGCCAGGACAGTACGCCCCGCTGCGCGGGCACTCGCCAGGATGTACGTGTCGTTTGCGGGACCGATGGGATCATCGGCCTTAAAGAGGCTAGCTGGATGCGAGGACCGGTAGGCGAAAAGATTGACCAGAATCAAGCCGCCGCAGTTCCACCTCCGAGCGAACCCGATGCACCGTCGAACCGTGGGGTCATCCTCCCGTTCATCGGCGGTGGACGGGTTGAGGCCGACGAACATCACCGTGGGAGCCTCCGGATTCCAAACTCGGGAGAGGGAATACCGGAATCTCCGGCATGGGGAGAAAGCAGCGGAGCGGAGCATTGGAGCTGTCCTCATCGTCATTAAGAGGAATTCGTCAGAGTCCTTCTCGATCGCGCAACCTAGCCTCTCGCATCAAGCGTGGTCAATGCCAGGGACGGATTGAGTGTCGCGAGCTTTCGGTGCGCGTAGGAACCCGACGCGCCGGAGAAGATCATTTCGGCCACGGCAAGTCGCGATTCGGCGGCAACTCGCCGCGGTCGTAGTGCTCGTCGCGCTCGCTCTCCGGTCCCTACCGCCCGGGGTCGGAGCGCGTCCCCCGCCCCGAGCAGCGCACCCACTCCTTCGCCAAGGCACGGTTCGGCGACCCGCAGACCACGCTCGCCGCCGACTTCTCCCGATCGTTCGTTCGGTCCATTGGCAGCTCCTGGTGCGCCGCCGCGCCGTTGCACACCTTGAGGATTTGCAGTATCCGCCCACAATGCCCTCAAAAGAAGTCCGTCCTGCCGCCGTCGAGGCTGAACTTCCGCATGTCGTAGAAGCAGATCTGCGAGATCCGCTGTCCCCCGCACGCCGGACACGCCGGGAAGCCCGGACCTTCAAACCGGCCGTCGGGGCCGACGTTCGGGAGCGCCAGCCGGCAGTCCTCACACCGGTTGAAGGGGCGCGGACTCCAGGGCCGCTTGTCGAACCCCCACTCCTTTCGGTACCCGTCGCGCCACGCCGTCAGCCACGCCTCCGGGAGTTGCTCGGAGAGGGACCACCGTCCGTCCTGGAGGCCAAAAATCCAGTCCAGGAACCCGTGCCGGTCAGGGAAACCCGGCCGTTGCGGGGTGCGGTCCGAGTAGTCCTGGAGCTGTGACCCGATGGCCTCCATGATCGGCACGTGTTCCGGTCGGACCGCCTGCGCGATTTGGAGCAGGATCTGGTCCCAGTCCAGCCCGACGCACAGCTTCGCCCGCACGGATCGCGCCCGCTTACTCTCGATCGCCCGGGCCCGCTCCGTGAGCCGTTCAAGCCTACGCCTGTGTCGCATCGGCCTCCTCCTTCATCAGGAGCCGTTCCAGTTCTTCGACCCGTTCCAGGAGGTCGCCGACCTCGAGACCCCGGCTGGCGTGAACCAAGACGCCGAGGGCCGCCCGGATCTCGTCTCCCGGTCTCCCGCACGTCAGGTTTCGCTCCAGGGCGGCAACGGCCTTGGCCGCAGTCTGCTGGAGGTTCCCAATGACGGCGTCCATGACCGTTCGGCGCGTGTCGCGGTAGGCGGCGACGAACGCCCGATCGGTGGCCAGCCACCGGCGCAGGGTCTGCTCGGCAACCTTGGCCTTCTTGGCCGCCTTGGCATGGTTTCGCTCGGTCAGCAAGGCCGCGATCGCGGCGTGCTGGCGGGGCGTCAGGGAGTCGCTGGAACCGCTCATTTCCGCATAATACCGCGCATCCGGGGGCAGGGGTGCAAAACGCCACAACCCCGATTCTTCGTGTGACGCGGACAGACCAGTCCGCTGGCTCCCGGTCGCCAGCTCGAATCCTCTACCGGATCGGGGGCGTCAGGCCGCCTGAGCTGGTTTCATCGCAATCCACCCAACTCGTCGTAATCATCGTTGACCGGTCTTCCATTCCGGGAGTGCGCCGAGTGCGCCGGCCTCGTCTGTTTTCCGCCGGCTTCCTGGGTACTACCGCTGCGCACTTTGGGCGTTGGTAGTGCGCCATTGGCGCACTCGACCGAGGAGTCGGCGCACTCCGGGAGGGGGGTGCGCTCGGATTCATCGGTCCCCGTTGCAGATTGTTCGCCATTTGGCGCACTTGGCGCACTCCCGGTCGGGAAGAGAGTCCCGGCGGATAGACAGAGTACCTCCCGCCGCTGTCCTTCGAGCGTCACGCGGACACAGTAGCGGGTCTTGTCGCCCGCTTTCTCGACCCGCTCCAACAGACCCCGCTCGTAGAGACGGCGGTGAAGGGTCCGAGGCGCGAGCGGAATGGTCTGGCCCTGCTCGCCCGCCAGCCGCTGCACCTCGGCAAAGGCGCCGTCCGGTTCCAGGTAGACGGAACCGGCGTCCAGCCACCCGATGCGGTGCCCCTGCGGCTGCCAGTCGGACTGATCGCGCGCCATACCGACCTCCCGCGACCGCCAGCCCCACGACTCCGGGCATTCCCCGGGCCGTGCCCCGGCTCGGTCGGAGACGTGCGCGCGGCCGCTCGCCAGCGCCGCGCGGAGGAGGCGCAGGTAGAAGTCCACCGGGTCCGCCGTCGAGAGGTGCTCGGCCTGCTCGCCCATCACCTCGACGAAGGCCAGCCTGGCCCGCGACCAAAGCTCGTCCCGGTCGGCCGGCGCGATGGCGCCCACGGACACGGCGAACTCCAGGAAGTGCCGCATCCCCAGGGCGAGGTCGGCGAACGCACCCGGGGTCCGGGCGTGGGCGCCCGCCGCCGCGAAATCGTCGCGAAGAGCCGTCCGCTCGCCGGCCAGCCGACCTTGAATGGAGCTGTAGTCGGCCGCCAGGTGCTGAACGTAGCCCGCCATGGCCGCGGCGTATTCACCCGCCCCCGCCGCCCGTTGGTACTCCGTCAATGCGTCGCCGGGGATATCACCGTTGCTAACCTCGACCACGGCCAGCCGTGCCCGGATGCTGTGTCCCCTGGGGATGTCTTCGCCGGTACTGAGAATGAGACCGCGTGGCGGCCGCTCGGCGCGCAGGGAAATGTCTGACGACATCCGGTGTCGGCCCTGGTTGTTGCCCTGTGCCCGGAACAGCCGTTCGGCCTCGCGGTGCACCCGGTGCACGTCGGCGCTCGTGCCCGATGGGGCAAAGTCGTCCACCGTGAGCAGGCAGTCCTTGGCCGAGAACGCGATCCCTTCCAGCGCATTCCCGGTGCTGGCCCAGTTGGCGGGTAGGTGCCGGGCGTCCATCCCGCGACCGAAGTGTTGCTGGGCGATCGCGGCGAGCTCCGATTTGAATACGCCCGTCGGGCCAGCGAGGAACACCGAGAAGTCCCCCGACCCCAACGGGGCTCTGAAGATGGCGGCGAAAATGGGGAACATGACGCGCGGGCGAGTGCGACCGTCGAGCAGACGCAATGAGGTTCGTATAGCGGTCCGAAGCCGGTCACCGGTCGGCGGGTCGGG
>DATFWZ010000741.1:0-14471 GCA_035258765.1 Gemmataceae bacterium
CAAACTCCGGCGCTGATCCCGTTCTACCACCGGGGCATGGACGTCACCGACGTGGTGATCCAGACGCTGAACGCCCGGTACCCGTCGCCGGCGCCGCCGAAGATCGAGCCGGCGAGTGGGACGAGCCCGATGCCCCCGGTGCCGATGGGTAAGCCGCCGGGTTGAGTAAGCGCGAGGATCGAGGCAAGTTGGGGTGAACCCGAGGGCTGGGCCGGGCCGATATGGGGTCGGAGGCAGCCGGGCGGTCCTCGGCCCCATAGAACGATCCTCGCATGACCTCGTTGCAAACCAGTCCAGCAACACGGGTTGAAGCTCCCACCCCGCACCGGATGGGGCACCGACGCCAGCGGACCCTCGCCCAGGCGGCCGAAGTCCACGGAGTGGGCATGGTCACCGGGGCCCGGGTCCGCCTGCGTTTCAACCCGGCGCCCCCGGACTCGGGCATCAGCTTTCAACGGAAAGACATCGCGGGCGCCGTGCCCATTTCTGCCACCGTCGCGTCGGTCACTGGCACCGCGCGCCGCACCACTCTGGGGACTGGACTCAACCAGGTCACCCTGGTCGAACACGTGCTCGGCGCCCTGGCCGGGATGCGTGTAGACAACTGTCTAGTCGAGCTGGACGGGCCTGAGCCGCCGGGATTGGACGGTTCAGCCGAAGGATACGCGAAGACTCTCATTGCAGCTGGCGTTACCCTGCAGTCGGCAAGGCGATCGCGTCTGTTAGTTTCCGAGCCGATCACGGTATCCCAGGATGGGGCCACGTTAGGGCTCTACCCGCGCGAGGGGGACGAACTGGTCATCAGCTATTTGTTGGATTACGGCCCCTGCTCGCCGATCGCCCCCCAGTCGCACACGGAAGTCATTACTCCGGAGCGATTTAAACAAGAATTAGCGCGGTGTCGAACTTATGTGCTAGAACATGAGGCGCGGGAATTGCAGCGCCAGGGCGTTGGGCGGCATCTGAAGGCCTCGGAAATTCTGGTGTTCGGACCGAAAGGATTAATTGACAACAGACTCCGCTTCCCTGATGAGCCCGCCCGCCATAAGATTCTGGACTTAGTGGGGGATCTGGCCCTGTGCGGCATCGACCTGGTGGGTCATGTGGTGGCCTACCGTTCGGGCCATCCGCTTAATGTAGAACTGGCCCGTGCATTGAGCCGCGTCGCCCAGCGCGACACCGCCCGCCGGGTTGCCTGACCCGGTCGCGACAAAGTCGGAGTACCCTGACGCATGAACCGCATTCGGATGGCCGTCGTCGGCGTCGGGCACCTGGGAAAGGAGCACGCCCGCATCCTTTCCCATTTCCCGGACGTCGAGCTGGTCGGGGTCGCCGACGTCAACTACGCCCAGGCCCAGGCGGTCGCCGAGCGGTGCAAGACGCAGGCGTTTGACACCCACGAAGACCTCCTCGACATTGCCGACGCGGTGTCCATCGCCGCCCCGACGCTCTTCCACCACGCCATCGCCCGCGCTTTCCTCGAGCGCGGGGTCCCGGTTCTGATCGAGAAGCCGATCACTACGACGCTGGCCCAGGCCGACGAACTGGTCGAGATCGCCGCGGCCGGCAAGGTGCCGTTCCAGGTCGGGCACATCGAGCGGTTCAACCCAGCGTTCGAGGACCTCGCGGGCCGACCGCTGGTGCCGAAGCTGATCGAGTGCGAGCGCCACGGCCCATTCACCGGCCGCTCGACCGACATCGGCGTCGTCCTCGACTTGATGATCCATGACCTGGACCTGATCCTGGCCCTGGTCCGGAGCCCGGTGACGGAGATATACGCCCTGGGCGCTTCCGTCTTCGGCGGTCACGAGGACATCGTCAACGCCCGGCTGACCTTCGAGAACGGGTGCATCGCGACCGCAACGGCCAGCCGGATCAGCCCGCGGCCGAAGCGAAAGCTGCGGGTGTGGGCCCCCGAGGGCTACGCGGGCATCGACTTCGTCGAGAAGAGACTCACTCTGGTGCAGCCGTCCGACGAGGTCCGCCGGCACGGGCTCACACAGCTGCACCTCGACCCGAGCCGCCGCGAGCAGCTCCGACAGGAAGTGTTCGGCAAGCACATGGAGACGCTGGAGCTGGACTGCGTTCGCGAGTCGGATCAGCTCACGGCGGAGCTGCGGCACTTCGTGCAGTGCGTGCGGACCGGCCGCCGGCCGCGGGTGACGGGCCGGGACGGGCGCGACGCCCTGGCCCTGGCCGACCGCATCCTGTCGAGCGTCCAGCGGCACCCGTGGAACGGCACGTTGAACGGGCCGACCGGCCCGAAGGCCATGCCCGGCCCGATCGGCAAGCTCTTCGACCCGGGCATTGAAAGCGGCCGCGAGGCGGCTTGATTCCCCAGAGAAAATCGCGGCCCGCACACACACCGCGTGCGCAGGTCGTTGCATTCTGCCACCAATTTCGACTCTGACGCCCGGATACGATGGCGAACGGCCCCGCGTCATCGGGCCGAGGCCGCCGCGGCATTCGAGAGGCGATATTCGTCCCCGTCGCAGCCAGCTTCCTCGGCCCGCTGAAGCGGGGCTGTTCGCCAGTGGGGCGGATCTTACCGCTTCGCAATCAGCGCCATCACTTCTTTCGCCTGCTCGAACCCGCGCTTGAGCAGGAAATTGGAGTCCCGCCCTTGGCTCTTCATTCCGAGCGCGAAATAGCCCGGCTCGGGCTGCGCCACGCGGCCGCCCGCGAACTCACGGACGTGAAGCTCACGCGTCAGCGCCGGGTCCGGCAAATAGCCGACGTTGCCGATGACGCGATCGACCTCCCACGTCATCGGCTTGCCATTGCACCGGGCCGCGACGCGGAACCCCCTGTCCGGGCCGTGCGACGTGACCTCGTCGATGAGCGTCTGCGGGTGATACTCGACATTGCCATCGCCGCGGGCGGCCAGGTTGTTCGCCCGGGCGGCCAGTCGGTCGCGTTCGCGGAGCGGGTCGGACGGATTGCGGGGCAGGGGGGTCGAACGCGGGCCGCGGGTCAGCCAGATCACCCACGTGGCCGCGCTCTCCTCGGCGAGTTGAGCCAGCGCGCAAACCGTCGTCGCCGCGGAATAGCCACCGCCAACAACGATCACGCTCTTGCCCGCGTAGTGGGACCTCTTCTTCCCGAGAACGTCCTCGAGCCCGAAGGCGATCTGTTTCTCGGCGGCGATTTCGCCCGCGGCCGGGATGCCGCTGTCGCCGAGCCAGCCGTGCCGGCTATAGGTGCCGGTGCAATCGAGGACGATGTCGGCCTCCGCGAATCGCTCGGCGCCGTTGTTGTCCCGCAACAGGAGCCGGAAAGGCGCGGCGGCGCGTCGCGGGTCGTCAATCGGGTCCCCCTTCAACACCCCGGCGCGGCCGACCATGACGACATGAGTGCGAGTCACGACCGCGTCGGCCAACTTGGCGGTTAGTGTCAGCGGGACGAGGTACGCGTCGCGGTAGTCGTTACCGGTGACGAGGTCGCTCGCGTCCGGCAAGCCGTGTTGCGGGTGTTCCTTGCGAATGACGTCCAGACCAAGCGGGGAGACGTTCATTCCGAACGGGGTGAATAAGCGGACGTGGCCCCACTGACCGACGAACTCGCCGACGTCCCCCCGCTCGTAGACGGTGACCGGGTATTCCAGGTGGGCGGCCTGAAGGGCGGCCTCCAGCCCGACCGGGCCGGCCCCGAGAACGGCGATCCGCGGCAAGTCGGTGCGTGGCACGAAAGGCTCCGCGACGCGGGCGAGCCGGACACTCTACCGCGGGCCCGCCGACAACTCCAGCCCGACCCGGGCGGTCATTGCACTTCGACCACGGCCTTGATGACGCCAGTTTCCGGCCGCGTATACGACTCGAATTGCTCGATCAGGTCGAGAAACCCGCACCGATGCGTAATCCACGGCCGGGTGTCGATCTGACCCTCCTCGATGAGCCCGATGATCCGGCGGAAGTCGCTGGGTAACGCGTTCCGAGAGGCGAGGATCGTCATCTCGCGGCGGTGAAACAGCGGGTCCGGGAAGCTGACCGCGTCGGTGACGATGCCGACGAACACGAGTCGCCCGGTGAACGCTACGTAATCGAATGCCGCACACATGGACTTCGTGTTCCCCGTGGCGTCGAATACGACTGGGAAGAGCGTTCCGCCGGTCTCGTCTCGCATGTCCGCGAGTGCCTGTTCGGGCGTCGCGAGGGCGATCGTGTGCGACACGCCCATCGCCCGCTTGCAGAAATCAAGTCGCGTGCGGTTCAGGTCCAGCACGGTGATCGTGGCCCCGGTGAGCTTGACGAATTCGATGACCGACAGGCCGATTGGCCCGGCGCCGACAACGAGCACGTGGTCGCCCGCTTGCGGGGCGGCGCGGTCTACCGCGTGACAGCCGATGCCGAGGGTCTCGACGAGGGCGAGCTGATCCAGGGTCAGCCGCGCGGACGGGTGGAGCTTGCGGGCGGGGACCACGAACTGCGGGCGCAGACCCCCGTCCGTATGAACGCCCAGGACTTGAAGATTCTCACAACAGTTGGGCTGCCCGCGGCGACAGGAGAAACACTGCTGGCAGTTCATGTACGGCTCGACCGAGCATCGGTCGCCAGGTCGCACGTTCTCCACCCCGGCGCCGACGGCAACAATCTCGACGCCGAGCTCGTGGCCCGGGATTCGTGGATACCTGTAGAACGGCATTTTGCCGAGGTAGCCGCTGATGTCCGTGCCGCAAATGCCGACCCGATGGACCCGAACCAGCGCCTCCCCTGGATCCGGGCCGGCCGGCTCGGGCAGGGAAATGGTGCAAAAGCGGCCCGGCCGTTCCAGTTGAATGGCGTTCATGGACGTCTTTCGGGAGGGGCAAGAATTCTTCGCCCTGGCCGGATGCATCGCATTTCGGCCGCGGCGGATGAGCATGGTCGGCCTTGTTCTACTCCCTAGAGTGAATGGATTCCACGGCCGACTCGCCCTGTCACCGGGTCCGCGCCGACTCGCATTCGCGCATCCCCAGGTGGCGCGATGGACGACCTCGCACGAGTCCTCTTCGAGGAGTCGCCGGACGCGGTATTTCTGACCGACCCGTCCGGCAGGATCCTCGACGGGAACGAAGCTGCCGCCCGACTCGTCAGCCGGGATCGCGAGTCCCTCGCGGGCGGGTCGATCGCGGACGCTCTCCATCCCGCGACCACCGACGCGGCCAAGGCCATCCAACAAGCGCTGGCGGCCGGGCAGCCTGTCGCCGAGTCGGCCGGGTTCACGTCCCCGGACGGGATCCCGGTCACGATTCGCGTTGCGCCGGCGGCGGGAAGACGAGTGGTTATGGTGCGTCCGTTCCGCCCGGCCGGTCGGCCAGACGACGACACCGAGGCCCGGTACCGGCGACTGTTTCGCAACAACCTGGCAGGCGTATGGCGGTCCACGGTGGACGGCAAGCTCCTTGAGTGCAACGACGCGTTCGCCCGGGTGTTCGGCTACCCCGACGCGGCTGCCCTCCGCGACGCCAACGCGCTTGACCTGTACTGGGACGAGGTGGACCGGGGGGCCATGCTCGCCGACTTGTTGCGTCTCGGACGCTTGAACAATCACGAGGCCCGGCTGCGCCGCCGCGACGGGTCCGAGGTCTGGGTCCTGGAGAATGTGTACCTGGTCCGCTCCGCTGGGGACGCCGTCCTCGAGGGCACGCTCGCGGACATTACCGAGCGGAAGCGCGCCGAGGCCCGGGCCACACGCGAGCATGCCCTTTTGCGGGCCGTGTTCGAGTCCACCCCGGACTTCGTCTTCTACAAGGACCGGGACGGCCGGTACCGGGGTTGCAACCGGGCGTTCGAGCAATACTGGCGAGTGCGCGAAACGCACGTCCTCGGGCGGACAGCCCGCGATGTGTTCCCGAAGATCGCAGACGAGTTGGAAGCCGAGGACCGGCGGGTTTATGAGACGCGGGCTCCGCTGCGGACCGAGCGGAGCGTCGGCACCGGCGAGGCGCGTCGACTCGTGGAGACGGTCCTGACCCCGCTGCTCGGCAACGGCGGGGAGATTCTCGGAGTGCTCGGGATCAGCCGCGACATCACGGACCGGCGGCGGGCGGAGGAGCGGGCCCGGCAGGCGGTGAAGATGGAGACCGTCGGCCAACTCGCGGGCGGCGTCGCACACAGCTTCAATAACCTCCTGACCATCCTCCTCGGCAATCTTCAGTCGGCCGCCGCGGCTCTCGGTCCGGATCACGCGGCCCGTCGGCCGCTCGGGGAATGTGAGCAGGCCGCCCGGCGGGCCGCCGACCTGACCGGCCAACTCCTGGGCTTCGCGCGCCGGGCGCCCATGGCCCTCGCGCCGACAGATCTGAACCGGAACCTGACCGCGACCGTGGACGTCGTCCGGCGCACCTTCGACCCCCGCGTGGTTCTCGACCCCCGGCCGGCCCGCGGCCTCTGGCTCGTGGATGCGGCCGGCCCGCAGCTCGAGCAGGTCCTGATGAACCTCCTCGTCAACGCCCGCGACGCCATGCCCGAGGGCGGCCGCATCGTCGTCGCCACCGAGAACGTCCGACTGACCGACGCCGACACCGCCCGGGCGGCCGACGCCCGGCCCGGCGACTTCGTCCGCGTCACGGTCGAGGACACCGGACCCGGGATCGACTCGGCGATCCTGAGCCGCATCTTCGAGCCGTTCTTCACGACCAAGCCGGTCGGCCAGGGCACGGGGCTGGGCCTCGCGATGGCCTACGGCATCGTTCACCAGCACAAGGGGTGGATCCAGTGTCGCAGCCGGCCGGGGATGGGGGCACGATTCGACATTTATCTGCCCCGGTCGGCCAGTCAGCCGGAGCGGGCCCCCCAGCCGGTCCGGGCGGCCGGAACTGAGACGGTTTTGCTCGTGGACGACGAGCCCATGATCCGCAACCTGGCCAAGGCGACGCTGGAGCGGCACGGCTATCGCGTCATCCTGGCGGGCGACGGGCAGGAGGCGGTAGACCTGTTCCGCAAGCACCGGGGGGAGATCGCGGTTGTGGTCTTGGACTTGACCATGCCGCTCATGACTGGTCAGGAAGCGCTGCGAGAGCTCAAGAAGATCGACCCGCGCGTGCGGGCCCTGTACGCCAGCGGCTACTCGGCCGATTCGCTTGCCGCGATGGACCCGGGGGACGTGCTTGGGTTCCTGCAAAAGCCCTATCGGCCGGACGAATTGGTCGCCGCGGTCCGGTCAGCCATTGACCAAGGACGATAGACGTCTCCCGACCTTGTTTCAACCTAAGGCTCAGTTTCAATACTCCGCGCTCCGGAACTCCCACGCCGCGACCCCGAACATTGCCCCCGCGAACAGGAGGGATGCCAGCGCCGAGAGTGCGAGATTCAACTTCTCCTTTTGCCGGGCGGTTTCGAACTCCGGTATGCCGGCGGCGAAGCCCCGCGTGTCGAGCGCATCGTCCAGGACCACGTTGAGGTCGCCCGGCTTCGGCAGGACCCAGTACCCAAGCTCGGCGGCGAAGCGGATCCCTTCCGACATTCCCTTCGGGTCGTGCGCGATAATCGCGTGTCGCCCGTAGTTCATCCCCCAGCACAGCACCCAGAACACGAGGGTCCCAAAGACGCACACAACCGTGCTCCGCGTCCACACCGCCAGCATGGCCGAGAAGCTGTAAAACACCGCGAAGTGTAAGACCAGGACCGGGATCGCGAACAGGTAGCGGGGGTCGAAGACGCCGGTTGCGAAACCGAGCGCGAGCCACGTCCCGACGACAAAAAATGTGGTCTGCAGGAAGACGAACACCAACACGCCCAGCACTTTGCCGAGCAACAGGCTCCACCGCGGGACGGGCTTGGCCAGGAGCACCGTCGCGTGGTTGGGGTCGAGAAACGTCGGCAGGAAGCCAGCCGTCCAGATGATAGCCAGGAAGATCCCGGCCGTGCCCGCGACCAACCCGGCCAGCCACACCTGGAGGAACCGGACCGAGTCCTGCTGCCCGCGAGCCGTCGATACGTGGAACGCCCCGAAGCCCAGGGACAGCTCGTCCCCTTCGAGGATGTCAATCCCGTAGGCCTTGGCGCTCTCGGTCCCGAGCCGCTTGACCTGCGGGTCGTCCTTCGGGACCGCGTACCCGGTTTCACCCGGTGCCGTCGCCAGCCGCGGCGCGTCCTTGGTCCGGACGCTCAGGCAGAAGACGATACACACGGCGCTGACTGCGAGCATGGCCCAGAACAGCCGGGAAGCTAGCGACTGTCGCAGGGTGTCGCGGACCAGCCACCCGATAGTCAAGATCGCGGCCGGCAGGTTCATGCGTTGGCCCCCTCGTAGAGCGGCCGCAGGGCCTGGTCGAGCGGCCGCCGGCCGCCAGTCTTCGGGTCGCGGACCAGGTCGGCCACCGAGGCGTCCTTGACGACCGAGCCGTTCACGAGGACCGCAACGCGGTCGCAAGTCTGTTCGACCTCGGACAGCACGTGGGACACAAGCAGGACCGTCTTCCCCTTTGCCCTCTGCCCGGCGATGACGTCGCGCAACAGGGCCCGGCCGACCAAATCGAGCCCCTCGGTCGGCTCGTCGAGGACGAGCAGGTCCGGATCGTTGAGCAGGGCCTGGGCCAGCCCGAGCCGCTGAATCATGCCCTTCGAGAACCGGGCGATCGGCTCGTCCGGGCGGTCGGCCAGGCCGACCAGCTTCAGGAGTTCGTCGGCGCGGGCCGGAATCGTGTCGGAGGGCATCAGCGTGAGCGCGCCGTAGAAGCGGAGCAGCTCCCGGGCGGTCAAGTAACGGGGGAAGTGCTGGTTCTCGTGCAGGTACCCGACTCGGGTGAGCGTCGCCAGATTGGCCGCGGGGCATCCAAGGCGGGTTACCGTCCCTTCAGTCGGCCGGCCGAGTGCCAGGAGCAGTTTGACCAGAGTGGTCTTGCCGGCCCGGTTCGGTCCGAGCAGGCCGAACACCTGGCCGGCCGGAATCTGCAGGCTGACGCCGGCCACGGCGCGGGTGCCGCGGCGGCCCCACCCGGTCGCGTAGACCTTGCCAACGTTTTCGAATTGGGCGACGGCGGTCATTGGCGGCGAATCTCGTTGGTCGGGAGCTGGTCCAGAGAACGTAGGAGCCGTTCGGCGGCGCCGCAAGCGGCCGCCGGACGGCTCGGGCGAAGCATTACTGTTGCATCCGAATAAATGCGCCCCGGACTTACTCGATCAGGGCCACCTGCACGCCGCCCTGCATGATCCGCTCCATGGCCTCCTTGATCTTGGCGATCCGCTCCGTGTAGGTGCCGGTGATGATCTTGTACGGCTCGATCGCGGTCGAACCGGGCGGCAGTGTCTGACCGACAATCTGCATGTTGCGGAGGAACTCGAAGGCACGAATCTTCAAGTTCGACGTCGTGCTCGTTTCGAACAGTTGGCCGAAGGCGAGAGCGTGCACCCGGGCCGGGTTGCGGATCGTGGAGTATCCCGGGGACCCGGTCGGAACGCCCGACCATTTCGCTGGAACGCCGGCCGTGGCCAACCCGGCCGCGTTCGTGTACGCCGGTAGAGTCGGCCATGGCTTCGACCCGGCCGAGTCCTGGCAGATGAGCCAGGCGAGCGTCAGGGCCGGGTCCAGGGCGTTCGGGTGGCCGTTTGCGGGGCTCGGGGCCGACCCCCCGTTGCTGATACCCGTCCACTGTTTGCCGCCTCCGGTGATGTTGCCGAGAGTGCCGTTGATCGTCTGATTAGCCACCCCGTCGGTCTCCAGGATGACCATTTTCATCGCTCCCTTTCGGCCGGTGTATGTGCCGGTCCAGTTGAACTCGTTGTAGGACAGCATCAGGCCCATCGACGGGTCGGTCCCGCCGTCCCCGAGCGGGATGTCGGCCTGATAGTTGGCCGGGTCTAACCCCGAAGGGTTCCCGGAGCTGATGGTCGCATTGTTCTTGTAGGGCCGCTTCTCGCTCGACACGGTGCCCAGCGAATTGATCAGCGAGAAGGGGTAATACAGGGCGTTCTTCATCGTGTCGTACGCCTTACCCATAGACGCTCGAGACACGTTGTATCCGTTATGGCTGGACCACATGTTCATGGTGGCCAGGTCGTTCGGGTGGTTCTTCTTGATGTCGTCCAGGGCCCCGCGGATGCCGGCCTTGAGCTGCCAGGTGTGGGCCTCGTAGGTCGTCCCGGCGTACCAGTTGTAGTCCAAATTGTCCGAGTTGATGGACAGGAATCCCATCATCGTGTAGGGGCCGAACCACATGTGCGCCTTGGGATGCACTGGGATGTCGTCGTAGGCCATGTACGGCTTCGGCGTGCCCGTCAACGACGCCAACGGCGTGATCTTGGACGTCCCGAACGTGCTCCCTACCCAGGTGTTGTTGGTCGAGGATCCGTTCAGCGTCTTGAACCGGTTGTGACGACCGGCGCCCAGGACGAAGTCGATGTAGTCTTTCCAGTATCGCTCATTGGTCGTGGCCGAGGTGGCGATCAGCCCGGTTTGCCAGTTCATGGGGATGGCGTCCGGGATGGCGTCGTAGTACAGGACCCGGCCGGCCCGGAGGGACGGCGGCAGGGTCTGCGGTCCGCTCTTGATCCACTTCAGAATTGCGTCATAGTTCGGCACGTAGTTTACGGGCGTGCCGCCCGCGTTCTGTCCTTTCCACTGCCCGACGGGAGTCGTTCCGGTGGGGTTGAACAGGCGGCTGTTGTCGTCCAGGACGGCCCCCTTGGCGCCCGCGCTGGCGCTCGGGTACAGGAAGAACCGCTTCCGCCAGTCGGCGATAAACCGACCAGAGTTGTCCTGAATCGGGTTGGAGGTGCTGATGTTGGTCGGGTCGGCCCCGGCCGTGTACCGCGGGTCCGGCGGCCAGATGTAGAAGCTCTTGCCGAAGTACCCAGGCCCCATCACGTACGCCTTGAACGAGCTGTTTTTCCAGAGCAGACCGGCGGAGTCATAGCCGTCCAACTCCCAGGCGGCGCTGCGCGTGGACGGCAAGACGCTCAAAATGCCGAGGATCTCCGCCGCCGTCTTGGCGTAGTCGGCGACAGTCGGGCTGGTCGTGCCAAGCCCACTCTTGAGAGGCCACCGGTCGCCGGCGTAGCCGTTGGCGTACTGGCTGGTCCAAGTCGCCGGGGTCGGGGTACACACCGGGGAGTGGTTGATGTCGAAAGCCGCGGCCGTCACATCCCCGTTGTAGACGAAGGCGTTCGGCCCGCCGTTCGCCGCGGTGGTTTGGAAGTTCTGGACGACGGCCGGCCCATGAATGGTTTCGGTCGTCAAGTTGTTCATGGCATGGGCCTCGCCGCCCGAGTCCACGAACGGTTCCAGACGCTGCATCGGGTTCGGATTGCCCGCGGTGGCGACCGGGTAAATCGACCACGGGCCGAACCGGGGGAACCGGTCGTCCGGGTTCAGGGAGCCGGTGACATCCAGCGTGCCGGAGATGGGCGGGTAGTTGAACTCGCTGGAGAACTTCATCGACCCGGAGAAGTCGAGGCTGATGGCGATGTCCCGCGGCCGGTGCACCGCGGTCGCCTGCGCGGCCACGAGCATGGAGTTGACCCCGAGCACCTTGCCGAAATACGTGTCCTGGTTGGTGACGATCCGCATTTGCATCGCGCCGTACGACTCGAGCCCGGTCGGGCCGTTCACGAAGTCGGCCTCGAACCGCTGGGCGGTCGCGTTGTACTTGTACACCCCCGTCTTTGGGTACCCGGGCGCGATCTGAGCGTCTTTGATCTGGACGGCCAGAATGTAGTTCGCCCTGGCCGCCTCCCTGGCCTCGAGCTCGGCGTTCGCCTTATTGTTTCCGGGAGTGCCATCGAGGGTGCGGGCCCCGGCCAAGGCCGCTATGTCAGCCGTCGCCTGGGCCTGGGTACGGGCCACGGCCATCATGCCGATGTCGATGGCCATAGCCACAAACGCCATCAGGCCGACCAGGCAGATGGTCACCAGGGGCAACACCGCCCCCGCCCGCCGGCCGGTTTGAAATTGCGCTCGCATGAGGTCGCCCTCCTTTGGACGCGAGGTACACGAGTCATTTGGCGTCGCTGCCCCTCCGGACCACGAACCTGAAGTGGATGGGTGGCGACGGCCCGATGCGATCTGAGGCCGCCGAGCGGCCTGACCGGCTCGGCAAGACGTGCTTTTCAACTGCTTGCGGGCGAACCACGCGGACTCCAGGATGTCGGGCAAGAGCCGTTGGGAGGTCGCGGCCACGAGGGCGAATTCAAATGGGGGAGTACCGGGGCGATGCTGGCCGGACGTTCGAGTCATGGGTGTCGACATTAGCCGCCTCGGATTGGGCCTTGAGCGAAGGCCCGTTGATGTGACGAGGTGGCCCGCTTCATAGCGGGGCTAACACGACCGTAGGACAGTGAGTCGGGCTGTCCAAATCTCGCCCGCCGCGGCTGAAATGTGTGACGCGGCGCACCTGAGACTTGCGTCCCGCGGCTCAGAACGTGCGCCACGGCCGGGATTCTGCGGCCGGACTTGCAACGGGTGGGCAGCTGCTCGGAGTCGGCAGTCAGGGGCGGAGTCGGGGCGAGTGCCACTCATTAATTCGGGCAAACAAGCACGAGAGCCGGCCGGCGGGCTTCGAGGCTCCGCCGGCCGGCTCTCGCATCACAATCTTGCCGCACCGCGCCCAGGCTCACTCGATGAGGGCCACCTGCACGCCGCCCTGCATGATCCGCTCCATGGCCTCCTTGATCTTGGCAATGCGCTCCGTGTACGTGCCGGTGATGATCTTGTAGCTCTCGATCGACGTCGATCCGGGCGGCAACGTCTGCCCGACGAGCTCGATGTTGCGCAGGAATTCGAGGGCCCGCGTCTTCTGAATTGAAGTCGTGCTCGATTCGAATAGCTGACCGAAAGCAAGGGTGTGCACCCGAGCCGGGTTGCGTACGGTGGAGTACCCTGGGGAGGCATTGGGGACTCCGGACCATTTAGCGGGTACACCGGCGGTCGCGAGTCCGGTGCCATTCGTGTACGACGGCAGCGTCGGCCACGGGTGCGACCCGGTGGCGTCCTGGCAGATCAGCCACGCGATGGTCAAGGCCGGGTCCAGGGCGGCCGGGTTGCCGTTCGCGGGGCTCGGGGCCGAGCCGCCGTTGCTAATTCCCGTCCACTGCTTACCGCCGCCGGTGATGTTTCCGAGTGTGCCGTTGATCAACTGGTTGGCCACGCCGTCCGTCTCCAGAATCACAATCTTGGTGGCCCCTTTCCGACCCGTGTAGGTTCCTGTCCAGTTGAATTGGTTGTAGCAGAGCATGAGACCCATGCTGGGGTTGGTCCCGCCGTCCCCGCAAGGTATGTCGGAGGCGTAATTCTGCGGGTCGAACCCGCAGGGATTCCCAGTACTGATGGTCGCGTTGTTCTTGTACGGCCGCTTCTCATTCGACGCGGTCCCCAGGGTGCTATTGAACGAGAACGGGTAGAACAGGGCATTGCTCATCAGGTCGAAGCTCTTGCTCATGGCCACGCGGGGGACGTTGTACCCGTCGTGGCTCGACCAGTGGTTCAGGCTGGCCAGGTCGTTCGGGTGGTTCTTCTTGATGTCGTCCAGGGCGCCCCGGATGCCGGCCTTGAGCTGCCAGGTGTGGGCCTCATAGGTCGTCCCGGCGAACCAGTTGTAGTCCAGGTTGTCCGAGTTCAACGACAAGAAGCCCAGCATGGTCAGCGGCCCAAACCACCCGTGCGCCTTCGGATGCACGGGAACGTCGTCGTAGGCCATGTACGGCTTCGGGGTGCCCGTCAACGACGCCAGCGGGGTGATCTTCGGCGTCCCGAACGTGTTCGACCCCCACGTGTTGTTGGTTGAGTCCCCGTTGAGTGTCTTGAACCGGTTGTGCCGGCCTGCCCCGATGACGAAGTCGATGTACTCCTTCCAGAAGCGCTCATTCGTCGTCGCGGCGCTGGCGATCAACCCCGTCTGCCAGTTCATCGGAATGGCGTTCGGGATGGCATCGTAGTACAGGACCCGGCCGGCCCGCAGCGACGGCGGCAGGGTCTGCGGCCCGTTCTTGATCCACTTCAGAATTGCGTCATAGTTCGGCACGTAATACACGGGGCTCCCGCCCAAGTTCTGAGGGCGGCGCACGCCAACGTTGCCGGTTGTCGTGTCGAACAGGCGGCTATTGTCGTCCATGGGCGCCCCCTTGGTGCCCGCGGTGGTGCTCGGGTACAGGAAGAACCGCTTCCGCCAGTCGGCGATGTACTTACCGGTGGCGTCCTGGATCGGGTTGGACGGGTTGATGTTGGTCGGGTCGGCCCCGGCCGTGTACCGCGGGTCTGGCGGCCAGACGTAATAGGTCTTTCCGAAGTACCCCGGGCCCATCACGTACCCGTTGAACGCGGTCCCATTTCTGAAGGATGACACGAGGGTCGAGTCGTACCCGTCGGTTTCCCATAACACGAGCCGCGTCGCCGGGGTTACGGAGGCGATTCCGAGCATTTCGGCCGCCGTCTTTGCGTAATCCGTCACGCCCGGGCTTGTAGTGGTGACCCCGAACTTGAGGGGCCACCGGTCGCCGGCGTAGCCGTTGGTGTACTGGCTGGTCCACGTCGCCGGGGTCGGGGTACACACCGGCGTG
>DATFWZ010000742.1:0-7179 GCA_035258765.1 Gemmataceae bacterium
GACGCCCCCCGGCTGCTCGACCGCGAGGCGCAACCCGCCGGTCGATCGGTCCAGAACGTAGGCCTCGACTGGCCTGGCCTTCCCGACGGGTCGGGCGTCGATGAGGTGGATCGGGCTTGGCAATCCGGCACGCCGGATCGACCGCCGCCGCTCGTCGTGTCGGGCCTGCGGAGGACTTTCCCAATCGGGTGAAGCAACCGGTTTGGGTAGCGCGACCGCGGCCGGCGTCCGGTCGGGGCTCCGGCCGCGAAGGAGCACGACGAACGTGACGAGTAGTCCCGTGGCGACGGCCAGCCAAAGTGCCGGGTCGCCCGCGTGGACGTCGGAAAACCACCCGGTCAGAGATTGCATGGGGACGGGGGCTCGGGCGTTGTGGGCGGAATGTACGAGCGTTCCATTTTGGAACACGCCCGGCCCCCAGGCAAGCTAACACTCGAGATTGCGACGTGGCTGTCAAACGGCGGACGGCCCGGCGCGAGATGTGATCGGGCTTGGTTTCGTCGAAATAGGCGGCCGCCGGTGGAGATCGGTCACCGACGTTGAGTTCGCGTCGCCAAGAACGAAGGTGTCACTCGAGGCGGCCGCGATTTTCGTCGCACAGGAAACGAAGGGGGCGGCCGCCCGACGAGACGGCCGCCCGTCAGATGTTTCACTGCCAGCTTCAGTCCGGGATATAGCTGGCCGGGCGGACGGCAGGGCGGGCATCCGAACTCGTCAGCCCGCCTGTGCCGATCTGGTAGACCATTTTCTCGGCGGTCATTTCGCTCCAGCCCTTCCCGTACTTCGACTTCAGGCGAATGTTGCCCTTCAGCAACACCTCACCGGTCCCGGAGAGGATGGAAAGGTGGTCGCAAGTTCCCTCGATGCCGGGGGCCGTGAACCGCACGTGGCCCGTGGCCGTCACACCCGCGAGCGCCGACGTCGCATCCGGCGGCGCCTGCATCTCGACCTTCTGCCCGTAGACCTTGAGAAGCAGTTCAGTCGTCGCGGTGTTGCGAATCTCGAATCGCGGCGTGCCGTCGCCCATGCGCAGGAGCAGCTTGAGCCTGGCCGCGTGGACAGAGTCGGTGGTCTTCGGCTTTCCGGCGGCGGGCGCGGTGGTCTTCGGCGGATCAACACTGGCGGGCGTCGTCGTCGCCCCAACTTCGGGCGGCAAGGGAGCCGCTGCGGGCGGCGATTCCGGCTTGACTAGCGGTGGAGTGACCATCGGCGGAGTCGGGGTCGCCGGTAGAGGCGCGGGCACGTCGGGCTTCATGGGCGGCGGCGGGGTCGGCCCCAGGTCGATCACCGGGGCCTTGGGGCCCGACTTATCGCTGTCAGGCGTCGGCGCGGCCTTCGTGTCCGACTTCACCGGAATCAGGACTGGGGCCTCCGGTGTGTCGTCTGCTTTCTTCGGGTCGTCGGTTTTGATTGGTGGGGGCGGGGCATCGGTCTCAGCCTTGGCCGGCACAACAGGAGGAGTGATCGGCTCGAATACCGGTTCGGCCGCGGGCTTCTTGCCGGGTTCGTCCGCCTTGGCGGCGACGGGCGGGACGACCGGGAGGTCGAGATCGAATTCTTCGCTCTTGGCCGGCTTGGCGGGCGCCGGCGTGTCCGTGCCGTCGGGGTGAGAGGCCGGCTTGACGGTCAGGTTCGGGAGCGCGGCCGGCTCGGCGCGGGGGTCGGCCGGTTTGTCGGCCGCGGGGGGCCGGGCGAACACGGCCAGCCCGCCGATGCCGACGGTCAAGGTGCAAGCTAGCACCTTCCAGCGGTTCAAGCTCATCGCGACAAAGCTCCTTGGGGGGTCAGGGGCCGTAGCGGCGGGCAGGAATACCACCTCCCGAGCCCCCTGTCTGCGCCAACTCGCCGCATTCGATGCGTCGCCCTAGAATCGCCCGCATAACTCGTCTTGACACCGCTCTCGGACCCCACCCATGCCCGCCAAGCCCCGCGTTTTCGTGTCCCGCCGCATTCCGGCTGTCGGGCTCGACCTCATCGAGCCGCATTGTGATGCCGATGTCTGGGGGGACCCGCTGCCGCCGCCGGTTGCCGTCCTCCGTGACCGGGTCAGCGATTGCGAGGGACTGATCTCACTCCTGACGGACCGCGTCGATGCGGAACTGCTCGATGCCGCTCCGAAGTTGAAGGTGGTCAGCAATTTCGCGGTCGGATTCAACAACATCGACCTGGCTGCCGCCACAAAGCGGGGCGTCCGCGTCGGCAACACCCCGGGCGTGCTCACCGAGGCGACTGCAGACATCGCCATTACCCTGCTGTTGGCAGCCGCCAGACGGCTGGGCGAAAGTACACAGGATGCGCGTGACGGCCGCTGGAAGACGTGGGATCCATTGGGCTGGCTCGGCCAGGACCTCGTCGGTTGCACGCTCGGCATCGTCGGGATGGGACGGATCGGCTACTCCGTCGCTCGCAAGCTTCACTTTGGTTGGGGAATGAAGGTGCTCTACACAGACCAGGTCGAGAGAGCGGACGTCGAGCGCGAGCTGAAGGCATCGCGCGTCGACTTCGACACGCTTCTGCGAGAGAGCGACTTCGTTTCTGTCCACACGGATCTGAACCCGCAGACGAAGGGCCTGTTCGGTGCAAGTCAGTTTGCAAAGATGAAGCCGACGGCGGTGTTTATCAACACCGCGCGCGGACCAATTGTCGATCAGCGTGCCCTGGCCGCGGCGTTGCGAAGCATCACGATCTTCGCGGCCGGTCTGGACGTCACCGACCCGGAGCCGCTGCCCCCCGACCATGAACTGCTACACCTTCCGAACTGCGTCGTCGCCCCCCACATCGCGAGCGCGACGGTCCACACTCGCAACGAGATGGCGCGGATTTGTGCCGAGAACCTGATCGCTGGCTTGAGCGGCAAGTCGATGACGTCGTGCGTGAATCCGGAAGCTATGCCGGCTGCCGCCCGCTAGGATGTCGCCGGCCGGGTCTGGTTCGACTCGCGTGTGACCCCGGTCGCCTGGCGCGGAGTAACAGACGTGGCGGCTGGCGGTTGCTTCGTGGCCGCCGGAGTCACCTCGCCCAGTCAGTCGAGCAGCCACCGGCGAAATACCTCCGCCTCCGGTCCCTTGTCGGTCCACCGGGCTCGATCGAACATCGTCAGGGCCATCAGCAGGGCGTGGTGCTGGCCGGCCCGGTCCCCGGCGAGCTCGAATTGACGATACAGGCGGTCAATCAGCTCGATGCTCTTGCGGGCGGCCTCGACGTCCCGGAATCCGAGCTGGCCAGCGAAGAACTTCGAGTACACGTTCATCGGCCGCGCGGTCGAGGTGTACAGGTCGAAGTAGCCGTGATGCAGCCCGGCGTCCTGAAGCACGGTGCCGACATAACTCGGCCGGGAATTGGTAATCATCGCGATGTCGCCGACGTCACCCAGGCCGGAGAGAAACAGGGAGATGATCTGGTCCTTCTTGGTCGGCCGCGGGGCCGGGCCGGGGGCGTTGGGAGAGGGGCGGTCATTGCGCCGGGTCTGTGTGGCCATCGGACGGGCCCCCTGGAGTTTGGCTGGTGGGAAGAAAACAGCAATCCAGATACCGGCCCGAAGGGCCTGTCAACCGGGCGGCGCTATTAGCCCGAGAGGTGAATCTTCGTCCATCGGGCGTACGACCAGCCGGAGGACGGGCTCCCCCGAATCCTGCTGCCGCAGCAAGTTGGGCCCGAACATTCGGACGACATGTTCCGCCTCTTCCCGGGTTTGTCCGCACCGCAGCCGGACCGGCTGACCTTTGCGCCATGGCCGCAGGCCTTGGGGGATGGCCAGCTTGAACAGGAGTGACACGACATGGGCTGCAAGGACCAACGCGGCTGCCCCGTCCAGGAGTACCTCGAACCGGGCACCTACCGTTCGCCGCCAGCTCTCGTCCAGGGCCGCGGCGACCGCCACGCAGCGCTCGACGCTTTCCGCTCGCTCGGGCGGGTGCATGAGCTCCACGACCAGCCGTACGTACTCGGCCTTCGCCTCCTGGCCGCGCTCCTGCAGCCAGTCGGCGTAGACCAGCCGCGGGGCATCGTCTGCCGGCGCGGATGTGACGGCGGCGAGTAGTGCGTCTTCTTCCGTATCCATGTGCGGCGGTCCGGGCCGGTCGTGGGGCTCCGAGGGTATTATTCGCGTCCGGTCGGCAAGTGTGTTTGCAGAACTTGAAAACCGGTCCTACAACGGCTTCGCCCGCCCGATGAGGTCTCTCCCATGCGACGCGCGCTGCTCCTGGCACTTCTCGTTGTCCCGGCACCGGCCGTCGGCCAGACGGCCGACGAAAAGGCGGCCTCCGTCAAGTTTCTCGCTTCTCTGCAACAACCGGATGGCGGGTTCGTTGCGGGCCCGGACAAAGCGTCCGCGGCCGCCGTCCCCCAATCGTCCTTGCGGGCCACGTCCGCGGCCGTCCGCGCCATCAAGTACCTCGGCGGCGAGGTCCCAAACAAGGACAAGGCGGCCACATTCGTGAAGGCGTGCTATACGGGCGACGCCGGGGCGTTTGCCGACCGGCCCAAGGGGAAGCCGGACGTCAACCTAACCGCAATCGGGATCATGGCCGCGGCCGAACTGATCCCCGATTTCGACTTCGGCCCGCCGGTCAAGTACCTGGCCGCCAACGCGAAGACCTTCGAGGAGCGGCGACTCGCCGCGGGCGGCATGGAGGCGGCCAGGACGATTGACCCGGTCGTCAAGGACTGGCTCGCCGAGACTGAAAAGGGCCGGAACCCGGACGGGACGTACGGCATAGGTGACGGCCAGGCCCGGGAGACCGGCTCGGTAACTGCGATGATCTACCGGACGGGCGGCAAGTTATCCGACGAGCACCGGAAGCCGGTTGTGGCCGCGCTTCGGGCTGGACAGCGTTTGGACGGCGGGTACGGCAAAGCCGATGCCAAAGCGTCTGACATGGAGACCACCTACCGGGTGATGCGGGCGTTCCATTGGCTCAAGGAGAAGCCAAACGATGAGCCAAAGCTTAGGGAATTCATCGCCCGGCACCGGAACGCGGACGGCGGGTACGGGACGGCGCCCGGGCAGCCGTCGACGGCGGGCGGCACCTATTACGCGGCAATCGTCGGGTACTGGCTCGAGAAGTGAAGGCCAGGGCCGCTGGTTTGGTTAGTTCTACTTCCGGGCCTCGGGGCCGTGGCCGCGGATCGGGATGGGCTCTCGTAGCTCGCCAATCTTGTCGAGCGCTGCGCCCGCTGACTCGCGAACCAGGGCACTCTCGTCGGTGAGAAGGGCCCGCAGTTGTGGCGCCGCCGACCGGGCCGGCGGGCCGACCTCGCCGAGGGCCCGGGCCAGGTGGCTCTGGCTCTCCACGGATGTGGCGGCCGCCAAGGCGTCGGTGAGTGCCGCGACCCCGTCCGCGCTCCCGGCACTAGCCCGGCCCAGGGCCAGGCCCGCCATGTCCTGAATCGTGTGGTGAAATGCACCCAAGTTGGTCTTGTTCTTTTCGTCCTGAACCGCCCGGATGAGCTCGGGGACAGCGGGCCGGGCCTCGTGTTTGAGCCGGAACAGCGCCATCGCCGCGTTCATTCGTACGAACAATTCCGGGTCGGAGAGTGCCTTGGCGAGCGCCGGGACGGCCTCCGCGCAGGCGGGGGCGATCTTCGAAATCGCCAGGGAAGCCTCGATGCGGCAGGCCCGGTCCGGGTCATCGGTCAGCACCCGGGCCAGCTCCGGGACTGCGGACCGGGCGTCCGCGCCCATTGCCCCCAGGGCGAACGCGGCCTTACTCCGCTCCGGGGCGTCATCCGTCCCGAGCTGGCGCTTCCACTGTCGCACCGACCGACCTTCGTACTGCCCACTACCGAACAGGATGTCGAGCAGGTAGACCGGGCTACCTGGGATCGAGAGCGCCGCCAGGGCCAGGGCCACGATGCCGCCGACGATCCAGACGCGGCGCCTCATGAAGTCACCGGGGCGGGGGTGCGGAATTTGGAAGGGATTATGGACTGCAAGGTAACCCGCCGGGGCGTGAGACACAAGCAGGAAGTTCTGCCTTCAAGTCAATTCCACCGCCAACAGCGTGAAATCCTCCGCGTGCCGGGACTCCGCGAGCAAGTCCCGGGCGACCGCGTTCACGAATGGCTGGACGGCGAGGCTCCGGTGCTGTCGCGCCGCATCCACCAACAGGTCGTCCATCGGCCCCGGACTGGCAGACGGCGGGTGGACCCCGTCGGAGAAAAGCACCAACTTATCCCCGGGCTCGAGCCGGTTCCCCTGCGTGGGGAAGTCGGACTCGAAGACGCCGAGGAGCGTGCCGGTAGCGTGCCAGTAGGTCGGGTCGGCGCTTGCGGGCACATGCAGCGGATGAGGGTGGGCGGCGCGGGCGAAAGTCAGGCTCCCGTCCTGGCAATTGAGCTGGGCGTAGAGCATGGTGACGAAGGGAGGCTCCGGCAGCGTAAGGTTGAGTAGCTCCCGGTTCAACCGGTCGAGCACCTCTCCCGGAGGGAGCAGCCGGTACGACTGGCCGGAGACTTCCTTCGTCACCAGGCTCTTCTTGACAAAGATGCCCAATAGGCTGCTGGCGGGCGACCCGCGGCCCATGGCGTCGGCCACGTGCAGGCCCACGTGGTCTTCGTCGAGCCGGAAGACGTCGTAGAAGTCGCCGCCGACGCGACTGCGCGGCCGGTGGACGACCGCGAACCGGGCCCGGCCGACCTCGGGCATCGCCCTGGGCAAGAAGCCGCGGTGAATGCGCCGAGTCAATTCCAGGTCCGTGTCAATTTGTTGATAGGCCTGCTGCAAGCGCTGGTTCAGGTTCTGGGCCTCCGCGGCCCGGGCGGCCAGCCGGCTGTGCAGGTGAGCGATCCGCAACAAGGCCTTCACCTGGGGGACTAACTGATCCGCGGCGGCCGTTCGACGGAGCACCGCGTCGGCCCCGGCGTCGAGCGCCCGGTCGAGCTGGACGGGGTCGAGCACGAACTCCTTGCAGAGCAGGAAAGGCCGGGCCGGCCCCAGCGCGGCGTCGAGCGCCTCCCGGCAGGCGGCGAGGTCGGCGAAGCTGCCCCCGAAGAAGGGCCCATCGGTGAGCACGCTGATCATCGTCGCGCCCGCGCGCGCGTAGCGGAGCGCGCGCTCGGCCGGCGTGAGCACGCGCGACAGCTCTCCCGCCGACGGCGACCGGAGCTTGACCTCGGCGATGAGCCGAAGGGGCGTGCGAGCCCCTCCCTCGGAGCCCGCGCGGGAGAGGGCGGCGAGCA
>DATFWZ010000743.1:0-10675 GCA_035258765.1 Gemmataceae bacterium
TCCCCCCCGCCTCCCCGCAGCTCCTTCGCTACCGCGCCCAGGGCGGGCCGCGGCTTGGGCCGTGGCAGGGGGTCAAGGCCATTGCCCGGTCGAGCCTCCTCCTGCTCGCCCGCCGCAAGCTCTTCTGGGTGCTCTACACCCTCAGCGTTCTGATCTTCCTCTTCTACTTCTTCGGCCAGTACCTCCAGGTGTTCCTGGAGAATCGCGTCAACGACAGCATGGTCCGGACCGGCGGGGTCTTTGGCCGGACCATCCGCCCGGAGCTGTTCGTCAAGTTGCTCCGCGACGCCATGCACATGGACGGGTCGGCCGACACCTTCGGCGACTTCATGTGGACCGAGGGGTACATCGTCATGGTCCTCCTCGCGTTCGCGGGGTCGGTCATCATCGGCAACGACTTCCAGCACAACAGCCTGCCGTTCTACCTGTCGAAGCCGATCAGCCGGCGGCACTACCTGTTCGGCAAGGCCCTGGCCGTGGCCGCGGTGGTCAACGCGATGACGACGATCCCGGGGATTGCGCTCTTCTTCGAGTACGGGTTCATCGACACGTGGGACTACTACGTCGATTCGGCCCGGCTCTTGTTCGGCATCCTCGCCTACGGGGCGGCGCTGACCGTCACCCTCAGCCTGCTTCTGCTCGTGACCGCGACCTGGCTACGGCGGACGGTCCCGCTGGTCATGGTGTGGACGGCCGCGTTTGTACTGGCGCGCCTGGTCCAGCGCTGGCTGGTGGACGGGCTCGGGCTCTCGCCCGCGTGGCGGCTGCTCGACATCTGGAACGACATGTACCTGTTCGGCCAGTGGTGCTTCGGCAAGGAGCACCGGCTGCTGCGGCCGCTGACGCAGGAGCAGCCGCCGTACTGGGCGGCGACGGTCGTGATGGTCGCGACGTGCGTGGTGTGCTTCGTCTATCTGCGCAAACGCGTGCGGGCGGTGGAGGTGGTGACGTAGGTTTTCAAGATGATGGACCTCCGGTCTGTCCAACCTGTCCGCCACAACCACTGTGACCTGGGGTCCGTGCCGGTCCAGGGCTCATGGTTGGATAGACCGAAGGTCCATTTCCACGGTGACCGTATGGCGGGATTTGCGGAAGTTCGGATCGAGTTCCTACCCACCGAGAAAGGCGGGCGGCGGACTCCCGTCTGCCTTTCGGCGGACAGCCCGGGTTATTACCGCCCACATTTCCGCGTCCGTGGTGGAAACGGCGAGATGCTGGGAGTTGAGTTCATTGATGGTCCGGACGAGCCTATTACACCCGGCACGAGCACATTCGCTACGGTCCGGTTCTTGTTTGAGCCGGATGTTTGCTACGAAGCACTTGTGGTCGGCGCGGAGTTCGAATTACTGGAAGGCCCGCGCGTTGTGGGGATCGGGCGAGTCACACGGCGCTAGCCGAGCGAAAAGGGACGTGGCTCGTGCTGGGCGGCCAAATCGGGCGTCCCCACCGCCGGCTCGAACGCCGTCAATCAGCTCAAACCGCTAGCGAGTGGGGCTCGGCCGGAATACAGGTTCGTGGTAGACTGAAGCAGTCCAGGTTCTCGGAGACAATCATGAGCGCCGCGCTTGCGACCGGGCCGGCCATTCCGGCAGACGTGGAGGCGTTCGCCGCTGAGAAGGGCGTCCGCCAATACCTGGACGCGGCCATCGACTTGGCGCGGCGAGCGTTTCTGGCCTCCGCCCTCCACGTGTCACTCGATCAGGACGCTGAGGAAGAAGCCCATCGGTACATAGCCCTGGATGTCGAAACCGCCGACCTGACCGCCGACGAGCTGCTGGCGGGGCAGACGGTCTGGTCCGCCGGGCTCGGCCGAGTCTGTCCGTCCCGTTACGCCGTCTATTTCGTCCTGGGCTGGCGATGAACGGGCGCGACTTCCTGTCGGTCGCGGTCCGACTGGCGGCGGAGGCGACCGAGGCCGACTGGCGAAGCGCCATCAGCCCGGCCTACTACGCGGCTTTCCACATCGCCCGGCGCCTGTTGGCGGACTTGAACTTCACCGTTCCCCGTGCCGACCGAGCACATCAGTACCTGATCTTCCGTTTGAGCAATTGCGGCGAGCCGGTGGTGGAACAGGCCGGGCGCGACCTGGAAACACTCCGGCGATTGCGGAACCGAGCGGATTACGACGATGCGCTCCCATGCACCCAACCCCAGGCGGTCGCGGCCGTCCGCCGGGCCGAGGATGTCATCCGGCAGTTGGACAACGCTCGGAGCGACCCGCCTCGCACCCGGATTCGAGACGCCATGATCGCCTACGAACGCGATGTGCTCAACGACGTGACGTGGCACCCATAAGGTAGAGCCCGAGCGTACAGGCTGATAGGTTCTTGACATGGGCGACCCGCAGGCGACCGCCGAGCCCGTTCTCCTCTTCGAGCAAGTCTCGAAGTGGTACGGACCCGTGATCGGGCTGAATCAGGTGACGCTCGAGCTCCGCGGCGGGATCACGGGCCTGGTCGGGTCGAATGGGGCCGGCAAGTCCACCTTGTTGCGCCTCGCGACCGGCCAACTGAAGCCGAGCCTGGGTCGCGTGACCGTCCGCAGGATCGACGCCTGGGACTGGCGGGCCAAGGCGCTGGTCGGCTACTGCCCGGACAATGATGCCTTCTACGAGGACATGGCCGGCCGCGAGTTCGTGCGGTCGATGGCCCGGCTGTGCGGGTTCGACAAGGCCGAGGCGGAACGCCGCACCGAATCGGTCCTGGAGCGCGTGGGTATGGCGGACCGGGCCGACCGCAAGCTCCGCGGGTACTCGAAGGGGATGCGGCAGCGGGTGAAGCTGGCGCAGGCGCTCCTGAATGACCCGGAGCTGCTGGTGCTCGACGAACCGCTCTCCGGGATCGACCCGATCGGGCGGCAGGAGCTGCTGGAGCTGTTCCGCGGGCTGGTCGCGGAGGGGAAGTGCCTCCTGGTCAGCAGCCACGAGCTGGAGGAGCTAGAAAAGTTGACGGATCACGTGGCGATCCTGACCCGCGGCCGCATCGCCGCGGTGGGGACGGTGACACAGATCCGCGACATGCTCGACGACCAGCCGCTGTCGGTCCGGATCGACGCGGCCGACCCGCGGCGGCTGGCGGCGCTGTTGGTGAATCGGCCGGACGTGGTCGGCGTCGATCTGGAGCCGCGGGTGATCACGGACGGGGGCAATGGCTCGCTGGTGGTGCGTGCGAAGAACCCGCGGCGGTTCTTTGAGGACTTCGGGCGGCTGGTGGTGAGTGAGCGACTGGACGTGTCGCGGCTGGAGCCGCTGGACGAATCGGCGCACGCGGTGCTGGGGTATTTGCTGGGCGGGTCGGGGAAGACATGAGCCGGCTTGAACCGGCGGTGCGGGGTTTGAGACAATGAGCGAGGAGGGAGCCCATGAACGAGATCATGTGTCGGGCCGAACTCGAGGCCTTGTACCCCGACGAGTGGATCCTCATGGTCGATCCCGAGCCGGGCATCGATACCAATTACCGGGGGCGGGTCGTCGCCCACAGTCCGGACCGCGCGGAGATCCATCGGAAGGCAATGGAAGTGCCTGTCCCTCGGCACATCGCCGTCTTCTTCACCGGCCCCCCAGTCCAGCGCGGCATGAAGGTCCTCGGTCTTACCCCGCGCGGCTATGTCTCCGCGGCGGCCCCGGACCAAGCCGGGGAGGTTGGGCCCACGCCGCCCGAGACGAAGGCGCGCCTGTGACGGTCCCCTTCGACCCGACCCGGCGGACGATCATCGTCCGGGCTGAAATTACAGGACCGACCGGGACGGGGACCGTCGATCTTACCCTCGACACCGGGTCGACCGATACATTCGTCGACGATGCCCGATTAGCCGCCGTCGGCTACACACCGGCCCACGTGACGAATCAGTTTCAAGTCGTCACCGGCAGCGGGATCGTCTCCGTTTTCGAAGTCCCGGTCATGACGATTACGGCACTCGGGCAATCGCGGACCAATTATCCTGTGCTGGCCCACGGGTTCCCTCCTGCGGCCGCCCACGACGGCGTCCTCGGCCTCGACTTCCTCCGCGGGAACGTCCTGACTATTGACTTTGTGAAGGGCGAAATTGCGCTGACCCCCGGGGGCTCGACACCGTGAGCGCCACCACCTCACCACCCCAACACCTCATCACCTCGCCGTCCCCCCTCCGCGCCTGGCTCTACCTCGTCGCCTTCTCCTTCCGCCGCCAGGCCCGCGTGCGGCAGATGGTCGGGATCGCGGTCGGACTCCTGGCCATCTGCCTCGGACTGGTCGTGACCTTTACCGTCACCAACGGGTGGGACCGGTACGACTGGCGGTTGCAGCGCATCCAGCCGTACACGGTCGAGCACGTCGCCGGCGGCATGGCCCGGGCGGCCATCGACCAATCCGATTACATGGATCGAATCATCCAGGAGACCCGGCCGCTGGCGGTTTTCTCCCGGTGGGTGGTGTTCCTGTTGTTCCTCGGGTTCCTGATGCCGCTGTTCAGCCTGAGCTTCGCCAGCGGGGCTCTCGGACACGAGCGCGAGGGGCGGTCTCTTGTCTGGCTGACGACGCGCCCGCTCCCGCGATCGGGGGTTTACCTGGCCAAGTTCCTCGGCGTGTTGCCGTGGTGCCTGGCCCTGACCGTCGGCGGGTTCGGCCTGTTGTGTCTGGCCGGCGGCCCGACCGGGTGGAAGGCGTTCACCCTCTACGGGCCGGGGGTTTTCGCGGGCAGCCTGGCGTTCGCGGCGGTGTTCCACCTGTTCGGCGCGTTGCTCCCGCGGCCGGCGATCGTCGGACTGTTGTACGCGTTCTTCTTCGAGACGATGCTCAGCGAGCTGCCCATCCCGGGCACGCTGAAGCGGCTGAGCATCAACTACTACACCCGGTGCCTGCTGTACTCGGCGGCCGAGACGGAGGGCGTGCCGACGGAGTCGTCATCCCTGTTCGTCCCGGTGAACCCGGAGACGGCCTGGATCGTCCTGCTCGGTGTGACCGTCGGAGTAACGGCCATTGGGATGTGGCTGTTCGCCCGGATAGAATCGCGGGACGATACTTGATCCTGGATGGCCCATGACCGACCTGTCCCCCCAACACGGCAACCGCGGCGAGACAGTTGCCCGCCCCGTCGCGCCGGCCGGGATGACCATCGCCATTAGCCGCGAGGCCGGGGCCCGCGGGGGGACCATTGCCCGCCGCGTCGGCAAGCGGCTCGGGTGGCAGGTGTACACCCAGGAGCTGCTGGAGTTCCTGTGCGCCAACGACGCGGCCCGGCAGTCGGTCCTGGCCGACGTCCCGGCCGACGCTGCCGGGTGGGTGGACGCCCAACTCGACCGGGTCCGCCGCGATCGCGCGATCGACCTGGGCGCCGAGGGTGGGGAAATGCCACGGCTGATCCTGGCCCTGGCCGCCCGCGGACAGGTGGTCCTCGTCGGCCGCGGGGCCGGGTACTACCTGCCCCGCGACCGGTCGCTGCACGTCCGCGTGGTCGCCCCGCTTGAGGCCCGCATCGCCCACATGGCCGACTGGTCGCGCCTCACGCGCGAGCAAGCGGCCGAGCAGGTGCGGCACCGGGACGAGCGGCGGGCCGAGTTCCTGCTCGCCCATTTCGGCCGGCGGAGCACCGACCTGTACGACTTCGACCTCGTGCTCAATTCCGGGCTGCTCGGCGAGGAGACGTGTGCCGACGTCATCCTCGCGGCTCTGAACGGCAAGCAGGACGCACTGGACGACTCGCGGGTAACGTAGAGCATGCGTCCCGCGTGCTCGCAGACGTGAGCACGCGGGACGCGTGCTCTACGAACGGCCAGCATGACTCCCTTCGACGATTTCACCGCCGCCGTCCGCGACCATGGCCCGCGGCTGGCCGTCGTCCTCGGCTCCGGGCTCGGGGCCGTCCCGCATTCGTTCGAAGAACTGGCGACCATCCGATTCGCCGATGTTCCCGGTCTGGTCGCCCCCTCCGTCCACGGGCACGGCGGGGCGATCGCCGTTGGCCTGTGCGCCGGCAGACCGTTGCTCGTGTTCCGCGGCCGGCTGCACGTCTACGAGGGGCACCCGTGGGACCTGGTCGCGGCCCCGGTCCGGCTTGCGGCCGGGCTCGGGATCAAGGTTTTGCTCCTGACCAACGCCGCTGGGGGCATTCACGACTCGCTCTGGCCCGGCGACTTGATGGTGTTGCGAGACCACCTGTTCCTCCAGCAGCCGAACGCCTGGCGAGAACCGGCGGGCGCCACGCCTTACTCAGCTCGCGTCAACGAACTGCTGCAATCGATCGACGCCGGGCTAACCACCGGGGTCTATGTGGCGGTCACCGGCCCGTGCTATGAGACCGCGGCCGAGATCCGGGCCCTGAAGGCGATGGGCGCCGACGCCGTCGGCATGTCCACCGCGTTCGAAGCCCTGACGGCCGCCGGTCTCGGGCTGGAAGTGGCCGCGATCTCCTGCATCACCAACAAGGCCGCCGGACTGACCGCCGCCACCCTGGACCACCGGGAGGTCCTGGCCAACGCCGCCCGCCCAGCCGAGCGCATTTCCGCCATCCTGACGGAGTTCGTCCATCGCTTGTAAACCACTCCAGGCGGTTGCGGGCCGCGGAACGCCACGGAGGGCGTTCCCTACAGCGCTGTAGGGAACGCCCTCCGTGGCGTTCCGCTTTGTTCATACCGTACAATTGGGCATCACACCGTCCCACGAGTGCGACGACATGCTGCACCGACTTGCCGTCTTGCTCCCGGCGCTGCTGGCCGCGTACCCGGTCGCCGCCGAGGAGCCGAAGGCCGCGTTCGCGGTCGAGAAGCACCTCAACCTCGCCTACAACGCCGCCAAGGACGCGGACCCGGACCGCCACAAGTTAGACGTGTACGTCCCCAAGGGGGCCAAGGACGCACCGGTCATGATGTTCGTCCACGGCGGGGCGTGGCGGTCCGGCAGCAAGGACCTGTACGCCACCCTCGGCGACACGTTCGCCAAGCAGGGGATTGTGACTGTGGTCATCAACTACCGGCTCTCGAGCGCCAAGGGCGGGGCCAAGCACCCGGACCACATCCACGACGTGGCCAAGGCGTTCGCCTGGGTGAAGGAAAACGCCCCCAAGTACGGCGGCAGCCCGGACAAGCTGTTCGTCAGCGGCCACTCGGCCGGCGGCCACCTGGTCGCCCTGTTGGCGACCGACGAGGCGTATCTCAAGGCCGAGAAGTGCTCGCTCAAGGACGTCCGCGGAGTGATGGCCGTGAGCGGGGTGTATACGATCGCCCCGACGGTCGGGAGCATCCGCGCCGCCTTCGGGACTGAGGAGGACGTGTGCAATGCGGCGTCGCCGCTGACGCACGTGAAGGAGAAGGAGCCGCCGTTCCTGATCGCGTACGGGACCAGCGACTTCCCGACCCTCGACCAGATGGCCGAGAAGTTCGGCAAGAAGCTGACGGAGTGCAAGTGCGACGCGACCGTCATGAAGCTGGACCGCGACCACTACTCGATCATCATCCGCCTGGCCGCGAGCGCCGACGACCCGCTGACGAAGGCGATGCTGGAGTTCATTGCGAAGAAGTAGGAGTGGTGGGTGGTGAGGGCGGCTCCTCCCATAGGACCTATAGGACCCATAAGTCCTATAAGACCTATGCAAACAAGCACCACTCACCACCTCCCGACCGGCGCGAAGGAGTCTCGTCGTGGCTGCCCGGCCCGCCCTCCTCGTTCTGGCACTTTTCCTCCCCGCGGCCGGGGCCCAGGACGCGGGCCCCCCGCCCCGTGAGGTTCGCTTCGACCGCAACGACTGCCCGCTCCCGCCCGGGGCGGTCGCTCGGCTCGGCGTCCCGCGGGCCCTCTCGGCGCTCGTCGCGGACGCGGCCTGGGGCCCGGGCGGGTCACGGTTCGTGGTCGCCGACTGGGCCACGATCGCCACCTTCGATGCCGCCACCGGCCGGCCGGTGGACACGGTTACGATCGACATCGCCTACCGCGACCGCTTCGCCCCACTGTCCCGCGACGCCCGGCTCCTGTGCCGGGTCACCGGCCTCGACGTCCTCGTCAACGACACCCGGACCGGGGAGCAGGCGGCCTTTCGACTCCCGGACCAGTTCAGGCAGCCGGACCGGATCGCCCGCTCGCTACACTTGTCGGCGGATCACCGGTTCCTGGCCGGCGTCTTGTCGTCGCCGGACGTCCCCGGGGTGGCGTGGCGGCTCGACATGGCCCGCGGCCGGTTCACTCGCATTGTCAACGGGCGGGCCGACCTTCAGAGCATCCACCTGTCCCCGGACGGGCGGCGGGTGTACGCCGTCGCCGGCGGCAAGGTCCCCGTGCTCGTCGCCTGGGAGCTGGCCCGCGACCGCGAGCTGTGGTCCGCGCCTCTCGACGAAGCCGGTCAGATCCGGGCCATATCCCCGGACGGCCGGCGACTCGCCGTCATCGGCCGGACGATCCGGGTGCTCGACACCGCGGACGGCAAGGAAAAGCTGAGTGTCCCGTGCGGCATCCTGCCGCCGACCACCCTCCGGCCCATTGACTTCAGCCCGGACGGCGAGCTCATGGCGGTGTCGGACCAAGCTGAGGTCGCGATTTGGGACGTGTCGACCGGGAAGGTCCGGCACGCGCTCCCGCGCCCGGCCCGGGTGGTGGCGTTCTCCCCCGACGGCAAGTCCTTGCTAACCGCCTCCGCCTGGGTGCAGCGCTGGGACGTCGAGACCGGCAAGCCGGCGTACCCGGAGCCCTTGACCGGGCTCTCGTCCTTGGCTCTGTCCGGCCTGCAGTGGTCGGCGGACGGCCGTCGGCTGTTGACCGGCTGGCACGCGGAAGTGCCGGGGGAGGGGGGCCGGCGCGCGTTCCCGGCTACTCTCGCCGTATGGGATGTCGCGGCGATGACCACGGTCTGGGTCTACCCGATTCAGTTGTCGATCGCGGCCGCTGCCCTCGACCCGGACGGGTCAACCGTGCGGGCATTTACCCGCGACGGCCGGCTCCGGACCTGGCGTCTCGGGCCGCAGGTGACGGAAAACGCGACCGTGGTGCCCGATCCGATTGGGCTCACCCGGTTGTCCCGAACGTTCCTGCCGGACGGCCGGTTCGCCGTCCAGACTTTCACCACCGATGGCGTGACGCTCGACGTGTACGACACCGCCGGCCGGCCGGAACGGCAGGCGTTCTGGCGATGGCCGACGACCGACCAGCCCCGGAAATTCGGGAAGAATGACCCGGGCCGGAACTTTATCCTCTACGAACCCAGCGGCACGACCCTCGTCGGCCCCGGCGGAAGTCGGCGGGACCTGGTCGCCGGCCAGAGCAAACCGCCGCTCCAGACGCGGGCCCCGCTGCGGTCGTTCGTTAACGGTGTTTACCCGAGCGCCGACGCGTTCGCCCTCGCCCGGGTGGTCGTCGGGCCCGGGACGACCAACGGCCATCTGTGGGAGGCGGCCACCGGCCGAATCATCGCCGACTTTTCCACAATCCTCCCCGCCTCGGACGAAGTGGCCGTGTCGGACGACGGGAGGTTTCTGGCCGCGGGCGCGGGCGACTCGGTTGTTGTTCGCGACCTGGCCAACCCGACGGCCGTCCACCGCTTCCAGTCGTCGCGGGCGCGCCGACTGGCCTTCTCCCCGGACAGCCGGCACCTGGCCGGCGCCCTGGACGACGGCAGCGTCCTGATCTGGCAGATCCCCGTGGCCCGGTCGGCCTGGGTGGCGGCCGACTGCGACCGCGTCTGGGAAGACTTGATCTCGGAGGACGCGGGCAAGGCCTGGAAGGCACTCTGGCAATTACTTGACAACCCGAACCAAGCGATTGCCCTCGCTCGCGGGCGGCTGCGACCGGCCGCGGCGCGGAAGGACACGCCCGGCCTGATCGACCGGCTGGATCACGCCCGGTTCGCGGTCCGCGAGGAAGCGATGCGGGAACTCGCCCGCCGCGGGGACGAGATCGAGGGGGACTTGCGGGCCGCGCTCAAGCAGCCGGGATCGCCGGAACGCCGCGAGCGGCTGGAGCTGCTGCTGGGCAAGCTGGACATTTCCGCCTCGCCGACTGGCGACACCCTCCGCACCTTGCGGTGCGTCTGGCTGTTGGAGCGGATCAACACGGCCGACGCGCGACGCGTGCTGGCCGAGGTCGCCGGCGGGGCCGACGGGTCGCGGGGGACGCTCGCGGCGAAGGCGGCCCTGGAGCGCGTCGGCAAGTGAGCCGCCAAGTGGTGAGGGGAGGCTCTTCCCATAGGACCCATAGGTCCTATAGGTCCTATGGGAAGAGCCTCCCCTCACCCCTCACCACTCACCACCCCTTCACCTTTTACCGCCGGGCCGCCTGGGGTACAATCCGGCGCATCGCCCCGAGGGCACCCGGATGAACCGCCGCGAGTTCCTCTCCGCCGCCGCGGCCGCCGCCGCCGGCCTCGCCGTGGCCAAGGACGAACCCCCGATGACCCCTCTCGTTGACACGCATCAACACCTCTGGGACCTCTCCAAATTCAAGCTCGCCTGGGTCAAGGAGGGTCACCCGCTCAACCAGAACTTCACCCCCAAGGAGTACGCCGAGGCCACCGAGGGGCTCAAAGTCGTCAAGGCCGTGTACATGGAGGTGGACGTCATCGAGGAGCAGCAGCAGAAGGAAGCCGACTACCTGCTTGACCTGATCAAGTCGAAGTCCACGCCGACGGTCGCGGCCGTCGTGTCGGGCCGGCCGGCCAACGGGGACGCGTTCAAGAAGTACGTCGCGCAGTTCAAGGGCAGCCCGTACATCAAGGGGCT
>DATFWZ010000744.1:0-13887 GCA_035258765.1 Gemmataceae bacterium
GCGCCTCGGCCCCGGCGAGACCAAGCCGGTCACCCTGACGGGCAAGATCGACCAGGCCGGCTGGCGCGTGCTGACGGCCGAGGTCAAGCCGGACCAGCTCGACGACGACAACAAGTTCGACCGCGTCATCCTCGTCCGCGAAAAGGTCCGCGTCCTGGTCGTGGACGGGTCGCCGAACGACCGCGACCCGGAGAAAGCGGGCAGCTACTTCCTCACGCACGCCCTCCTGCCGATCCCGGAGGAGTTCCGGTTCCAGTACCACGTCCGGCCGACGGTCGTGAAGGCCGCGGACGCCTCGCCCGGACTCCTGAACGACAAGGAAGTGTGCGTCCTGGTGAACGCACCGGTCGGCGGGCCGGGGTCGCTGCCGGCCGACTTCGTCCAGCGGCTCGGCGAGTTCGTCAAGGACGGCCACGGGCTGCTGATCACTTCCGGCCCCAATGTCCAAAAGGACGTCTACAACCGACTCTTCGGTCGCGACGGGTCGGGACTCCTGCCGATGGACCTCGGCGATCAGTTCGAGGTGCCGGCCAACACGCCGATCTTCCCGGACCCGAACAGCATCGACGAGAAGTCGTTCCTGGCCCGGTTCAAGCTGTCGGCCAACGACCCGTTCCTGCAGCTCCGCGACGCGTTCGTCCTCAAGGCGGTCGGCGTGCAGGAGCCGAAGGCCGACAACCTCAAGGACACGGGCCGCGTCCTGATGCGCTACAACGACGGGCGCCCGGCGCTGCTCGGCAAGCAAGTCGGCGACGGCGAGGTGCTACTCCTGACAACGGCCGTGGATAAGGAGTGGGGGTTCTTCGCGACGAACCTGACGTTCCAGCCGTTTGTCCACGGAGCGCTGACGCACCTGATCGAGCGGTCGGCCGCGGGGTTCAACAAGGTGGCCGGCGAACCGATCCGGTGGACGCCGAAAGACCTCAACCGGAGCTACCAGGTGACCCGGCCGGACGGGTCCAAGGTGCGACTGGGCAAGCCACAGGGCGGGGCGACCGAGCAGCTCGCGCTGACGGTCGCGGACACGAGCCGGGCGGGAGTGTACGTGATCTCGGAGGAGGGGGTGGAGGCGGGGACGCGGTTCGCGGTGGTGCCCGACCTGCGCGAGAGCGAGACGATGGACCCGCTCCCGGACCAGCAAATCGACGAGATGCTCGGCTTCAAGCCGGAGCACCTGACGAGCGGCGACGAGGCGACGGCCAAAGCGCAATCGGCGCGTAACCGAAATGAGTGGACGGTAACGGCCCTCGTCGCGCTACTGTTGTTTGCCCTGTTCGAGACGGCGTGGGCGTGGTTCTGCGGCAAGGCCTGGTGAGAGTGGGCCGAGACCCGGCCTAGAGGGCAGTATTGGTAGACGTCGAAAGTGGATCGATGATCTTCGCCGAAATCGTACTCCGCGGTTCGTTCCCCGTCTGGCTGGCCATCATCTTGATGGTCGTCGCGGCCGGGATCGCGGGCGCTTTCTACTTCACCGAGTCGATGAAGCTCGGCGTCGGCCGGCGGCTCGTCCTGGCCGGGCTGCGGGCCCTCGTCCTGGCCGCGATCGTCTTTTTGCTCTGCAAGCCGGTCGCGGTTCGCGACGTCAGCATGCAGAAGTCGCGCCCGGTCGTTATCCTGACCGACAACAGCCAGAGCATGACCCAGAAGGACCCGCGGCCGGGCGTCCCCGACAAGGCCCGCGTCGCGATCGCCCGCGACCTCCTGGCGCCGGACGCCGGGGTGAATCTCCCCGCGGGCGCCACGCTCCCCAATGACCGTCCGACGCGGGCCGAACTGGTCAAGTCGGTCTTTGAGAACAAGCGGCTCGACCTGGTCTCAAAGCTGCGGAAACGCGGTCCGGTGCAGCCGTACCTGTTCGGGTCCCGGCTCCGCGGGTTCGCGGACACCGACGACAGGCCGTGGGTGAAATCGCTCAGCGCCGAGGACCCGAAGACGCTCATCACGGACACGCTTTCCGAATTTCTTCAGCGCGACGACAACGACCTGCCGGCCGCGATCGTTCTCGTCACCGACGGCCGCGACAACGGCAGCGGTGCCCAGTGGGACGACGTCGCGACCGAGGCGGCCCGGCTTAACGTGCCGATCCACGTCTACGGCGTGGGCGGGTCGGCCGTCGGCTTCCTGCAGCTCAAGGACGCGGTCGTCCAGGACACCCTCTTCGTCGAGGACACGGTGACCGTCCCGTTCCGCTGGCGGGCCCAGGGCATCAAGGAGGGCGACGTCGAGCTGACACTGACGCTCGGCGGCAAGGTGGTCGCCTCCAAGCGGGTCGCGGTGGTGGACGGACAGGACGTGACCGAGTCGCTATCGTTCACCCCGGCGAAGGACGACGCGTCCGCGGGCAAGAAGGAGATCGTCGCGTCGGTCAAGTTGAACCAGGGGAACGAGACGCTCGAGGACCGGTTCGCCAAATCGGTCCGGGTGGCCGATCGCAAGGTGAAGATGCTCTACGTCGAGAGCAACCCGCGGTGGGAATTCAAGTTCATGCAGCGGGCGTTCATTCGCGATCGCCGCGTGGACCCAACGTTTCTCGTCATCAACGGCGATCGCAAGGCGATGGAGTCCGGGCCGCCGTTCATCGCCAACTTCCCGGACCAGCGCAAGGACCTGTTCGCCTTCGACCTCCTCGTCATTGGCGACGTGGACGCCAATTACTTCACCCCCGAACAGCGCAACTGGATCAAGGACTTCGTGACCGAGGGCGGCGGGCTGGTCGTGATCGCCGGCCGGCTGCATGCCCCGGCCACCTGGCTTGGCACGCCCCTGGCAGATGTGCTGCCGGTCGAGGTGCCGTCGGTCAAGTTCCCGATCGACGACGCCCGGCGGCCGACCGAGTTCAAGCCGGCGCTGAGCGACCTGGGCCGCCGCAGTGCGATCTTCAGCATGGCCGACGACCCGGGCGAGAACCAGCACTTCTGGGCCGAGGCCCCGGGGTTCTACTGGCACTACCCGGTGACCAAGCTGCGGCCCGCGGCCGTCTCGCTCATGGACCACCCGTGGGACAAGGTCGCCGAGAACAAGCCGATGCCCCTCATGGCCATGCACTACTACGGCAAGGGGCTGGTGATGTTCTCCGCGATCGAGGAGACATGGCGCTGGCGGTTCAACGAGGCGGACAAGTTCTTCGCCCGGTACTGGGGCCAGGTGGTCTACGCGATCGGCCTGCCGCACACGCTCGGGAGCAAGTCGGGCCAGCTCGCGATCGCCGGCGGCGAGGCGGTGCTGGGCAAGCCGGGCCAGGTGTACGGCCGGCTGTTCACCCCCGAGTTCCGGCCGATGACCCGCGAACGCGTCACCGCCCAGGTCGAGCGCCTCGACGCCCCGCCCAATGAAGAGAAGTTCCGGACGGTCGTCTTCGAGGCGGTCCCGAACCAGCCGGGGGAATATGTCGCCACGCTCCCGAACGACCGCGTCGGCCGCTACGCCTTGAAGGTGGAAAGCGGGGAGGACGTCGCGGTCCTGGACTATCGCGTGACGCTGCCGCCGGAGCACGAGCTCGCCCCCGGGTCGATGAATGAGGACGGCTTGCGCAAGCTGGCCGAGCAGACGGGCGGGAAGTTCTACCGCGAGGAGGACCTGCACCGGCTCGCGGACGAAGTGAAATCGCAGACCGTGAAGTTCACGCAGCGGAAGGAGACGCTGTTGTGGACGTCGTGGTGGGTGTGGGCGCTGGTCGTTGGCTTGTTTACGGTGGAATGGGTGGTGCGGAAGTTCAGCAATATGAGTTAGTCAACGATTCGCGAATGAAAACACTCCCCCGAATCGGCCTCACCAAGCTCCGCTCCCTCCGCGGGCGCGAGCGGCTGTTCCACGTCGCCTGGGGCCTCGCCCGGTGGCTCACGGTCGCGGTCGTCGTCATTGCCATCTGCACGTTCATCGACTGGCGCGTGGACAAGCTCCGCGAAACGCCCAAGACACTTCGCATCTTCCTGACCGTGATCGAAGTGGCGGTCCTCGGCGTCACGGGCTGGTTCTGGGTGATCAAGCCGTGGGCCCGGGGGCCGTCGATCATTCGGCTCGCCCGGCGCGTCGAGGAGGGCATACCCGAGTTCGGACACCGATTGGTCACGTCGATCCAGTTGTCGCGGAAGGGGAGCAACACGCTCGGTATGTCCCCGGAGCTGATGGAGGTGGTCGCCCGCGAATCCGAAACGGTCGCCCGCAAGCACCGGTTCGGCCGGTTCGCGGACTACCGGCGGCTGAAATGGGCCGGCGGGCTCGTCGGCGTTCCGCTCCTGATGGCCGCGATCATGCTGCTCGCATACGGGCCGGAGCTGCTGAAAATCCTGCTGCAGCGGCAATTCCTCGCGTCGGCCGACATCCCGCGCTACAACCAGCTCACGAACAACACCAAGGTCCTCTGGCCGGCCGGCGACGAGGTCACCGTCGAGTACGTCGTCAGCGGGCGGATCAGCGAGGACGCGATTGGCACACTGCGGGTCAAGCCGGAAGACCTGCCGGCCGACGACTACCCGCTCGCGTTCGCCCGCCGGGTCGACGACGACCACACCGTCTTCGCCGCGAAGGTCCCACACTCGTCGATCAACTTCACCCACCGGGCCTGGGTCGGCGACGGCCGGACGAAGCGTGAGTCGGAAGTCCGCTTCGAGCCGCGGCCGGTCGTAACGCGCACGGACGCTTGGACACAGCTCCCGAAGTTCCTCGGCGCCCGGCCGGACGGCAAGCCATACGAGACGTACCAGTCGCAGGGTGAGATCACCGGGCTGGCGCAATCGACGGCCCGGGTCAAGGTCGCGGTCCAAAAGCCCCTGTCCGAAGCAAAGATCACTCTCCTCGCCCGCACCAAGGACGGGTCCGGAGAGCTCGCCAAGGCGACATTGGCGATGTCCCCCGGCCCGGAGGAACCGAACCCGGCGACGGGGGAGACCGAGTTCCCCGCGGAAGTCACGTTCGACCTGACTGTGGACCTGATCGCCTACCGGGTGGACGTCAAGGACTTGAACGGCTTTGCCAACTCGACCCCCCCGCGACGCGGCATTCAGATTTCGCCCGACGACCCGCCGGTCGTGCGCCTCTTGCCGGAGCGGTACGCGGAGCTGGGGGCCAAGCCGTCCGATGAGGACATCATCGAGGGGCTGCCGGTACCGATCGGCGGGCAGATTCCGATCGCATACACGTGCCGGTCGCCGCAGGGGGTGTCGCGGGCACAGTTGCGTTACCGCATCAACGAGCGTGGGCCGTGGGTGCTGTTGCCGCTCAAACCGGTGGACGCGGACGAGAAGTCCGGCCCGTTCGACCCGACCCGCGGGACGTTCGCCAACGCTGACGCGTTCCAGCAGGTCGAGTTCCACGCGGTCCCGTCGCCCGACAAGGACACGACGCCCGACTTCCTCACGGGCGGCGGCCGGTTCGACTTCCAGACGGCGGAGCTGACCAAGTTCACGGAGGACGGCCGGCAAACGAAACTGGAGATCGGCGACCGGGTTGAATTCTACGTCGAGGTCTTCGACCGCAACCCAGCCCCGGACCGCCCGCCCGGCCGGTCCGAGACGCGCCTGAAGGAAGTGCTCAGCGCCAGCGACGTCCTGCTACGGCTCGACCAGACGCGCCAGGCCGAGAGCAAGATTCGGGAGCTGGAAAAGAAGCAGCGAGACGTGTTCGGAAAACGGCCTGATTAGTGGTAAGTGGTCAGTCGTCAGTGATCACTAGCATTCCGGATTTCGGTACGGTGTCTGCTGAGCACTTGTAACTGACCACTGACCAATGGCCTTTATAATTGCAAACCCCCGGAGATTGACGGATACTGGAAGTGACGATCGTGCCGGAGCCTCCCCTCCCGCCAGTTGTCCAACCAGCGCCCGTTCCGCCCCTGCCCGCGTTTCCTTCGCACACGCCGCCGGCCACGTCCGGTGTGACTGTCGAGGAGTCCCCATGTCCTCCCGCCTTGTCCTTGGTGGCCCGGCCCTCCTGCTGGCCATCTGTGTCGTCACCGTTCAGGCCGAAGACCGGGCCGCACCGGCCCCCGGAGCGACTCTTACCCGGGTCGTCACCCCGGACCAGCCGGACGCCCAGCGCAAGCTCCAGGGCGAGACCGAGCAGGTCGCCCGCCGGCTCGGCTCCATGCTCCGGTTCGTCGCCTACCACCGGATCGACAAGGGGGAGGAGCAGAAGCTCCTGGCCGAGGCCGCCAAGACGCTGACCGGTCTCAGCCGCAATGAGATGGAGGCGGTCATCGCGCACCTCGAAAATTCGATCAAGGCCCCGGACGACGCGACCGCGTCCGACGAGGCCAAGAAGGCCTACGACCGGCATCGCGAAGTGGTCAAGAACTTGAAGGGCCTCCTGCTCAAGTACGACACGATCAAGACGCTCGACCAGGCCGCCGAGCGGCTCGAGCGCGCCGCCCGCGACCAGAACGAGCTGCGCCTGAACGCGCTCGCCCTCTCGCAGCAGGAGCGCGAGGGCCGGGTCCGCGGCCGCGGGGCGGTCGAAACCTCCACCGAACAGGCCGACACCCAGGGGGACCTGAATCGCGACCTGGAGAGCCTCTTCAAGCAACTGGAAAAGCTCCCCGCGTTCCTGACGGCCGAGCAGAAGGCCCGTCTGGCCGCCGCCCAGGCGACGGAAAAGGGGAAGAAGATTCAACAGGTTCAAACCCTGGCCGCCCGGCACCTGACGAACAACGAGCCGAACGCCGCGGCCCCGCACCAGCAAAAGGCGGCCGACCAGCTCCTCGAGCTCGCTCACGCCCTGCGGTCGGCGAAGGACAAGCTCGAAACGTTAAAGGAAGCTCGAGCGAAGGTGGACAAGGCCCTGCAGGCGCAGGACAAGCTGACCGAGGAGACGGCCAGCCCGCCGCCGGCGACCATCCGTCGCGGTAGTCAGATCGACAACACGATCCGCCACGCCCGCGACATGGCCCAGAAGCAGGCTCGCGTCGAGTTCGACGCCAAGGACGCCCGCGACCTGGTCAAGGACCTCGCCAAGGAGGCCGCCGACAAGGTCAAAGACGCCGAGAACGAGATGCGCAAGGCCCAGGACAAGCTGAACGAGGCGACCCGCGAGACCGAGCCGGCCCGGGAGCCGCAGGAGAAGGCCGCCGACGAGCTCAAGGCCGCCCGCGACAAGCTCGACGAGATGATCGCCAAGGAGGAGAAGCGCAAGACTGACCCGCTCGAGGCCGTCAAGGGGGCCATCGAGAAAGTCGATCAGCTCATCAAGGACGAGACCAAGAACCGCGAGAAGACCGAGGCCACCAAGGGCACCCAGACCGAGAAGATGCCCGCGATCTCCAAGGAACAGAAAGAGATCGCCAAGAAGACCGACGAGCTGAAGCGGGAGCCGCTGCCGGAGAAGCCGGAGGTCAAGGACTCGCTGGCCAAGGCCGAAAAGGCGATGCAGAAGGCAGCCAAGTCGCTCGACGACAAGAAGGGGATGGACGCGGTCAACAACCAGGACCAGGCGATCAAGGACTTGAAGGACGCCAAGAAGGCCCTGGAGGAGCAGGCCAAGGCGATCGAAAAGCGCCGCGACGACATCGCCAAGCTCGAAGAGGCCCAGGACAAGCTCGACAAGCTGGCCAAGAAGCAGGACGAGGTGGCCGACAAGGCCAAGGAGGCCGGGAAGGCAGCCGACGAGGGCAAGGCGAACCCCAAGGAGCACGCGGAGGACCTCGCCCGCGACCAGAAGCCCCTCAAACCGGAGGCCAAGGACATTCAGGACTTGCTCAAGAAGCAGTCCCCCGAGGCGGAGAAGAAGATCGACCAGGCCCGGGACAAGATGAGCGCCGCGGAGAAGAAGCTCGACGCCGAGCAGCTCACACGGGCTTCCGAGGACCAGAAGAAGGCGGCCCAGGACTTGAAGGACGCCGCGAAGGAGCTGGCCAAGGAACTCGCCGACAAGAAGGCCCAGGAGGCGAACGACCAGGCCAAGCTCCAGCCGCAGATCTCGCCGCAAAACGCGGCCGACCAGATCGCCAAGGCCCTCGAGCAAACCGAGAAGGCCCAGCAGCAAGCGCAGCAGGCCCAGCAGCGGCTCGGTGAGCGGCCGATGAACCCGGCGGCCGACCTGCAGAAGCTCCAGCAGCAGGTCGCGGAGAAGGCGGGCGAGATGAAGAAGGAGGACGCCCAGCAGGCCGCCCAGAAGGCCGCGGACGCCCTAAAGGAAGGCGACATCGACGCCGCGGTCGAGGCCCAGCAGAAGGCGCTCGACGGCCTCAAGCCGGACGCGGGCGACAAGCCGGCCAGTGAGGCCAAGGGCATGCCCAAGCCCGCCGAGGCCAAGACCCCGGGCGAGCTCTCGCAGGCGCAGCAGCAAATCAAGGAGGCAACCGAGGCGTTGAAGCGAGCCCAGGAGGCCAACGCCGCGGCGCAAGCCGCCCTGCAACAGGCCCAGGCCCAGGCCCCGCAAGCGGTCCAGCCACAACTCGGCGAGGCCCAGCAGAAGCTCGGTCAGGCGCAACAGTCGCTGCAGCAGGGTCAGCCCGGGCATGCGCAGCCCGGACAGGCCCAGGCCCAACAGGCGATGCAGAAAGCCCTCGACACGCTCCAGTCGGCCCAGCAACAGGCCCAGGCCCAGCAGGGCATGGGCATGGGCATGGGGGAAGGAATGGGCGAGGGGATGCAACCCGGCATGCAGCCGGGCATGGGCACGCAGCCGGGGACGGGGCAGGGCAAGCAGCCGGGCAACCAGCCCGGTCAGGGCCAGGCGAAGGAGGGCCAGAGCCCCGAGCAGAACCAGCAGAAGGGCAAGGGTGACCGCCAGCCGGACGGTCAGCTAAAGAACACCGCCTCCAAACTCAACGACGTCAAGGGGGACGGGGCGTTCATCAACCTGCCGGCCCGGCAGCGGGAGATGATCCAGCAGGCGCTCACCGGCACCCTGCCGCCCGAGTACGGGGCGATGATCCGCCAGTACTTCATGAACGTCGCCAGCGGCAAGCCGGCCGCGACGCCCTCGACTGAGAAGAAATAGAACTCAATAGGACCAATAGGACATACGGGATCCATACGTCCCATATGTCCTATTGGTCCTATTGAGACTCATCAGGAATCCGGCATGCGTTGCTTAGCGAGCATAGCGATCGCCCTTGCCTTGGCTCTCCCTGCCTTCGCGGAGGAGAAGTCGAAAAAGGGCCAGATGGACGAGGACGTGAAGAAGACCACGGCCAGGGCCCTGGAGTGGCTCGCGTCCAAGCAGAATTCCGACGGGTCATGGGGCGACACGCGCTACCCGAACAACACCGCGATCACCGGCTTCGCCCTGATGGCGTTGATGTCGCAGGGGCACGTCCCGAACCAGGGCAAGTACGGCCCGGAGGTGGCCAAGGGGACGCGCTTCCTGCTCGCCAGCGCCCGCGAGGGCGACGGCTACCTGATCGGCACGCGCCAGGGCAACATGTACTGCCACGGCATGGCGACTCTGGCCCTGACGCAGCTCTTCGGCATGACCGGCGACGAGGACGTGAAGAAGGTGCTCAAGAAAGCCGTGGACCTGATCGTCCGGTGTCAGAGTCCGGACGGGGGGTGGCGCTACGAGCCGCAGCCGACCGGGTCGGACATCTCCGTGACGATCATGCAGGTGATGGCCCTCCGCGGGGCCAAGGACTCGGGGCTGCACGTCCCGGACAAAACGATGAAGAAGGCCCTCGAGTACATCAACAGCTGCTACGACGAGTACTCGGGCGGGTACACGTACCAGCCGTACAACCGGGCGCCGGGGTTCGCCCGGACCGCGGCCGGGATTTGCGTGCTGAAGCTGGTCGGCGAATACGACCGCAAGATCGACAAGTCGATCGCGTTCTTGAAGTCGAGCATGGAGCGGCCGCGGGAGCACTTCTGGTACGGCCACTACTACGCCTGTCACGCCTTCTACCAGATTGGCGGCAAGGACTGGGACGATTACTACTCGATGATCAAGAAGCAGTTCCTGACGATGCAGCAGTCGGACGGGAGCTGGTCGCGTCTGGAGCCGCAGTCGGCCGGGCCGGTGTACCAGACGTCGATCGCGGTGCTGGCGCTGTCGGTGCCGGCGGACTACCTGCCAATCTTCCAGCGCTGACCGATCCTGCCGCGCGGGCCGACTCTGCTACCTCGGGGTTCAATTTCTCAGTGCATCCCGCCCCGATTTTGCGATAATCTCTCTGGTCCACGAACCCGCCGAGCCACACCCCGCCATGCACACCCGCCGGTTACCCGTCCTCATCCTCGCCCTTTCCGTCCCCCTCCTGACCGCGGCCGACTGGACCCGCTTTCGCGGGCCGCAAGGGTTCGGCACCGCGACCGACAAGAATGTGCCCGTTTCCTTCGGGCCGTCCGACGTCCTCTGGAAGACCCCCCTCCCGGGTCACGCCCACTCGTCGCCCATCGTCTCGAAGGGGAAGGTGTTCCTCCAGACCGCGTCCGACGACGCGAGTAAGCGGGCGCTCGTCTGCGTCGATGCCGCGAGCGGCAACGTCGAATGGAGCCGGGAGGTGAAGGGGGCCTTCGCCAAGACGCACGACAAGAACTCGCTCGCCTCGTCCACCCCCGCGGCGGACGGCGAGCGCGTCTACACCGTGTTCTGGGACGGCAAGCGGATCAGCCTGAGCGCCTGGGATTATTCCGGCAAGCAACTCTGGAATCGCGACCTGGGCACCTACGTCAGTCAGCACGGCCCGGGGCTCTCGCCGATCGTCGTCGGCGACAAGGTGATCCTCAACGTCGATCAGGACGACCTGGCCGAGGTCCACGCCTACGACGCGAAGACCGGCCAGCCGGTCTGGAAGAAGAGCCGGACCGCGTACCGCGCCTGCTACACGACGCCGTTCGTCCTGGAGCGCGAGGGGCGGACCGAGGTGGTCGTCGCGAGCACCGCGGGGGTCACTTCGTACGACCCGAAGGACGGGGCGGTCATCTGGAACTGGACCTGGATCTGGAAGCCGGACCCGGACGCGCCCAAGCCGAAGGGCAAGGGGAAGGGCGGGCCCGGCGGGCCGCTGCGGCACGTCGGCGGGCCGATCTACCACAACGGCATGATCTTCGCCATCAGCGGCGACGGCGGCGGCGACCGACACATGATCGCCCTCAAGATGGAGGGCACCGGCGATGTCACTGACAATGCCCTCGTCTGGCAGCGGAAGAAGGAGACCGCGTACGTCCCGATGCCGCTGGCCTATGGCGACTACGTCTTCTGGGTGACGGATAAAGAGAACAAGGCGGTCTGCGTCGAGGCCAGGACCGGCAAGGAGGTGTGGAACGAGCGGCTGGGCGGGTCGGCCCAGGTGACCGCGTCACCTGTCCTGATCGACGGCAAGATCTACTCGGTCGCGGAGGACGGCAAGGTCTACGTGTTCGCCGCGGGGCCGAAGTTCGACTTGCTGGCGAAGAACGACCTGAAGGAGGCGGTGTCCGCGAGCCCGGCGGTGGCCGACGGCAGGCTGTACATCCGCGGGGCGAATCACCTGTTTTGCATTGGCAAGAAGTGACCCTTCGGCCGAGGAGTGATTCCCGGAGCTACAGGACTTCCAGCGTAGCTGAATTCGTGAGAATTCAGCAGCCAGCCGACCCGAACGCTGAATACTCACGAATCCACCTACATCCAATTCGCGCAGGGAAATCTCAGAAGGCGATGCCGCCCAGGGCGGGCGAAGAGTGAGTCTCGATCGGGTCGGTCCGTGGCGCGCAATCAGGGCTGCGAATTGTCCGATTCTGACTGCCGGTTGTCAAAGTTAGATGCCCAGGAAAGTGTCCAGAATTCCTCAGGCCGCCAATCGGTGCGCATGTGTGGCGGCCTGAGGCGGCCTGGAGGATGAGGCCACCCGGCAAGCACTTAAGTGTCATTCGTCAGGCCGCCAGAATGTCCCAATTGGTGGCCTGAGAATTGAAGGCGCAGGTGGGGGGACAAACTTTCGCGCCCGATCGAAAGCCGGGATTGCCACACCCGCGGCTGGTCAGTCCGACTTCCGCTTCTTCTCGCGGGCCAGGAACTCCTGGACCAACTCCCCGGGGATCGCCAGGTTGATGTTCGTGTCCTTGACCCCGGCGACGGCCACGCCGACGACGTTCCCTTTTACATCCACCACCGGCCCGCCCGAGTTGCCGAACGTCATCCCGCCCTCGACCTGAATCTCCTTCAACTTTCCACTCTCGTTGCGCAGCTTCGTGACCTGCGTCGGCCGGACCGAGATTTCGGCGCCCAATTGATCGCCGAGGGGGAACCCGAAGACGAACAGTTTCTGCAGGAGGTTCAGGTTCGACGCCTTCGGGACGACCAGTCCCTCGGGAACGATGTGCCGTTCGCCGACCTCAATGATGTACGGACGGATGATCGCCAGGTCCGTGTCCGGGTCCGCGGCCACCAGCTCGCCGCCGAGCATGTACTCCTTGTCGCCCTCCCCGCTGTTGACGAAGAGGCCAATTCGCTTCGGCCCGCCCTCCTTCTTGCCTTTCAGGCCGACGACGTGGGCATTGGTCAAGACGAGTCGGGAGTCCTTTTCCACAAACCCACTGCCAGACCCGCCGCCGCCGTTCTTGAAATTGACCAGCACGCGAACCGTCGCTTTCTTCACCTTCTCCACGACCTCCTTGGTCGGGCTGTTCGGGTCAATCGGCTCACCCTTCGGTGGCACGGGGGTACTCGACCGCGGTGGGGACACGGCGGCACTCGTGCTACCGCGGTCGGTCGTCTCCGGGGCCTTCGACGCGCCGCGGACAACAAAGAAAATGGTCACCGCCAGACCGACCACCAGAATTGCCCCGCCCGCGACCAGGGCGATGAGCAGGGCCGGGGTGCCCTTTTTCGGGGCCCGGCGCTCGTCCTTGGCGCGGTCGTCGTCGCGGGTCGCCCGGCGGTCGTCGCGGCGCGGCGGGCCGTCGTCCCGGTCGTCGTCGCGGGGTCGGCGCGTGGTCTTCGGCTGCGGCTGCGGGTCGTCGCTGAAGAAGTCGAATTCGCCGGGCATGGGACGGTCCGGGTCGATCGGGGATGCTCAGTGATCGTACACCAGGGCCGCCGGGCCGGGAAGCGGCAAGTGGACTGCCCTCTGGGGGTGACGTATGATGCGTCGATGCCGCCGCCCGCCTTGCCCTCGACCGATCTCGACCGCTTCGTCCGTGCGCTCCGCCGCAGCGGGCTGGTCGCACCCGCGCGGATCGAGCAGCTGATCGACACCGCCCCGAAAGCCGTCGCCCGCGACCCCGATCGGCTCGGCGAGTTCCTCGTCGAGCGCGGGGCCCTCACCCATTTCCAAGTCGTCAAGCTCAAGCAGGGGACGTGGCAGGGGCTGGTCCTCGGGGCCTATCACATCCTCTCCCCGCTCGCGAAGGGGGGGATGGGCACCGTCTACCTCGCCCGCGACACCCGCAGGGCCGACGGCAAGACTCGGGATGGCAAGAAGGGGGAGAAAGCGCTGGTCGCCCTGAAGGTCCTGCCCCCGAAGAGGGCCCGCGAGGAAGACCGGATGCTCGCCCGGTTCCTTCGCGAGATGGACCTGGCCCAGCGCGTCAGCCACCCGCACCTGACGAAGACGTTCGAGGCCGGCGACGTCGGCGGGGTCCATTACATCGCGATGGAGTACATCCGCGGGGTGAGCCTGCGCAAGTTGGTCGCGGACAGCGGGCCGGTGAACGTGGCGCGGGCCGCCCGATTGTTCGCGGAGGCGGCCGACGGGCTGCGCCACGCCCACGAGCAGGGGCTCATCCACCGCGACCTGAAGCCGGGCAACATCATGGTCACGCCGAACGGGCACGCCAAAGTCCTCGACATGGGCCTGGCTTTGGCCATCGGCGAGGAGCTGCCGGAGGACAAGACGATCGTCGGCGGTCAGGGGTACGTGGTCGGGACGATGGACTACATCGCCCCGGAACAGGTGGACGACCCGACGCGAGTCGATGCTCGGGCCGACCTCTACGCCCTCGGGTGCTCGCTCTACTTCGCCCTCACCGGCCAGCC
>DATFWZ010000745.1:0-12203 GCA_035258765.1 Gemmataceae bacterium
CACGAAGCTCGTCGGCGGGGCGACGGCCGGGCTCAAGTACGACGTCATCAAGGACCTGGACGGGACGTTTCAGCTGGACAAGCTGAACGACACGACCGCGGTCGTCCTGCGGAAGACGGACGGCGGGCTGACGCTGATGACGGTGGCGCTGCCGTAGTAACCCGTGACTTGGCGAGCCGGGAGCGTGAGCGACCGGAGGAGCTTCCTCCGGTCGCTCAGGCTCCCGGCTCGCCGGTCCAGGCCGCTCCGCTCGCCGACACCGTTGCGAAGTGAGCAACGCCCATTTCGAGTCTCCTCGTGCGTCGCACCCTTCTGCTGGCGCTACTGCTGGTCGTCCCCGTTGCCGCGGCCGACCCTAAGGCCGCCATCGAGAAGGACCGCGTTGTCGTCACCGGTGTCTCGTCCGCAACAGGCCTGAGCCTGGTTGTGGCCGAGGGCACGGAGACCGAGATCGCGGCCCGCCCACCGGTTTCCGGCGAGTGGGCGGCTCACGACGGCAAGGCCGTCTTCACGCCGAAATACCCCCTCAAACCGGGGACGAAGTACCGCGTCCTCGGTGCCGCCGTCGCCCTTGACGTGCGGACGGCCGCGCGCGAGCCGGGCAAGCCGACGGCCATCACCCACATCTTCCCGACCGGCCCCGACCTGCCGGAGAACGTGTTCCGTTTCTACCTGCACTTCAGCCGGCCGATGCCCCGGGGCGACGTCTACCGGTTCGTCCGCGTCTTCGACGACGCGGGCAAGTCGGTCGAGCAGCCGTTCCTGGAGCTGGACGACGAGCTGTGGAACGCGGACCAGACTCGGCTCACGCTCCTCGTTGACCCCGGGCGGCTCAAGCGGGAGGTCAAGCCGCAGATCGACCTCGGCCCGGTGTTCCGGGCCGGGAAAAAGTACACGCTGGTCGTCAGCGGCAAGTGGCCGGACCTGGACGGCCGGCCGCTCGGCAACGATGCGACTCAGCCACTCACGATCGGCCCGCGGGAGGCTGATGCGCTGGACCCCAAGGCGTGGAAGCTCACCCCGCCGGCCGGCGAGCGAGGCCCGCTAAGCGTCGCCTTCCCGCGGGTGATGGATCACGCCCTGCTGATGCGTTCGCTGACGGTTATCGGGCTGGACGGGCGCGAGGTGCCCGGCGAGGTCCAGGTAACGAACGCGGAGAAAGCGTGGTCGTTCCGCCCGAAGGCCGCGTGGGCCGCCGGGGAGTACAAATTCCGGGTAGACCCGGTCCTCGAGGACGTGTGCGGGAACCGGGTCGGCCGGCCGTTCGAAGTGGACGTGTCCGGCAAGCTCCCGCCGGAGGTCAAGCCCGAGGCCGTGGTGCTGCCGTTCCGCGTCGGTGCCCGCTGAACCCGCCCGATGTTACGCTCCCCGCTGGTCTACGTCTGCCTCTTCGCGTCCGCCGCCGGGGCGGCGCCCGTCTCCCCTGCCGACGTCGAGTTGTTCGAGAAACACGTCCGCCCGGCCCTGTCCGAGCATTGCTGGTCGTGTCACGGGCCGAAGAAGCAGACGGCCGGGCTCCGCCTCGACTCGCGGGCCGCGATCCTGAAGGGTGGCGAGTCCGGTCCCGCCGTCAACGAGTCCGACCCGGCCAAGAGCCTGATCCTAAGTGCCATCCGGCAGCAGGGCGAGCTCAAGATGCCGCCCAAGACCAAACTGCTGGCAGTAACCATCGACGCGTTGACCGAGTGGGTCAAGCGCGGCGCCCCATGGCCTGACGCGACGGCCGCAACCGATTCTTCTGACCGGCGCAAGCACTGGGCGTTCCAGCCGATCGGCAACCCGACGCCCCCAGTCCACGCCGACGACCGGTGGTCCACGTCGACCATCGACCGCTTCATCTGGTCCAAGCTGCGTGACAAAGGAATGTCCCCGTCCGCGGCCGCGGACAAGCGGACGTTGATTCGCCGCGTCACGTTCGACCTCACAGGGCTGCCGCCGATTCCGGACGAGGTGGATTCGTTCCTGGCCGACGACTCCCCGGAGGCGTACGAGCGGCTCGTCGCCCGGCTCATCGATTCACCCGCGTTCGGCGAGCACTGGGCCCGCCTGTGGCTCGACGTTGCCCGGTACGCGGACACCAAGGGGTACGTGTTCTTCGAAGAGTCGAACTACCCCTGGGCCTACACCTACCGCGACTACGTGATCGAGGCATTCAACAAGGACTTGCCGTACAACCGATTCCTGTTCGAACAGCTCGCGGCGGACCGGCTCGTCGGCGACGTGGGCGAGAGTCGCCGGCCGCTGCGGGCCCTCGGGTTCCTGACCGTCGGCGGGCGGTTCATGAACAACACCCACGACGTCATCGACGACCGGATCGACGTCGTTATGCGCGGGCTCATGGGCCTCACGGTCACGTGCGCTCGGTGTCACGACCACAAGTTCGACCCGATCCCGAGCCGGGATTACTACTCGCTTTACGGCGTCTTCGCGAGCAGCGAGGAACCAACGGTCTACCCGCTGTACGAGCCGCCGCCCAGGACGGAAGCGTACGCGAGCTTCGCGAAGGAGCTGGCGGCCCGCGAACGGAAGCTGCGCGAGTTCGTCCAGAAGAAGAAGGGCGAGCTGGCTGCGGGGGCGCGTAAGCGGGCCGCGGAGTACTTGCTCGCGGCTCACGCCAATCGCGGCAAGCCGGGCCAGGAAGACTTCATGCTGATCGCCGATGGGACGGACCTGAATCCCAAGATGGCGATCCGATGGCAGGCGTTCCTCGAGCGGATGCGCAAGGGGCGAGACCCGGTGTTCGCGGCCTGGGCCCGGTTCGCCGACCTGCCGGACGCGGAGTTCGCCGAGAAGGCGGCCGGCGTCCCGCTCGGCGACGTCCACCCGCTGGTGCGCCGGGCGTTCCGCGCGCCGCCGCGATCGCTGGCCGAGGTCGCGAATACGTATTCCGCATTGCTGAACGAGGCCGATTCCCGGCAGGCCGCGGCCGTCCTCGCCGGCGGCCCGGCGTCCGTGCGGATTGACCCGGTCGAGGCGGACCTCTGGGCCATCGTCCGCGACCCGGACTACCCGCCCAACGTCACGGTGAGTGACTATGGCGATCTCGATTTGCTCCCGGACCGGCCGTCGCAGGATGAATTGAAAAAGCTGCGTGCCGAGGTCGAGCAATGGCGGGCGACCGGCCCCGGGGCCCCGCCGCGGGCGATGGCCTTGCTCGACTCGCCGCACCCGGTCACCCCCCGCGTGTTCCAGCGCGGCAATCCGTACAACCTCGGGCCGGTGGTCCCGCGGCAGTTCCCGGAGTGCCTGTCCGGTCCGTCGCGCAAGCCGTTCACCGACGGCAGCGGCCGGTTGGAGCTGGCGCGAACAATTGTTGACTCGAAAAACCCGCTCACGGCCCGCGTGCTCGTCAACCGGGTCTGGCAATCGCTCTTCGGCCGCGGGATTGTGACCACGCCCGGCGACTTCGGCCTCCGTGGCGACCCGCCCACGCATCCCGAGCTTCTCGACCATCTCGCGACGATGTTCGTCGCCGACGGCTGGTCGGTCAAGCTGCTCGTCAAGCGGATCGTCCTGTCGGCAACTTACCGGCAGCGAAGTGATGACCGGCCGGAGTACGCCAAGCTCGACCCGGACAACGCGCTCCTCTGGAAAATGAACCGACGGCGGCTCGGGTTCGAGCCCATGCGGGACTCATTGCTCGCCGTGGCCGGGAGACTCGACCGGGCGGTCGGCGGGCCGTCGGTGCAGAACTTCCTCGCCGCGAACGCGACCCGCCGCACCCTGTACGCGCACCTCGACCGGCTGAACGTCCCCGGGGTCTACCGCACCTTCGACTACCCATCGCCGGACGCGACCAGTCCGCAGCGCGCGCAAACGACCGTGCCGCCGCAGGCGCTGTTCCTGATGAACCACCCGTTCGTGGCCGAGTGCGCGAAGAACTTGGTCCGCCGGCCGGACGTCGCCGGCCAGAGCGATTCGAACCGCAAGCTGGACCGCATCTACGGCATCCTGTATGGTCGTGCGCCGACGGACAGGGAGCGGGCCTTGGCGGCCGAGGTGCTCGCGGACGATCCGGCCAACGGCTGGCCGCGGTTCGCGCACGCGCTCCTGATGACGAACGAGTTCTTGTTCGTCGATTGAGTCCACTTGCCATCCTCCCTCTCCTCCCGCTTCGGGGAGGGGGCAAGGGTGAGGGCGGTGGCCTGGCGAGCGGGTGCCGGTGAGGGGCCCGATGCTGACATCATCGGGCGGCTGACGCCGCTGCGCTCGCCCCGGACCCTGTAGGGAACGCCCTCCGTGGCGTTCCGCATGCCGGCATCGTCGGGGAGCTTCATCGTCCTTGAGGGAGCGAGGCTTGCGGAACGCCACGGAGGGCGTTCCCTACAGGAGCAGGGCCGCGGCAGCCGAGAGAATCGTGTGTCACTGCCCGCCACGACCCCGCTATAAAGTGCCAAAATAGGCCAACTATTGCTCGGGGGCCTGCACTCGCGCTATGCCGGTACACCTCGACAGTTCAATTGGCGTGCGCGAGAGGTGATATATGCATCGCGTGAGTTCTATTCTGATGAGTCTTGGGTTGTGTGCTGTCGTCTGGGCCGCACCACTCACGAAGGAAAAGGCAGAAGCGACCGCCTATATTCCTGCCAAGCCTGGAGCAAGATGGGAATTCCAGACGCCACGTGCGAGTATTGTCGAGGTCATCAAATCAGTCGACAAGAAGGATGGCGCCACGATTATCTCAATTGGCACTGACGATGGGGAAGGCAAGATTGTTGTAACTGAACGGCTGGAAATCACTGGCAAGGGGATCTTTCGGATCGAGTCGCGCGGGGACAAACTCGATCCACCCCTGTGCCTATTGAAGCTGCCGCACTCCGATGGCCAAACGTGGGAATCTGCCGACGCTAGTGGGGATTGCAAGGGAAAGCACAAAGCATTTGGCCCAGAGGAAGTGGTGGTACCGGCCGGAAAATACAAGGCGATTCGAGTAGAATCGGAATACACGTTTTCGTTTCTTAGTGGCAAACCGACTCTCTCGGTTCATTGGTACGCGCCTGGAGTAGGACTTATCAAGTCAACCTCGCAAGGGAAGATCAGTTTTGAACTCAGATCATTTGCAGTCGGCGGTGACTGACTGCAACTGACTCCTACCCCTCTCCCGTAAAGCCGGGGGAGAGGGGAGCCGTCACCCAGCCCCCGAGTCTCCCATGCGCCACCTCCTCCCCCTCCTCCTGCTCCCCGCCCCCGTCCTCGCCGACGCCGACCTGATCGTCCACCGGGCGAAGGTCGTTACCGTCGATGCCAAGTTCTCGATCGCCGAGGCGGTCGCGGTCGGGGACGGGAAGGTCGTCGCGGTCGGCACCGAGGCCGAGGTGATGAAGCACAAGGGGCCGAAGACCGTCGTGATCGACGCCGGCGGCAAGACACTTCTGCCCGGCCTGTACGACAGCCACACGCACCCGGTTGGGGCGGCCATGAGCGAGTGGAAGGAGCCGCTCCCGGACCCGCGGTCGCTCAAGGAAGTCTTCGCCCACATTCGCAAGAAGGCCGAGGCAACCCCGGAGGGTCAGTGGATCGTCCTGCGCTACGCCTTCCCGACCCGGCTCGACGACGCCCGGTTCCCGACCAAGGCCGAGCTCGACGACGCGGCCCCGAAACACCCGGTCCTGTACCACGCCGGCCCGGCCGGGGTGGTCAATAGCATGGCCCTGAAAGTGTCGAACGTCACCAAGGACACGCCGAACCCCCCAGTCGGGGTCGTTGTCAAGGACCCTCAGACGGGTGAGCCGACCGGGATGATCCGCAACGCCTACGGGGTGCTCAAGGGATTACCGCGGTCCGACGAGGACGCCACGCCGGCCGACCGCCGGGAGGCCGTGAAGAAGCTGTTCCGCCTGTACAACGAGCGCGGGCTGACAAGCGTCGCCGACCGGAACGGCTCCCGCGGCGATCTCGACTTGTACCGGGAATTGCAAAAGGCGGGAGAGCTGACTGTCCGGGTGAACGTCGCCCGCGGGTTCAGCCCGACCGGGACCCGCGAGCAGGTGGCCAAGCGGTTCGACGACCTGCCGGGGGCCGACAAGCTCGGCGGCCCGACCGGCGTCGGCGACGACTGGGTGCGGGTCGGGCCGATCAAGCTCTTCCTCGATGGCGGGATGCTCAACGGCACCGCGTACATGCGCCAGCCGTGGCCCAAAGGACCGACCTACCAGGTCACCGAGGACGACTACCGCGGCCTCTTGTTCATCCCGCAGGAGCAACTGCGAATGGTGGTCGAGGAAGGGGTGAAGCGCAAGTGGCAGATGACCGCCCACACGGCTGGCGAGGGGGCGATGGACGAATTGCTCGACGCCTACGAGTTCGTGGACCGGGCCACCCCGATCAAGGACCTGCGCCAGTGCATCACGCACGCGAACTTCCCGTCCAAGCGGAATCTTGAGCGATGCAAAAAGCTCGGCGTGGTCGCGGATGTACAACCGGCCTGGCTCTACAAGGACGGGACGACCCTCCTGAATGTGCTCGGCAAGGAGCGGGTGCGGTGGTTCCAGCCGTACAAGAGTTGGCTCGAATACACGACCATCGGTGGCGGCAGCGACCACATGCTGCGGTTCGACCCGCTCGGCTCGACCAACCCGTGGGATCCGTGGCTGGGGATCGCGGTCGCCCTGCACCGGACGACCGAGCGCGGGACCGAGCTATTCCCGGAGGAGGCCCTGACCCGCGAGCAAGCCATCCGACTTTACACGATCAACAACGCCTACCTGACGCACGAGGAGAAGGTGAAAGGCAGCCTGGAGGTCGGCAAACTGGCCGACTTCATCCTGATCGACCGCGACATTTTGACGTGCCCGGAGAAGGAGGTGGCCGGGACGAAGGTGCTGCGAACCGTGGTCGGCGGGAAGACGGTGTACGAGCGGAAGGACTAGACGGACCAGTCCTCGCAGGCGAGGCCGGGGACGCGGCGGAAGTCGCGCAGGTTGCGCGTGACGACAGTCCCACCAACTTCGAGGGCAATGGCGGCGATCCGAAGGTCGTTCGACCCGACGTTGAGCTTCAGCCGCTGCAACAGTTCAAATCGTTGAATTGCCGGGACCGGAAACGGAATGATGGAGAACTCTCCGAAGACGGCTGCTGCTTGCGCCAAGCCGGCATAGGCGTCGGCCACATCGTCGGGCTTGCGGGCCTTGAGGATTCGGGCGTGCCAGCCGCGGTAAGACTCGTCGATGGTAATCACGGTGACCGCGAGCTGGTGTACTTGCCGGGCAACTGCGACTCGCGCCATTACGGCAAGATGGCGCTGTTGGAATAGTGTGATCGTGTCCGTGTCGAGAAGGTAAAGGCTCACGCCCCCCGCTCCGACGCGACGTGCGCGGCGTCTTCCGCATCGCGCTGGCGACGATACGCTTCGACCTCAGCGGCCCACGCGCCCCATTCCGGCGAGTCCGGGGCAAGACCGCCGACGACTTCGAACAGCCGGTCGTAAGCCGGGACATCAACCCGAACGAGGTCTGTCCCCGCCGGTACCTTGGCTCGGAACTGCGCTTCGAGCGCCGCGAACGCCGCGTCCGCGGTCGCCGCCTCGGTTTGGAAGTTGTGCGGGGCCCCAAGGCGCGCCGTGTAACGGTCGCTCGCGGCCGTCGGCATGACGATCACCGTGACTGTCATTCCGTCCTCCTGCGGCTGTAACAACCCCGTCTCCGCCTTGACCCATCTTACCCCCCCGCGGGACAATCCACCACCGGACCCGGCGAGCGCCCGGTGCGGCTGATCGTCTAACTTGTTGAGCGGCTACTCGCCCTCCCGCGGAGTCTTCCTCCGATGTCCGTCTCCCGCTGGTCGTTCGTGCTTGCCCTCGTCGCGGCCCCCGTGTGGGGTGCCGAGCCCAATCCGCACGCGAAGAAGGCGCTCGACGTCCTCAAGGCCCACTGCTACCGCTGCCACGGGGCCGACGGGAACGTCGAGGGGGGGATGAACTACGTCACCGACCTGGAGCGGCTCGTGGCCCGCAAAAAGGTCGTCCCGGGCAAGCCGGACCAGTCGCCAATCTTTAGGCGGGTCGCGGCCGGCTCGATGCCCCCGGCGGAAGCCAACGACAAGCTCACCGACGCCGACAAGGCCGCCATCAAGGCGTGGATCGACGCCGGCGCCCCTCCTTTGGTCGCGAGCGCCAAGCGGGAGTTCCTCCCTTCATCACAGATCAACGACTGGGTCCTGGCCGACCTGGAGAAGATCGACCGCCGGGCCCGCCGGTTCCAGCGGTACTTCACCCTCACCCACCTGTACAACGCCGGGGCCGCGGACGACGAGCTGCGCACCTACCGCAACGCCCTCTCCAAACTCATCAATTCGCTCTCCTGGCACCCGAAGGTCCGTAATCCCGAACCGATCGACCCCAACGGGCTCGTGTTCCGCATCGACCTGCGCTGGTACATGTGGGACGCGACCGTCTGGAACCGCGTGCTGCAGGACTACCCCTACGGCATCCTCGACGACGGTGTAACGGCCCGCGTCGTCTCTGTCTTCACCGCGACCAAGGTGCCGGTCATCCGCGGCGACTGGTTCGTCGCGACCGCGTCCCGCCCGCCGCTCTACCAGGACGTCCTCCAGCTCCCGGGCAACCTGGCCGAGCTCGAGCGGCAGCTGCGCGTCGATGCCGGGCTGAACATTACCCAGGAACGCGTCATGCGCGTTGCGTTCAATGGGTCGGGCATCTCGAAGAACAACCGCGTACTCGAGCGGCACGACGCGGTCCACGGGTACTACTGGCGTACGTACGACTTCGAGGAGGTGCCGCAAAACCTTATTGATCGCGGGTTGCAGGCCCCGGACCGGCGGAACGTGTTCGCCTACCCGCTCGGGCCCGGGAGCGTCGAGAACACGTTCCTGCACGCCGGCGGCGAGGCCATCTTCAGCCTTCCGAACGGCCTCCAGGGCTACTTCATCATGGACGCCAACAACAACCGGCTGAACAAGGCCCTGACCGCGATCGTGTCCGACCCGCGGCGGCCGGACAAGGCGGTCGAGCTGGGCGTCTCGTGCATGGGCTGCCACGTCCCCGGCATCCACGCCAAGGCGGACCAGATGCGCGAGCACCTGGAGAAGAACCCGAAGGCGATCCCCAAGGCCGACTTCGATGTCGCGCTGGCCCTGTACCCGCCGAAGGACAAGTCGCTTGCCCAGATGGAAGAGGACGCGAAGAAGTTCCAGGCGGCCCTGGCCCTGACCGGCACGCACGTTACGCGATACGAGCCGATCATCACCATGACCTTGCGGTACGAGGGGGACATCGACGGCACCAGCGCCGCGGCGGAGGCCGGATTGCCGTGGGACGAGTTCGCGAAGCGCCTCGGCGAGTCAGAAGCGCTCGGCCGGGCCCTCGGGTCGCTCCGCGTGGCCGGCGGGACCGTGGCCCGGCAGGTGTGGGTGCAGTCGTTCGGCGACGTGGTGCGCGAGTTGCGGCTCGGCGCCCTATTCCAGGCCAATCAGATCGGCGCCAGCCTGCCGGACAACACCGGCGAGTTGGACCCATTGGAAGTGTCCGCCGGACAGGCGAACCAAATGGCGTTCACGGCCGACGGCCGCCGGGCGGTGATCGCCAGCGCCGACCGGAGCGTCCGGTCGTACGAGGTCGAGGGCCGCCGGGACCTGAAACGATTCATTGGGCACACAGCGTCCGTCTGGGCGGTCGCCCTGTCCGCCGACGGCAAGCGGGCGTTGTCCGGCGGAATGGACGGGACCGCCCGGCTATGGGACGTGGCGAGCGGGCAGCAGCTCCAAAAGCTCGACGGGCACACAGGGCTGGTGACCGCGGCGGCCTTCGCGTCGGACAACCAGGCCGTGACCGGCGGGCTCGACGGATTCGTCATCCTCTGGGACCTGGACACGGGCCGCGAGATTCGCCGCTGGCGGGGTCCGATGAAGTACGTGAGCGCCGTCGCCGTTTCACCCGACGGCCGGCACGCCATCATTGCGGCCGATCGCGTGCTGCGGTTGTGGGACCTGGAGTCCGGCAAGCAGGTGCGCGCGTTCGAGGGACATACTGCCCCGGCCACGGCCGTCGCGTTCTCGGCTGACGGAAGGCGCGTCATTTCCGGGAGTGACGACCGGACTGTCCGCATTTGGGAGAGCGAATCGGCGAAGCCGGTCCAGGTGCTCAAGGGGCACGAGGGGGCGGTGCGTTCGGTCGCCCTCGCCGCGAACGGGAAGTGGGCGCTGTCGGGCGGGGCGGATGCGACCGTCCGGCTCTGGAAGCTCGCCGACGCCAAGGACGTCGGCGTCTTTCGCAAGCACGGCGCGCCGGTCGTCATGGCGTCGTTCGCGGACAACGGCCGGCAGACCGTGAGCGGCGACCGCGATGGCACCACCCACATCTGGGACATCGGCCGATTCCTACCCAAGCCGGCCGATAAGTAGGTTCCGCCTACCAGGCGGCTCCCGGTGGTCGGTCAATCTTCGTGTGACGTGCAGATAGTAGTCGGCACACTCCGTGTGCCGACCCCCGCACACGGAGTGTGCGGGCTACTTTGGGTTCGACTGCTGGACCAGTGGGACCTACGCGCGGGGGTATCAATCCTGCGGCCCCCGGCGAATCATTCCGCGATCGCGGGCCGGAAATTGTTTGCGGCCCGGTGGCCCGAATCGCTAAGCTCACTTCTGCCGTCGCCCCCTCGCCGGCACGGGGATTGCCGGTCGGATAAAATGGATGCAGGTCCGCCGATCCCGTTCCGGCGGCCGTTTCCACCCGGCGGTGTGAAATCGGCCTCATGAAAGTCCTCTCCGCCTTCCTCCCGCAAGTCCGGCGCGTGCTCACACACGGGCGGTGGTTCACCCCGTCGGTAGTGGTGGCGTTCGTCCTGCTGGAGATGTTCGGTCGGAAGGCGCTTACCGACGTGCACGACACGGTCTTCGCGGTCGTCCTGCTACTCATCATCGCGGGGATCGGCTTCCGGCACCGGGTCAACCCGATCCCGTGGGTGGACCGGCTCGGCGGGCTTGTCGCGAGACTCGCCCGGCTCGGCAGCCGGTTCAAAGTCGATCTCGGTCCCGACCTCCGCGGTTCCCCACACATCCCCCGCCGCCTGCCCGACGCGGTGTACGCCCTGGCCGTGTTCTTCGCCGCCTGGTCCGCAATGGCAGCGACGATCTGGTACTACTCCCCGCAAGGTTGGCGGCCGTTTATCGTCCCGGTCACCTACACCGGCTACCTGGCCCTCATGAGTCTGCTATGGGGCCTCCTCTTCGTCGCCTCCCTCGGCGGGGTCTACTTCCCGATCATGTTGACGACGCGACTGGCCCGCGGCGGGCGGCCGGGGGAGCCGAAGATGTCCCGCGGGCAGCTCGTGTTCCTCGCGTCGTACCTGTCGATCACGACCATGGCCGCATGGCTCTTGCCCCTGTGGCCGACGCTCGCCTTCGCCGGCGCGTGCTGGCTGGTGGTCCTGGTCTTGAACTTGCTACCCTACCGTCCCGGGGCCGCCCAGCTCATCTGGCGTACACCACGGACCCGGAAGGTGCGGTCGATCCCAATGCGACGGCTGTTGCTCGCGATCACGACCCTCGCGGTCCTCCTCCTCACGGCCCTGGTTGTGTCGGCCGCCGGCGGGCGCCTCTTCGGACACCCGGAGGCGGAGAACACCATGCCGCTCACCACGGTCATGGGCAACTGGCTCGGGTGGCTGATCCCGGGGCTGCTCGCGTCGGCCGGGGTGTTCGTCCACCTGGCGTGGCGGAACGACCCGGCCCGCCCCGGCCGGCCGACGGCCCACGTCGCCGACGTGCCCGAAGACGAGCGGAAGGCGATCGCGGGCTTGGTCCGCGCTCGCGGGTGGGTCGCCCGGTTCGACGAGCCGGGGACGAACGACGTCGGACTACGTCTGGTGCCCGCGGACAAGTCGGACGCCCACGAGTTCGACCCGGCTTGGCCGCTGGCCGTGAGCCGGTCGGACCTGGAGGCCGAGTTCGTCTACACGCGGATGGCTCGGCGGAACGAGATCCAGCTCCGCCGCCAGTTCCTGCGCGGGCTGGAGCGGATTTTCCACGAGGCCAAGGGCCGACCGACCCGCGGCGGGTGCGGGTATTGGCTGGCCCCGCACCTGTGGTTCGTCGCCGGCCTGGCCCGCGACGAGGTGGCCGCGGGGGACGAGGAGCCCACGTTCCTGACCGAGGTGGTCGGCCCGCCGTTCGTGGAGGTGTTCTCCCTGCCGGTGCGGCGCTACGTCTACCAGCTCCTGAAGGCGCTGCAGGTGGACCTGGTCTTCGTC
>DATFWZ010000746.1:0-4148 GCA_035258765.1 Gemmataceae bacterium
CGGCTTGAGCCGCGGACCGATCGCTGGCTGAAGCCGAACCGCGAGAAGCCCCGTGAACGGGGCTCAAAACAACGGAATCGGGCGACCTATCACCCGCCGTGAACGGCGGGCCTACACCGCTTCGCGGCAAGCCCCGTGAACGGGGCTCGAAACAACGGAATCGGACGACCTATCACCCGCCGTGAACGGCGGGCCTACACCACTTCGCGGAAAGCCCCGTGAACGGGGCTCAAAACAACGGAATCGGGCGACCTATCACCCGCCGTAAACGGCGGGCCTTCACCGCTTCGCGGAAAGCCCCGCGAACGGGGCTTCGAGCAGGGAAGACTTCCGGCTCGACCACTCGGCTCGGACCTCATGCCATCTGACCCGGCCGGTGGTTCCGAGTTTGTCGCCCGTGCCGCGTGACCTGACCGGTGGAATCGGGCTCCCGCCTTGACGCGGCGCCGCGGGGTCGTCAGGCTAAGAAAGTGCCAGGTTCCCATTCCCGTCGGGTGATGTGATGAAGACCGTCCGCCGTGCGCTTATGGCCGGAGTTGCCGGACTGGCGATTGTGCTTGGATCGCCGGCCCAGGACAAATTGGAGGAAGTCGCCCAGGGGTTCCGGGCCTACATCGTGGCCGAGCCGCGGTTCCCGGCCGACGACGTGCGCAACCGGAACGGGAAGATGCAGGACGTGGTGACCGATCACGGGCTCAACCCGGTGGTCGCCGTCTTCGCCCGCCAAATCCCGGCCGACGCGGCCAATCCCCTCTCCGAACTGGTCAAGACGCAGGATGCCCTCGCGGAAGAATACAAGACCAGCCGGCTCGGGACGTTCGTGGTGTTCCTGGCTCTGAAGGATGAGTTCCGCAAGGATGAGTCGCGGGACGCGCGGATCAAGGAGATCACGCAGTGGGTGTCCGGCGTCATGCCGAAGCGGACCACCATCGGGCTAGCGGAGGCGACCGAGGTCCCGGACAACCAGCCGCTCGTCCCCGCCCAGGTGACCGCGATGGGCATCGCGGCCGAGGACGACATTGTCATCGTCTTCTACGACCAGTACCGCGTGATCAAGCGGTGGAAGTTCAAGGCGAGCGGCCCGCCCGGCGAGGCAGACCTGGCGGACGTGGCCAAGACGGTCACCAAGCGACTGGCGAAGAAGAAGTAGGAAAAGCGAGCGGACTCCGTGTTGGCGGAGCAGCCATTGCGGCGGAGCCCGAAGCGCAGCGAGGGCGACGCCGGCCCCGGAGTGGTCGGCGTCGCCCTCGCTGCGCTTCGGGCTCCGCCGACGCCGGGCGGGCTGTGGGCACAGGATTCCGATCCTGTGCGCCGGGCTCGAAAGGATCGGAATCCGGTCGCCACGACGCCGGGTCGGCGTCGCCCTCGCTGCAATTCGGGCTCGGCCTTATCGCTCCAACACTCGGATATCCGCCTTAGCTCACCGGCAGGAATTCCCCTTCGACCACCGTCTCGGCCGCGCCGTTTTCCGACGGGATGAGTTCCCGCGGCATCGGCGCCCGCTCGACGACGGGCCCCGGGTGCGTCTCGTTCCAGAAGCACTTCAGTGCGATCTGCCCGCACCGCTCCTGGAACTGGGCCGGCGTTTCCGGCAGGTCGGGCAGCCGGTCGATGAACTCGAGCATCTGCAAGTATTCGTCCGGGTACTCGCCGAGGATGCGCTTCGCCATCACCTTCTTGTCAGCCGGCTCCATGTAAGTCAGCTCGACGGCCTTGTCCACGCGCCCGGGCCGCGTCGAGATGAACTCGGTCGTCCCGTCCGGCAGCTTGCGCGGCTGGCCGAGGGCCGGGTCGATCTTCGACAGGTCGTTGGTCGTGATGATCGTGAAGATCCCGTCTGTGCGCTCGACGCCGTCGAGGCAGTTGAGCAGGCAGTCGAACGTCAGTGGCGAGAACGCGTCGCGCATGCCGTCGTCGTTCTTCTTGTTCCCCTGGCCCTTGTCGTCCTTCCGCGAGGCGAACATGAGCGACATCATGCCGTTGCGGCGGACGACGTTCTCGCGGCCGTGGAACACGTTGTCGATATCCTCGATCAGGGCGACGCACGGGACGTTGACCTGCATGTCGGTCCACGTCTTGATCAGCTCGTGATTGGTCATCTCGGCGAGGTTGAACACGTAGATCGGCATGTTCAGGTCCTCGGCGAAGGCCCGGGCGAGGGCGGTCTTGCCGGTGCCCGGCGGTCCGTAGAGGAGCCAGCCGCGCTTCCACGGGATGCCCTTGTCCATGTACCACTGGCGGTGGTTCCGCCACAGCTCGATCTCGCCGATGAGGCCCTTGATCCGCTCCGGGAAGATCAAGTTGTCGAGGGCCCGGCCCTTGTGCAGCGGCATCTTGCCCAGCTCGTCGGCCGTGATCCCGAGCAGCCGATAGTACCCCTGCTGGTACCAGGCCAGGCCATTCGACGGCCCGCCGCGGTTGTCGTTCTCCTCGGTCCGCTTGGGGACGTAGTGGATGACGAACCGGTTGCGGCACTTCTCCTCGGACGACGCGTTCGACCAGGTCAGCCGATTGGCCTCGTTGCACGCGTCGAGAAGGAGCGTCTCGACGTTGAGCGTGCCGCGGATGAACGTCAGCGTCGAGTACACCTTGGTGGCGTCGTCGCTCCCGCCAGACCCGCCGGCCTGGTTGGTCTTCGTCTGCCGGGCCTTGGCCTCGACCGCGTTGCTGTAGAAGAACGGCAGCCAGCGGTTCCAGAAGATCATGCTTCGGGTGCCGTACTGCTCGTAGGCAACGAGACCGTAACGGCCGTCGCGGCGGTGGGCGTACCAGGCCCCGTACATGCGGTCGTACATCCGCGACCGCTTGTACCGGGCGATCAGGTAAGCGACCAGGGCGTTGTGGCCCTCCTCCGTCGGGATCTCCACCTGTTGCACGAACAGGTTGGCGATCCGCCAGAGGACCCCCTTCACCTTGGTCCAGAAGCCGGCGATCATGCCGAGCACGCCGATCAGGGCCCCGCCGGCCATGAACTTCCAAGCGTCGTCCATCAAATTCTCCGGGTCAAATCCGGTTGTCGAATGTCTCACTAGCCGCCGAAAACGGGAGATTCTAGCGCCTTGGTCAAGGATTTACCAAACGGACCGGGGGGCCGCGATGTCGGTTCGCGCACTGGCCGCTTGCGACATGACCCGCGCCCCATTACTCTGACGCCTCTCGCCCCTTTCCCGATTGGGACCCGCCATGCGCATCCTCTCCGTCGCCGCCGTCGTCCTCGCGGCCGCCTCCGCCTATTCGGATGACGATCCGACTCGTTTATTCCCCGACAAGTCGGAATTGAAGGACGCCCGCCTCGGCAAGCCCAAGGACTATAACGGGTACTTCCCGTTCACCCCGCCCGCGACGCGCGAGGCGTGGAACGACCGGGCCCGGCAAGTCCGAACCCAGGTCCTGGTCGCCAACGGTCTCTGGCCGCTGCCGGAGAAGACCCCCCTGAACGCGGTGATTCACGGCAAAATCGAGCGCGACGGGTACACGGTCGAGAAAGTGTATTTCGCGTCGATGCCCGGCCATTACGTGAGCGGAAACCTCTACCGTCCGACCGCGAAGGCGGAGACAAAGAAGCCCGGGGTCCTTTGTCCGCACGGCCACTGGGCCAACGGCCGCTTCCACGAGAACAACGAAGCCGCGGCGAAGAAGGAAGTCGAGTCCGGGGCCGAGAAGACGATGGAGGGGGCCCGGTACCCGTTACAGGCGCGTTGCGCCCAGCTCGCCCGGATGGGTAGCGTTGTGTTCCACTACGACATGGTCGGCTACGCGGACTCGAAGGCGATCGCGCATCGGACCGGATTCACGGACGCGGAGGCCGAGCTGCGGCTGCAGAGCTTCATGGGCCTGCAGACCTGGAATAGCATCCGGGCGCTCGACTTCCTGCTCTCCCTGCCGGACGTCGATCCGAAGCGGATTGGGGTCACCGGGGCGAGCGGCGGCGGGACGCAGACGTTCATTCTCGGGGCAGTCGATGACCGGCCGACCGCGGCGTTCCCCGCGGTGATGGTGTCCACCGCCATGCAGGGCGGGTGCATTTGCGAAAACTGTTCGTACCTTCGCGTCAGGACCGGCAACATTGAACTGGCGGGCCTGTTCGCGCCCAAGCCGCTGGGGATGAGCGCCGCCAACGACTGGACCAAGGAGATCGAGACCAAGGG
>DATFWZ010000747.1:0-5733 GCA_035258765.1 Gemmataceae bacterium
CACCCCGGGCCTTGACCGCCTCAATCTCCAGCCGCGTCAGGCCCTGTTCAAGCCAGTCCCGCAGTTCGCGGAACTGCTCACCCGCAGGCAGGCCGGGTGGAGGTTGGCCGTTACTCCCCGAATCGAGCCACGACTGGGCGACGGTGCGGAAGAGCAGGGGGGTTTCGAACCCTTCCTCTTTCAAGTCGTGTAGCAGGTCCTCGTCGGGGCGCAGGCCGCTCGCGCCCGGTTGCAAGCAGCGGTCCCACTTGTTGAGCACGAACGCGAACGCCCGCCGCTGCCGCTGCTGCTTGAACAGCTCCCAGCCGAGCCGGTCGTGGTACTTCTCCTGCGACCCGACGTACAACACCACGTCCGCGACCGGGAGCATCGCCTTGAGCTTCTCGCGGTTGACGATGTCGTTGCTGTCCAGGTCCGGGGTGTCAACGATCACCTTTTGCTCGAGCCCCGGGCGGAGGTGCGGCACGAGCCGGCAATGGCGCAAGGCCGCGTCGAGCCGGTCCGGCTTCACGGATTCGTGGTAGTAGACGACTGGGTCGCGAGTGGTTGGCCTTGTGAACGAGGCCTGCGCAACTTGCCCACCGGCGAGGGCATTCAGGAGCGTGGATTTGCCCACACCGGTGCCGCCCATCAGCATGACCACGAGAATCGGCCGATCGACGTCCAGGGCCTCGGCCTGCCGGCGCAGGTCGTTGACCATGCCCTCGAGCGAAGCCCGGGCGATGAGCGGGAGCGGGCGCCGGTGTGGAGAATCCAGCCACGAGCGGACGTCCCGCTCCAGCGTGTGCAACAACGGCGAGAGGGTCCGGAGGAAGGGCTCGGCGATCGGCGGCGCGTCGGTCATGCGCGGAGGCGCGGCTCGGCGAGCCGGCGGAGCTGGGCAATGGATTCCGGGACGCGCCGCAGGGCCCCCTGCAGCTTCTCATAGGCCGACCCGCCCGTGGCCGGCCACCGGGCCAGCCAGTCCGCCAGCGGGATCGAGATCGTCTGCGACACGATGGCCATTTTCCGCGAGCGGACGGCCGACCGCTTCCCCTCGACATACTGCCGCACGCCCAGTTCGACCACCTGATGGGCGGCAGACACGAACAGGGGAATGTAGATGAGCGTCGGCCAGTCCCAGCCGCCCGCCCAGATCGCGAAGACGACGGCGACGACATCGAGTAATAGCTTCCCGGCCCGGAGCGTGACGAGAGCCGGCCGGTTCTGTTCGAGCCCCGCGGTCACCGACCGGGCGGCGCCCTCGAGCTCCTCGGCCGAGCTGGCCTGGAAGTTCCGCAGGTCGGCCTGAAAGTGCTCGGCCGCGGCCTCGGAGAGCCCGGAGTTGAACCCCACGCTGACGTGTCGCCAAAGCGGGTGCGAGTCGGCCCGGCGGATCGCCTCGGCCCGCAACTGGTCGAGCCAGGCCCGGTACGCGCCCTCCAGGACTTTGGCCTCGCCGACGTTGACTGCCGGCGGCCGCGTGAGGGCTTTCTCCACCACATTGCGGAGCGAGCGGTACGGCAGACGGAGCGCCCACATGACCGTCGCGAACCCGCGCCCGGCCCCGGGCAATTCGAGCAAGTTGAGCAGCTTCTCGCGAGCCTCGTCAAACCGCCGGAAACCCTCGCCGTTCAAGTACTCGCTCTGGTAACGGGCCTCAAAGTCGCGACGCCCGGCCTGGACGAGGTCGCGCCACGCGTCCATCGCGGCCAGGTCCTGCCGGGCCACGTCGAGCAGCTCGCCGCCCGCCGTCGAAAGGAACTGGAGCCCCTGTTCGACGGTCCGTCGCCGGGCGATCGCCTGGTCGGCGAGGACGAGCACCTGGTTGATCAGCGGGATTCGGGGAGCGGCCGCCTTCCCGACCGGGTCGGCAAGCTGATCGGCCGTCAAGTACGGGATCGTCAGCACCGGGACTCCCGTCTTGCCGGACTCGGTCTTCGGCAGGCGCGTGAGGATCTCCTGCTCGAAATGCTCGACGATTCGCGGGACCTGGGCCTCGTTCATCTTCGTCAGGACGACGACGACCGCCTTCCCGGCTCGGACCAACAAGTGGAGGAACTGCGTCGGCACCTCGTCGTTGTAGCGCTCGTCGGACGCGACGTAGACGATCACGTCGGCCAGGCCCGCGACTTCGATCAGGCGCGGGACGTAGGTGCTGGCCGCCCAGGTCGTCATGTCCGGGCAGTCCCAGATGACTACGTCGCCGAGCGGCGATACCGGGGCCTCGATCCGGCGGACCTGGTAGACGTCCTCGTCGAGGTCCGAGGGCCCGGCGCGGTCGAGCTTGCGAAGGGGCCCCAGGAACCCGAGGTGTCCCGACCAACCGCTCGACGCGGTCCCGGGGATATATGCGACCGGGTGTCGCGTGTAGCCCGCCTGCGGGTTAGCCTCGGCAACGGCCGCGCCGACAAGGAAGTTGACCACCGTGCTCTTCCCGGCGCCGGCCCCGCCCACCACGGCAATGTGAAGCGGAGTCGTCGGCTGGCCGTCGAGGAACGGGCCGACGGCGTTGCGGACGAGGGCGGCCGCGAGCCGGAGCTGACCGGCCTCGCGGGCCAGGGCCGGCTGGCGGCGGGAGTGGTCCTCCAGCCAGGACAGGTCGCCGGCGAGCAGGCTCACCAGCTGGCGGTGATCAGCGGGTTCCATCGGTCGGTCCCGGGGTTACCCCATTGTACCGCATGATTCAGGACCGGAACGCCGCTGGGAACGGCGGGGCCGGGGGGCGGTCGAGCCGGAAATCGTCGAGCGGCATCGTCGGGCGCCGGCCCGAAAGCAATTCGGACATGAGCAACGCGGTCCCCGGCGATAATTGAATCCCGGCCCGGAAGTGGCCCGTGGCGGCGAATACGTTGTCAAATCCCGGCATTGGCCCGAGGAACGGCAAGCCGTCGGGCGACCCCGGGCGTAGGCCGGCCCAGGTCTTTTCAACCTCGGCGGTGACTAGTCGCGGGAGCAGCCCAGTCGCGAATCGAATCAGACCGCCGACACCGCTCTCCGTTGTTCGTTTTTCGAAGCCAGCTTCCGGTTCTTCGGTCGCCCCGGCGAGAATCCGCCCGTCCTGCCGCGGCACCAGGTAGCATTTGCCGACCGATACAACCCGACGCAAGAGCGGCTCGGCGGAGCGAAAGAGGACGATCTGCCCGCGAACGGGGTGAACGCCCGTGCGCACCCCTAGTTGGAGCAGCAGCCGGTCCGACCAGGCCCCGGCGGCGACCAGGAACCGGTCGGCGAGATGTTCAACGCCGTCTTCGGTTATGCCGGCCAGGACGCGGTTACCAGCGAGCCGAAGTCGCGTAACCGGTGCATTTGCCTCAATCTCGACCCCGACCTTTTCACATGCCGCGATGAGTGCACGGACGTGCCAGGGGTTGCGCACCTGGCCCATCCCGGGGAGGAGATGAATTTCATTTGTTGGCGGACGGATTTCCGGCTCGAGACACCGCAGCTCATCGGCCATTAGCCGCCGTGAATCGATCCGCTCCTCGCGCCAGATTCGCAGGACCAGGCTGGGATCGCCTTCGAAGATCTCAATTCCGCCACAGACACGGTAACCGTTGTCAATGCCGGTCTGCTTGAGAAGCTCCGCGCTGAGAGCCGGGTATGCCTCGGCACTGATGGCCCGCAGGCGGTTGTACGCGGAGGTTGCGTGGGCCGGATTACCCGGGGGTATGATGCCCGCCCCCGCCCAAGACGCTTCCGACCCGGCCGCGGACCGGTCGAGAACGTGCACCGAGACTCCTTCGCGGCCCAGGTAATAGGCCGTGGTCAGCCCGATGACGCCGCCGCCAATGACCAGAACGTCCGGGTGCATCCTCATGCCGGTGTTATAACCCCGGACTACCGCCCCGGCGGTCGGCCTTCCCCGATTCCCCGAACACCGCTAGACTCCCGGCGTTCCCAGGCCCGCCAGCACCGCCGTGACCATGCGCACCGCTATCGTCATTCCCGCACGCTACGCCTCCACGCGGTTGCCCGGGAAGGCGCTGCTCAAGGAAACGGGGAAATACCTCGTCCAGCACGTCTACGAGCAATCGGTGCAGGTGGGGGGGGTCGAAATGGTCCTGGTGGCTACCGATGACCCGCGAATCGCCGCCGCGGTCGAAAGCTTCGGCGGCCGGGTCGTCTTGACGCGCAAGGACCACCTGTCCGGCACCGATCGCGTCGCCGAGGTGGCCGCGGCGCTTGACGTTGATGCCATTGTCAACGTCCAGGGCGACGAGCCGCTGATCGACCCGCGATCGCTGGAGTTGCTCGCGAAGCTCCTCGGCGATGACCCGCGGGCCGAGATGGCGACTCTCGCCATGCCGATCACGTCGGAGGAGACCTATCTCAACCCGAATTGCGTCAAGGTGGTCTGCGACAAATCCGGCCGGGCCCTGTACTTCAGCCGCAGCGCGATCCCGCACGTCCGCGACGGCCACCCGGACTTCACCTGGCCATCGCCGTTCCTGCATCACCTCGGGCTTTACGCCTACCGGCGCGACGCACTCTTGGCCCTCGCGTCGCTGCCACCTCACCCGCTCGAACAGCTGGAGAAACTCGAGCAACTGCGCGCCCTCGGACACGGCTGGACGATTCGCGTCGGCGTCGTCGCCCACGCCGGTCGGGGCGTTGATACGCCCGCGGATTACGAGCGTTTCGTCGCGGAGTACCGGGCCGGCCGACCGGGCCGCGCCGCGTGACCGCTGGTGCAAATGGCCCGGCGACCGATTTCCGGTATAGTGACCAAGGGCTGAACTCCGACTGCTCCCACCTGCGATCCGCCTGACACTTTCCGCTGCCGCCGTGGGGAACTGCCGCGCATGACCAAGTTTATTTTCGTGACTGGCGGCGTGGTCAGCTCTCTGGGGAAAGGGCTGACCTGTGCCTCCATCGGAATGTTGCTCGAGCGCCGCGGCTTGAGCGTGCGACTGCAGAAATTCGACCCCTACATCAACGTCGACCCCGGGACCATGAGCCCCTACCAGCACGGCGAAGTCTATGTGCTGGACGATGGCGCCGAGACCGATCTCGACCTGGGGCATTACGAGCGCTTTACCAACGCCCCCCTCAACCGCGACTGCAACTACACGACCGGCAAGATCTACCTGTCGGTGATCAACAAGGAGCGGCAGGGGCTGTACAAGGGGCGTACCGTCCAGGTCATCCCGCACATCACGGACGAGATCAAGGCCTGCATCAAGAAGCTCGCGACCCCGGACGTGGACGTCGTCATCACCGAAATCGGCGGCACCGTCGGCGACATTGAGGGCATGCCCTACTTCGAGGCGATCCGGCAATTCGCTCTCGATGTCGGCAAGAACAACTGCCTGTACATCCATTTGACCCTGGTGCCCTATTTGAAAGCGGCCGGGGAGTCGAAGACCAAGCCGACACAGCACTCGGTCGGCGAGCTGCGCAAGATCGGTATCCAGCCGGACGTCTTGATCTGCCGGACCGAGCGCGAGCTGCCCAAGGACGAGGCGGAAAAGATCGCTCAGTTCTGCAACGTCGAGCGCCGGGCGGTCATCGAGGAGCGGGACAAGGAGTACACGATCTACGAGGTGCCGCTGAGCCTAGTGAACAACCAGCTCGACGACCTCATCATCGAGAAGCTGAACCTGTCACACGCCCGCCCGCAGCAGATCGACGACTGGCGGGAGATGGTCGAGTCGATGCGGGCCTGGGACCGGGACGTGAACGTCGCGGTCGTCGGCAAGTACGTCAAGCACCACGACGCGTACAAGTCCGTCTACGAGGCCCTGGTCCACG